>SCSV01000110.1 GCA_004297555.1 Salinibacterium sp.
TTGGCGAGCTCACCCGTGCCGGAGGGGCGGAGTATCTGCACACGCTCACCGCGCTCGTGCCGACCGCGGCGAACGCCGGCTTCTACTCCTCCATCGTTGCCGAGAAGGCGGTGCTACGGCGACTTGTGGAGGCCGGCACTCGAATCGTGCAGATGGGCTACGCGAGCGAGGGAGAGGTAGTCGACCTCGTCAACAACGCTCAAGCGGAGATCTACGCCGTCACCGGCGGGGTGGAGAGCGAAGACTTCATCCCGCTCACCGAGGCGGTTACCACGGCCATCGACGAGATCGAGGCCGCACGAGGCCGCGACGGAAAGATGGTGGGGGTGCCGACTGGTTTCGCCGAGCTGGACGAGCTCACCAACGGACTCCATCCCGGCCAACTGATCATCCTTGCGGCACGCCCCGCGCTCGGTAAGTCAACACTCGGGCTCGACTTCGCCCGCTCGGCCGCGATCAAGCACGACATGCCCACAATCATCTTTTCTCTCGAAATGGGGCGCAGCGAGATCGCGATGCGTCTTTTGGCGGCCGAGGCATCCGTGCCTCTTCAGCACATGCGCAAGGGCACCGTGCACGCCAACGACTGGACTACCATCGCGCAGACGCGCGGGCGCATCAACGATGCCCCGTTGTTCATCGATGACAGCCCGAACATGACGCTCGTGGAGATTCGCGCGAAATGCCGCCGGCTCAAGCAGCGGGTCGGGCTCAAAATGGTGATCATCGACTATCTGCAGCTCATGACGAGCGGCAAGAAGGTCGAGTCCCGCCAGCAGGAAGTGAGCGAATTCTCCCGTGCGCTCAAACTACTCGCGAAAGAACTCAACGTGCCGGTGATCGCGATCTCGCAACTCAATCGTGGTCCGGAGCAACGCGCCGACAAGAAGCCCGCGCTATCGGACCTGCGTGAGTCGGGCTCGCTCGAACAAGACGCCGACGTCGTGATCCTCTTGCACCGGGAGAGCGCCTATGAGGCCGAGAACCCGCGCGCCGGCGAGGCCGACTTCATCATCGCCAAGCATCGAAACGGCCCGACTCGTACCTTGACGGTCGGCTTCCACGGGCACTTCTCGCGATTCGTCGACCTGCCGCCGGGGGCCTAGATCGGCGGCCGCGTGGGTGGAACAAAGGGCGACCTAGACTGGACTTCGTGATTTCCTGGTACACACCAACCGCCCGAGCAATCGTTGCGGCCATCGCCGCAATTGCGATCACCTTCTCGGCCGATCACTCCGCGCCTCTTGGGTTTCTCGTGCTGGGCTTCTTCGCCGCAGCGACGGGGGCCATTCTCATCGTGGCGGGCATTCGCGGCGCCGCCGGGGCATCCGATCGAATTTTCACCGTCATGCACGGGGCGATCGCGGTGGTCGTCGGCGTTATCGCGTTGAGCGCGACTTGGGCCGGACTGCCGTTCCTCGTTCTCCTGCTCACCGGGTTCGCCGTCATCACAGGCGCGATCGAGCTGTACCTGGGCATCCGTGCTCGCCGGACCAAGGCTGTCGAAACGGTCACCCGGGATCAGATCTTCATCGGAGCCCTCACACTGCTCTTGGCCGTCGCCGTCTTGCTCGTGCCGCCGGACTATGTGCAACCATTCGCCATCCCACACGGAGTGACCGGGCAAGTGACGGCATCCGTCTTCGTCGTCGGATTGTTCGGTGCCTACGCCTCGGTGATAGCGGTCTACCTGGTGATCGCTGGCCTCTCGCTCAAATGGCACCCGAAAGAGACCAGCGCGGTCGGCGGACACAACTAATGGCCACAACACCAAGCAGGCGCGACCGAATGCGACCGCTCGAGTTGCTCGGCCTCGCGGCGGTCTTCGGGGCGTTCGTCGGCGTCGTCGTGCTGATGTCGACGCGCCAACCGCTGTTGGCGCTCGTTGCGCTCGGAATTACGTTCATCGTCGCGCTCGTCGTGCTGGCCATGCTTGCGCTGGCCACCGCCCCGACCGGTGAGGAACGCGACGACCTCGACGAACAGGACCGGAGCCAAGGCCACTAGCGCGTGGCCCTGTGGCGCGAC
>SCSV01000111.1 GCA_004297555.1 Salinibacterium sp.
GCTGCGAACGCCGGCCGGGGCATCCATCGCTTGACGACGGCGGATGACGCGGCCCTCGAGCGAGGTCATGGTGCCTTCTTCTTCGGCCCACTGGGTCACCGGCAGCACGACATCGGCAAGCGCGGCGGTCTCGGAGAAGAAGAAGTCGCACACGACGAGGAAGTCGAGTGCGGCGAGACCCGCGCGAACCGCGTCGGCGTTGGGGGCCGAGACGACGACGTTGGAGCCGTGCACGAGCAAGGTGCGAACGCCGCCCGGCTTGGCCATGGTCATGAGCAGTTCGACGGCGGGCACGCCGAGCCCGGGCAGCGATTCGGGCGAAACGCCCCAGACCGCAGCGACACGAGCGCGCGCTACCGGGTCGACGATCTTCTGGTAGCCGGGGAGTTGGTCGCACTTCTGGCCGTGCTCGCGACCGCCCTGGCCGTTGCCCTGCCCGGTGATGGTGCCGTATCCGGAGTTCGGTTTGCCGACGAGGCCAAGCACGAGCGCGAGGTTGACGGCTGCCGTCGCGGTGTCGGTGCCGTCCGCGTGCTGCTCGACGCCGCGACCGGTGAGGATGTACGTGTCGGGGCTCTGCGCGAGGCGACGCGCGATATCGCGCAACTGCCAGACCGGAACACCCGTGTGCTCTTGCACGCGCTCGGGCCACCACTGGTTCACGCTGCGGCGCAGTTCGGCGAAGCCGACGGTCCGCGAAGCGATGTAGTCGGTGTCGATGAGCTTCTCGGTGATGACGATATTGGTGAGGCCAAGCAGAAGCACAAGGTCGCTGCCGGGTGTCGCTTGCACGTGCATCCCGGCGCCGTCTTCGGTGAGGCGCGCTGTCGCCGAGCGGCGAGGGTCGACAACGATGAGGCCACCGGCTTCGCGCGCGCCGTCGAAGTGGCCCACGAACGGCGGCATGGTCTGCGCGGGATTTGAACCGAGAATGAAGATTGTCTTGGCCGCGTCGAGGTCTTCCACCGGGAACGGCAGGCCGCGGTCGAGCCCGAACGCGCGGTTGCCGGCTGCTGCCGCTGACGACATGCAGAACCGGCCGTTGTAGTCGATTCGGGATGTCCCGAGCGCGAGCCGCGCGAACTTGCCTAGTTGGTAGGCCTTCTCATTGGTGAGTCCGCCGCCGCCGAACACGCCAACAGAGTCGGGGCCATGCTCCGCGCGAGCTTTGAGAAGCCGGTCGGCAATGAGGTCGAGTGCCTCAGCCCAGGATGCGGGGGCGAAGCTGCCATCCGCCTGACGGAGCATCGGCTCCAGGATGCGCTCGGGCGAGGCGATCAGTTCGGCCGCCGTCCAGCCCTTCTTGCAGAGACCACCGCGATTGGTCGGGAACTCGCGGGGGGTGATGCTTAAAGCGCCATCCGCCGAGGTCGTCAGCGTCATCGCGCACTGCAGAGCGCAGTACGGACAATGAGAGGCTGTTGCGACCTCGGCGGATGGACTACTCACTAGACGCGCTGCCCCGCAACTGAGCCCTTGCGGCGCAGGTAGAAGACAGCGGTGATCGCGATGAACACGAAGTACGCACCGATGAATCCGTAGATCGCGGTGACGTAGCTGCCGGTTCCCGTGAAGGAGGCACCGAGCACCTGCGGAATGATGAACCCGCCGTAGGCGCCGATGGCCGAGATGATGCCGATAGCAGCCGAGGTCTTGCGCTGCGTGCTGACGTCACCTGCGGTGATGTGAGCATCCGCGACTCCACTGCGTGCAGCGAAAATGCTCGGGATCATGCGGTAGGTGGAACCGTTGCCGATACCCGTCGCGGCGAAGATGAACAGGAAGGTACCGAGGAACAACCCGAAGTTGCCCAGCGGCAGGGTCAACACGATCGTGATCGCCCCGAGGGCCATCACTGCGAACGCGCAGATCGTGACCTTAGCGCCGCCGAAGCGGTCAGCCAGCTTGCCACCGAAGGGGCGCGCGATCGAGCCGGTCAGCGCACCGAGGAAGGCGAGCGGAACTGCAGCTGCGCCGACCGGCAACGCGGCCAGGGTGGGGAACTGCGTGGCGAGCACCTTCGGAAACACGCCGGCGAAGCCGATGAAGGAACCGAAGGTACCGATGTAGAGCAGCGACATGATCCAGGTGTGCGGGTCACGGAGCGCTGCAGCAGATGCCTTGAAGTCCGCCTTGGCGTTCGACAGGTTGTCCATGTACTTGTACGCGCCGAAGATCGCCAGGCAG
>SCSV01000112.1 GCA_004297555.1 Salinibacterium sp.
GTCGAGCGCATCCACATCGACCGGCGGTTTCGCCTCGGGCTGAGAGAGCTCGAAGTCGCCCCCTTTCGCAGCTGGCTCATGTGGACCTTTGTCGCATTCGAGCGTTACCAGAAGCACTCGATTCCGACGTTCTTGGCGATGCTCGTTCTCGCTGCAATCGGCATCGCCGGGGTCGTGTTCGCTCCGATCGCCTGGTTCGTGTTCGGGATGCCCGTCTGGGTCGTTCTGGGCAGTGCGGCATTGCCGATCGCGACGAGCGCCTTCGCCGGCCAGAGCTGGCGATTGTTGGCCTGGGCAGGCTACCTCGGCGCGCTCTTGCTACCCGTCGCGATTCTTCAAGTGGCCGCGTATCTGCCCTACGCTGCGATCGAGAACCTCGTGTGGTTCTTCGTCGACTGGTTGCCGCACCGCAACGGTTCACCCACGATCGGCCCGGTTGACGCGAAGAACCTCAAGCGGGCTTCGGCGTCCTGAAGTTCGCGAGTCTCACGACCACAGCACCCAGCGGTCCCGCCACAGTCCGCTCACCTCTGGCCACCCGCGGGCTACCGCGGTCGCGGTTTCGGCGCCGGCGGCACTTCCTTTGCCGCGATGACGCGGTCGAGCGGCACACTTTCCAGGCCGCGCTTGGTGTCGATCACGGCGTGACTCTCGTTGACGGAGCGAAGCGGGCCCAGGGCATCCGTCGCTCTGCCGTCGTCAATGAGGTAGCGCACGACGACGCGCGTGCCGATCGGAGTAGCGAGCAGATCGATCGCGGGGCTCGGCTCGCGGGCGCCGGTCACCACGACCCCGGGCGGTAGTCCTTGAGAAAGACGCCGAACAAGTCTTCGCCCGCCTCGCCGCGCACGATTGGGTCATAGACACGCGCCGCCCCGTCAACGAGGTCGAGCGGGGCGTGGAAGCCCTCCTCGGCGAGCCGCACCTTGGTCGGGTGCGGGCGCTCGTCGGTGATCCAGCCGGTGTCGACGCTTGTCATCAGGATGCCGTCGGTTTCGAACATCTCGCGCGCGCTCGTGCGCGTGAGCATGTTCACCGCGGCCTTCGCCATGTTGGTGTGCGGATGCCCGGGGCCCTTGTAACCGCGCCCGAACACGCCCTCCATCGCGCTCACATTGACGACGTACTTGCGCCGGGCTTCAGATGCTGCCATCGAGGGGCGCAGCCGGGACACCAGGATGAACGGGGCCGTCGTGTTGGCGAGCTGCACCTCGAGCATCTCGAGTGGGTCGACCTCGTGCACGGTCTGCGTCCACGAGTTGATCTCGTGCAGATCGGGCACGAGCCCGCCCGCGTCGATCGCTGTGCCGGCGGCCAGGCGCTCCAGGGAGCTCGACCCGGCGGTCATCGCGAGTTCGGTGAGCTCCTCGGCCTTGGCCGCGGCGGCCGCGAGAATCGGGTGGGCGCTCACCGACTGGGCGAGGGCGAGTGGATGCGGATCGTTGGTGTGCCCGAAAGTCACGAGCTCCGGCAGCGGGCCGTCGGGCAGCGGGGCGAGCTCGCCGTCGACGAGCGGCTGGTACGCGCCCGGCGAGCGCCGCACGGTCTGTGTCGCGTTGTTGATGAGGATGTCAAGCGGTCCCTGTGCCGCGACATCGTCGGCCAGCCCGATCACTTGCGCCGGGTCGCGCAAATCGATGCCGACCACTTTGAGCCGGTCGATCCATTCCGCGGAGTCGGGCAGGCTCGTGAACCGGCGCACCGCATCGCGGGGAAAGCGGGTCGTGATCGTGGTGTGTGCGCCATCCCGCAGCAGCCTGAGCGCGATGTACATGCCGATCTTGGCGCGACCGCCGGTGAGCAGTGCGCGCTTGCCGGTGAGGTCGGTGCGGGCATCCCGTTTCGCATGGTTCGTCGCTGCGCAGTCGGGGCAGAGCTGATGGTAGAAGGCGTCGACCAGGGTGTAGGGCTGCTTGCAGATGTAGCAGGCGCGCGCCTTGATCAGGGTGCCGGCGGTCGGCGCGGTGGTGCGAGTGGATATCGGGATGCCCCGAGTCTCGTCATCGATGCGATCGGGCGCACCCGTGGCCGTCGCCGCGATCACGTTGCGATCTGCCTCCGCGATGCCCGCGCGCTTCTCGAGCCGTCGCTCCTTCTTGACCGACTTGAACATCTTCGCGGTCGCCCGGCGCACTGTGACGAAGTCGGGATGGTCCTGGTCGACCTCGGCCATCTGGGCGAGCACGCGGAGGGTGACTTCGAGCTCGGCGGGGTCGATGCCGCCCGGCGCTTCGGCTGGCTCGGTGGGCTCTGAGGTCACACGGAATTCTACGTCGCGCTCGGTTCGCGTTCGCCCGCCCGCCGCACGGGGTACCGTGGGCTCAGCCATGACTGATTCCGAAGCCGCTCTCGTCGCACGCTTGCGCGCGGCAGGATGCGTGTTCGCGGAGCAGGAGGCCGCGCTGCTGCTCGCGGCCGACCCCGCCGAACTCGAAACGATGGTGCGGCGGCGCGTCGCGGGCGAGCCGCTCGAGCACGTTCTGGGCTGGGTCGAGTTCTTCGGTCGCCGTGTCGCGATCGGTCCGGGGGTGTTCGTCCCGCGGCCCCGCACCGAGTTTCTGGTGCGGGAGGTCGCCGCCCGGTCCGGCCCCGGCGCGGTCGTTCTCGACCTGTGCTGCGGTTCGGGTGCCGTCGGACTCGCGCTCGCGGATGCAATCGGCGCCGCCGAGTTGCACAGCACCGACCTCGACCCGGCCGCGGTCGCTTGCGCGCGTGAAGATGTCCTGAACTCGCCGAGTCTCCCGAACCAGGAGAGCCCCGCGACCGCACCGAAGCACGCGAGGTCAGCGATCGCGCCGAGCCGCCACGTTTACCAAGGTGACCTCTTCGAGCCGCTCCCGAACAAGCTCCAAGGCCGCGTGGACATCCTGATCGCGATCACGCCCTACGTGCCGCACGACGACATCGACCTGCTGCCCCGCGAGGCGCGACTGCACGAGCCGCTGAGCACTCTCGACGGCGGAGCCGACGGCCTTGATCTGCTGCGGCGCGTGTTGCGCGAGGCAGGACGTTGGCTCGCCCCCACCGGTCTTCTCGCTACCGAAGTGAGCGAGCAGCAGGCCGCGACTGTCATGCACCTCGCAGCCGCCGAGGGCCTCCTTGCCGAGGTCATCCGCGATGAAGAGGCGGATGCGACGGTCGTGATCGCCCGCCCCGGCTACGGTTAGCGGGTGGCAGCCCTTCTCGACCTCGCGCCGAGCCCGTTCGAGGCCGATGCCGCCTACACCGCCTTCACCGAGTGGAGCGAGTCGCAAGGCCTCACGCTCTACCCGGCGCAAGACGAAGCCCTCATCGAAATTGTCTCCGGCGCGAACGTGATTCTGTCCACGCCGACCGGCACGGGCAAATCGCTCGTCGCGGTCGCCGCGCACTTCACCGCCCTCGCGCAAGGCCAGCGCAGCTTCTACACCGCGCCAATCAAAGCGCTCGTGAGCGAGAAGTTCTTCGCCCTCGTCGACATTTTCGGCGCACACAACGTCGGCATGGTCACCGGCGATTCGAGCGTGAATGCGGATGCCCCGATCATCTGCTGCACAGCCGAGATCGTCGCGAACCTCGCTCTGCGCCGCGGGGAGGATGCGCCGCTCGGCCAAGTGGTCATGGACGAGTTCCACTTCTACGCCGACCCCGATCGCGGCTGGGCCTGGCAAGTGCCGCTGTTGACGCTGCCGGGCCTGCAGTTCATCCTGATGTCCGCGACCCTCGGCGACATGTCGTCGATCGCTGCCGACCTGAGCAAGCGCACCGGGCGCGAGACGAGCCTCATCACCGGCGTCGACCGGCCAGTGCCGCTGCACTACTCCTACGCGCTGACACCCGTGCACGAGACTGTCGAAGATCTCCTGAACACTGGCCAATCGCCGATCTACATCGTGCACTTCTCCCAAGCCGCCGCGCTCGAACGCGCACAAGCCCTCACGAGCGTCAAGGTCATCGGCCGCGAGCAACGCGACGAGATTGCGGATGCGATCGGCGACTTTCGCTTCACCACCGGCTTCGGGCAGACCCTGAGCCGGTTAGTGCGCTCGGGCATCGGCGTGCACCACGCGGGCATGCTGCCCAAGTACCGCCGCCTCGTCGAGCAACTCGCGCAACGCGGCCTGCTGCGCGTGATCTGCGGCACCGACACACTCGGTGTCGGCATCAACGTGCCGATCCGCACCGTGCTCCTGACCGCTCTGACCAAGTTCGATGGAACCCGGATGCGCCAGCTCAGCGCCCGCGAATTCCACCAGATCGCGGGCCGGGCCGGTCGTGCCGGCTATGACACCGCCGGCACCGTCGTCGCCCAGGCGCCCGAGCACGAGGCGGAGAATGCGAGACTCGTCGCGAAAGCGGGCGACGACGTCAAGAAGCTGCGGCGAATCGTGCGCAAGAAGCCGCCCGAGGGCTTCGTCTCCTGGAGCGAGAACAGCTTCAACCGACTCATCGCCGCCGAGCCGGAGACGCTCACTTCGAGCATGCAGGTGAGCCACTCGATGATTCTGAACGTGATCGCCAGGGGAGGCGACGCCTTCTCGATCATGCGCGACCTCATTTTCGAGAGCAACGAGCCCTGGGTCGCCAAGCTCGACCACGCCCGGCGCGCGCTCTCGATCTACCGCACGCTCCGTACCGCCGGCGTCGTGACCCAGATCGACGGTCGAATCACGCTCACGATCGACTTGCAGCCGAATTTCGCCCTCAACCAGCCGCTCTCGCCGTTCGCGCTCGCAGTGTTCGAGCTGCTCGATCCGGAGTCGCCCAGCTATTCACTCGACATGATGTCGGTGCTCGAAGCCACCCTCGATGATCCCCGCCCGGTGCTCGTGCAGCAGCAGTTCATCGCGCGCGGCGAGGCGGTCGCCGCGATGAAGGCCGAGGGCATCGAGTTCGATGCGCGCATGGAGCTGCTCGAAAATGTCAGTTGGCCCAAGCCGCTCGAAGAACTACTGACCGCCGCCTTCGAGACCTACAGCGCCTCGCAGCCCTGGATCGGCGACTTCGCGCTCAGCCCGAAGACGGTTGTGCGCGACATGTTCGAGCGGGCGATGACCTTCTCCGATTTCATCAGCTACTACAAGCTCGCCCGCAGCGAGGGCCTCGTGCTGCGCTACCTTTCCGATGCCTACCGCGCCGCCCGCCAGACCATCCCCGACGAAGCGAAAACTGAGCCGCTCCTCGACCTGATCGAGTGGCTCGGCGAACTCGTGCGCCAGGTCGACTCGAGCCTGCTTGACGAATGGCGCGGCCGCGCTGGAGCTATGGCGACTGCATCGCAGTCGCGCGACGCCAGCGCCGACGAAGCTTTGCTTCGTCGGTTTCGAGAGCAGTTTGAAACTCCCGCCGAACCCCCTTCCGTCGTCACCAACGTCCGTGCCTTTCGCGTGCTCGTGCGCAATGAGATGTTCAAGCGGGTCACTCTCGCGGCGGTCGAGAATTGGGAAGCGCTGGGCGAGCTCGACGACGGTTTCAGCGCCGATAACTGGGCCGATGCGATGGACGCCTACTTCGACGAGCACGAGAGGCTCGGAACCGGCGCGGATGCGCGCGGCCCGGCAATGATCAGTGTCACCGAGGGCGCCGAACAGTGGACTGTGCGGCAGATCTTCGACGACCCCGCGGGCGATCACGATTGGGGCATCAGCGCCACGATCGACCTGGCCGAGTGCGCCGAGCGAGGGAGCGCGGTCGTGCGCGTGACCGCGGTCAACCGCCTCGACTTCTGAGCGCTCAGGCCAGCAGTGCCCGCCCGGAGAGCGCGAGCAGCGCGACGTTGACGAGCGCCCCGACCAGGATCAGCACGAACAACAGCCGCGAAATGCGCTGGCTGAGCACGAGAACGACGCAGCCGATCGAGATGGCGGCGCTCAGGCCGAGGCCCACGAATTGTGCGACGCCCGGGCTTGCCGCCGGTCCCAAGACGACAAGGGCGGATGCCCCCACGAGCGCCCCGGCAATGACAAGCCCCGAGGCGCGCACGCCCAGGCGGTGCGGTAGCCCGCTGACCCCGGTGGCGCGATCCTCGTCAAGGTCGGGGAGCACGTTCGCGAAGTGGGCGGAAACCCCGAGTAGCGCGCCGGCGAGCGGCGCCCAGGCCGCCGCGAGCATCGGGGGCTGCGACGACAAGGTGACGATGAGCGGCAGGAGCCCGAAGCTGACGATGTAGGGCGCGACCGAGAGGGCCGTGCTCTTCAACACGGCGTTGTACGACCAGGCCGAGACGATGAACACGGCATGGGCGACCGTCGCCGCCCAGCCGAGCGGCAGCGTCAGAAGCACCGCGAGCCCGGCCGTGACGAAGGCCGCATTGCGCACGGTCGTCGCCGCGATGAGACCCTGCGCGACGGGTTTATCGGTGCGGCCTACAGCGCGATCCCGATCGGCGTCGATCCAGTCGTTGGAGAGTCCGACCGAGACCTGGTTGGCGAGGAAGGCCACGCCCAGTACGACGACTCGCCAGGGCTCGAGTCCCACCCCGATGCCCAAGACGACGGCGATCACCGTGACGAAGGCCGCGGGAACGGGGTGCGTGGAGAGGACCAGTGCTGCGGCTTTGGGCACCCTGCCATCGTAGAGCGCAGGCGCTGCCGAGGAACGTACCCCGATCGCGCGGTTCACCCCGACACCCCGAGCAGCGCGCCGAAGAAAGTCCGCAGGGAGGGGGAGGAGGGCGATGCGCCGAGGCGAGCGACTGCGTTGCCATCTGCAACGCAAGTCGCTCGCGTCGATCGAGCTGTCCGTGATTCAGCTTCTCGGCCGTTTGGGGGTCGGCCCGCGTTGGTGGCTGGGTAAGCGAGCCACCAACGACTTTTCTAGAGCCATGTCGATCGCCACGAGCGGTCACCTTGC
>SCSV01000113.1 GCA_004297555.1 Salinibacterium sp.
CGCTCACTGGCGAGCACGGCATCGGGCTGCTCAAGCGGCGTTGGTTGAAGCAGGAACTCGGTGAGGACCAGTTCGAACTGCAGAAGCGCATCAAGGCCGTGTTCGATCCGCTCGGAATTCTCAACCCCGGCAAGGTGTTCTGACAACTGTCAGGACAAGACCCAAGGGGACCGGTTGCCATGGATTTTCTGCTCGAAGTTCCACACGATTTCTTCACCGCCCGCTGGCACGAACTGCGCACCGATCTCGTCCGCTTCACCGGCGATCGAGCCCTCGTTCTATTCGCGCACGCTATTTCAGACGCTAACAACAACCTGGTCTGCGCGGCGCTCTTTCGGCGCGAACTCCTCGAGCACGGCGAAGACCCCGATCGGCCGCAAGACGACGAGGCACTGCAGGTTCTCATCGATTGGGGTCGCTTGATCGCGACCGACCCGGGCGGGATCAGCCCCGAGTTCTACACGGCCCTCGCGACTCGCTACAACCAGCAGATTCGCGTGCCACTGCTCGAGTTCGCCGGGCAGGTCATCGCCGCCAACGTCTTCACTGCGGTCGCTCAAGTGCCGCTCGACGAATCGCTGTACCCGTACCGCAAACCCGGCGACGAGCGCACGCGGTAAAGTCGCAGGGTGATTCTCTCGCCCGCGTGCATCTGCATTGTGGCCCTGATTGGCGCTCTGACCTGGTTGGCCGCCGTCGGCATTCAGGTTCTGGATGTCGTCAGCTCTGTCTTCGACGCACGTGGCGCCCGCCACCGCCGGCCCGCCACCCAGCAGGAGCGCGCGCGATACCAGGAGCTCGTGTGGGGCGTGCCGCTCGGTGCCGCGGTGGCTGCGCTGGTTGTCTTCGGCGTCGATTATTCGGCGCGGCTGGTCTTTGACCAGGGCAGCCCCCGGATTGGAACGCTCGTTCTCGCGGCCTCGATCGCGACGGCATTCGCCGCTGGACTCGTGATCGTGGCACGCCGGCTGGCGCCCGAGGCGTCGAGCTACGCGTCCATCCGGAATGACATCGAGGACGCCTTGGAGCAGAGGCTCACCGACGCGGACATCGACGAGTTCCGGCGCGCAGTCGTCGCGGTCGACAAGCGCGTGGGCTTCCTGCGCACCTATCCGACGCTCAGCCCCGCCGCGTTCCTTTGGCACCGCACCCAGTTGCGGCTCGTGCCGGTGCTTGTTCCCCTGCTGTTCGGTGCTTACGTGCTGCTTGCCGCGAAGCTCCCAGCCAACTCGATGGGTGTGCTGTTCATCGGCGCGCTCGCGCCCGCGGCGATCAGCTACGCGCTTGCCTGGGCGGGGGCGCGGGCATCCCTCGTCTCGAAACGGGCCTGGCACGAGGTGTACGCCGCGCAGCGCGCCGAGGTCGAGGCGTTGCTCGCTGGCGCGCGAAAGAGTTCGAAGAAGCGTGTCGCCGGGCTCGGCGATCGGGTCACGCGCGCCTTGCAGATTTTGCGCGAACAGCAGAACTGACCGCGTCGCGGTGGCGCCGCTGAAAGCCCCCGCCGACTGGCCCGTTAAAGAACTCATCGCCCAGAGGTGCGGCACTGCCTGCAACGCTTCAGGGCGATGAGTTGATCTGCCTCCAGCGTGCCACCGCCGGTCGGCGTGCGCAAGGCCTTTTTCGCGAGGCAAAATCTGCTCTCGCCCAGGCAGGCGAGTAGGATGGATCGCTGTTATTCAAGGGGTGCGGATGCCGTCAAGCGAGTTGTCGAGAGAACGCGCATACGTCAGCACCCTCTACGCCCGCCTCGATGAACTGCGCGAGGAGGCGCAACGTCAGCTCGACGCGGTGCGCCGCTCCAACCCCGGCGGCACCCACCAGAACAGATCTGAGCGCGACTCTTTCGCCAAAATCTACGAAGAGCGCGTCGGGCAATTGCGCCAGATCGACGAGCGACTCGCCTTCGGACGCCTCGAACTCAAGGCTGAGGAGCCGGGGGATTCGGTGTTGCGCTACATCGGGCGCATTGGTTTGCGGGACGAGGAGCAACGGCCGATTCTGCTCGACTGGCGCGTGCCACAAGCCAGTGCCTTCTACCAGGCGACCGCGGCGACACCGCTCGGCGCGCGCGCCCGCCGCCACCTGCAAAGCCAGGGCCGCGAGATCGTGCGAATCGATGACGAGATCTTCGACGAAGAATTGCTCGCCGGCGACGCCTCGAGCCTGCAGGGCGAGGCAGCGCTGCTCGCGAGCCTCGCCGCGGAGCGCACCGGCCGGATGCACGACATCGTCGCGACGATCCAGGCCGAGCAAGATGCCATCATCCGCTCTGAGTTGCGGGGTGTGCTCGTGGTGCAGGGCGGCCCGGGCACCGGCAAGACGGCGGTTGCGTTGCACCGCGCCGCCTACCTGCTGTACTCGCACCGGGACCGGCTCGCGACATCCGGGGTTCTCATCGTCGGTCCCTCGCGATCCTTCCTGCAATACATCGAAGCGGTGTTGCCATCGCTGGGCGAGACCGGGGTGGTGCTCGCGAGCGTCGGGCAGCTCTTCCCCGGGGTCGACACCTCGATCGAGGAGCGTGCCGATGTTGCCTCGCTCAAAGGGTCGCTCGAGATGGTCGAGCTCTTGGGCCGCGCAGTGCGCTCTCGGCAGGTCGCGCCCACCGAGTTGCAAGTCGTGGACGTCAACGGCGAGTTGCTCACGGTGCCCGCGCAGCTGATCCGCTCGGCGATGCAGCGCGCCTGGGAGACCAAGAAGCCGCACAACGTCGCCCGCGTCACGTTCAACAAGGTCGCGCTCGCGGCTCTTGCCCGATTGCTCGCCGATCAGTTGCGCTCGCACGGCAACACCATCGACGACTCCGACTACGGCTGGCTGCGCGAAGACCTGCGCACCTCCCATGACGTGAAAGTGTTGCTCAACACGGCCTGGCTGCCGCTGAGCCCGCAGAAGCTGCTGCAAGACCTCTTCGCGCGCAAGCAGTGGCTTGCTTCGCTGACTCCCGGCTGGAGCGAGCAGCGGCGCGCCCTTCTCGCCAGGGACCGGGACGCTCCCTTCACGGTGAGCGACGTCGCCCTGCTCGATGAGGCTGCCGAACTGCTCGGAGAAGCGGATGCTGTGAGCGACAGCCGCAAGAACGAGCTCGCCCAACAGCGCAAGCGCGACATTGAGAACGCCAAGCAGGCGATCCGCAACATGGGGGTCGAAGGACTTGTCGACGCTGCGGCGCTGGCCGATGGCTTCGAAGCGGCGGTCGAGCGCGGCACGACCGCCGAGGTCGCTGCGGCCGACCGAGAGTGGACCTACGGTCACGTCGTCGTCGACGAGGCGCAAGAGCTCTCACCGATGCAGTGGCGGGTGCTCATGCGGCGCAACCCGCTGCGGTCGTTCACGATCGTCGGTGACGTTGCGCAAGCATCCGCGGCGGCGGGCTCGACGAGTTGGGCGGGTGCCCTCGAAGCCCACGTCGGTGACAACTGGCGCCTGGAGGAGCTGACCGTCAACTACCGCACCCCCGCCCAGATCAGTGCCGTGGCGGAGTCGATGGCGCTCGCCCACTCGGTCAACATCACCCAGTCGCGGGCGGTGCGCGAGACTGAGTGGCCGGTCAACGTTGTTCGCGGCGAAGACCTGGCGCGAGCCGTGGTCGACACCGTGCGAGCTGACCGGACCATCGACACGTCGGGCACGCTCGCAGTTATTGTCAGCGACTCACTGCTTGATGGTGTTTACGCAGCGCTGATCGAGGAGTTCGGGCGGGATGTCGGACAAGGCCCAACCGGGCTCACCCGTCCGATTGCCGTGCTCACCCCGCGCGAGGCGAAAGGTCTCGAATTCGATGCCGTCGTGGTCGCCGAACCCCAGCTCATCGTCGACGAGATCGCCCGCGGTGCGGCCGCGCTTTACGTGGCGATGACCCGCCCCACGCAGCGCCTGCATTTGGTGACGACCGGGGCACTGCCGAGAGGCATCCCAAGCTAGTCGCGGCGCTTGTCGACCCCCGCACGAGGAGGCCCACAAGTGGGGGTTTGCGCGAGTTTCGGGCCCTGGCCATGCTGTAGCTAGGACATTTCCTCGGGGGAGGAGGGGTTCTGTCGGGTGCGATTTTCTCGCAATGAGTTAGGGCCGGAGGCGGGGGTGCCTCCGGCCCAACGTCTTTACCGAGCATTTTTTTTGGCCGAAGGCCGGGCCTTCGATTCGACAATGTGGGAGGACGGCATGACCCTCCCGAATAGTGGGAGTGACGTGCCGGACAGCGGGGGTGACATGGAGGAGGTTCGCAGCCTGCGCGACCGTGTTGCCGGGCAGTCGGCGATGCGCGACGTGGTGCTTGCGCAATCTGTGGCGTCTCCGCGTAGCCTCCTGGCTCGCGTTCTTGGTCTGAATCCACTCACGCCCCTCAGCCGGCTCTCCTACCGGGGCGCACTCGGCGAGCTTCTCGTCGGCGATGTGCTCGAGAACCTCGGGCAGCGTTGGGATGTGCTGCACGACCTCTCGCTCGGCGACCGGGTGCTCGACCACCTCGCAATCGGGCCCGCGGGCGTCTTCACCGTCCACACCGCCAACTACAGCGACCAGGAAGTAGTCGTCGACGGCAACGCGCTCATCGTCGACGGCGAGGTTTGCGATGACGTCGACGAAGCGATGGACGAGGCGGAAGCGGCATCCCGATTCCTGACTGAAGCCACTGGTACGCCGGTGAAAGTGCGCCCGCTCGTCGTGGTCGTCGATCCGAAGCGGCTGAGCGTGAAGGCGCCTGCCGCGCCCGTGCGCGTTGTCGCGTCCTACCAACTAGAGCGGATGCTTACGCGAGCCCTGACCACGCTCAATGGCACCGAGGTTGCCCTGATTTCCGACCACGCCGACCGCCCCACCACATGGCCCAGTGCAGAGGCGCCGACCCTCGACACCCAGCAGTTGCACCGCGACTTCGCCGACGTTCGAGCGGATGTGCGCTCGGCACTTGTGCGGCGCATCCTGTGGACTGCAGTCGGCATCGGCATGCTCTACGCCGTGGTGCTGGTGCTGGTCTCCACGATGGTCTCCGTCATCGTACGCGCGTAGCGATTCAGCCGCGGATGCAGTTTCCGCTGGAGACCGTTTGATTCAGTGCCGGCGCGCGCTCCGCAACCGGGTCGACTTCGGTCATCGTCATGGCGAAGCCCACGTTCGGATCCTCCTCGCTGCGCGCGAATACCACGCCGGCGACCTCGCCGTCGAGGCTGAGCAGTGGCCCGCCCGAGTTGCCTTCACGCACCCGCGTGGCGAGCGTGTACACCTCGCGCGGGGAGTACTTGGTGCCGTAAATATTCGAAACTCTCGGCGCACTCACCGACATCACGTCCGCAGCGCCGGCTGCGAACGGCCCGCCGTAGGGGTAGCCCTCGACCGCGGCGTCAGTGCCGGTCGGCAGGGTGTTGCTCAGAGGCAATGGCGTCGCTGAGAGACCTGGAACAGCGATCACGGCGAGGTCGTCGGTGGGGTCGAAGTAGACGATTCTGCCGGCGAGCACCTGCCCGTTCGGCACTTCGATGGTCGGCTCGCTCACGCCCGCCACAACGTGCGCGTTGGTGATCACCCGGTCGTCGGCGACGACGAAGCCGGAGCCGGCTTGGGACTGCCCGCAGGCGAAGGCGTTGCCGGTGATGCGCACGACAGAGTGACCCGCTCGCGTGAGTGCGGCACTGCCGGCGTCGATGTTCGGGATGACCGCCTTCTGGTTTCCCAGCGCGCCCGAGATGATCGGCAGCCCCGCCTGCAATGCTGCCGAGCGGATTTCCGCGAGCCAGGCGGCAACCGGGTCGGGCGTCAACTTCGTGATGACCTTGAGCACGGCCGAGCCTGAAATGGTTCGGGAGAGGGCAGGCACGCCCAACTGCAGCAGGCTGAAGGCGACAGTCGAGATCAACAGCGCCGACGCAATTGCCGTGACCACTGCACCCGCCACCTTGTCGGCCATGCTGAGCCTCGACCCAGCGGTCTTCTCGACGCCGGCGCGAACCCGTCTGCCGAGTTGCGCGCCTCCCGATTGGGCGGCGGCAATGAGTCCGATTGCCAGGATGAGCGTGACAAGAAGCCGCCCCACCGGCGAGGGCACGACGGATGCCACGAGGGGGGCGAGAAAGAACGCCGCGATTACACCGATCACGACGCCGACAATGACAAAGACGCTGCCCGAGAGGCCATTGCGATAGCCGAAGGCCGTGTACGAAGCGAGCGTGACGAGGAGCAACAAGTCGAGCAGCACAGACGCAAGCACCCTTCGAGCCTAAAGGCGAAAAGCTGCGAGTGGGGTGCTGTGCAAGGTTCCCCATTCTGGGGACTCCACGGGCATCCGCTGCCTGATTAGCCTCAGTAGTAGAGGGGCGGCATCCGGGGGGAGCCATGACTGATCTGTTGAACACAGGATCGCAGCCGGTCATGCGCGTGCAAGGCCCCGCATTTGGTGTGATCGCCGAGTGCCTTCGAATTCAATCCACGGCCCGAGCCCGCTCGCGGCTCGCTCGGCTCTTCGGAGCGAACCCCCTGCTGCCGGATGCCCGTAGCTGGTACCGCAGCGCACTGGGCGAGATCGCCGTGGCGAAGTCCCTGAAGAATCTGGGACCGGGGTGGACCGTGCTGCAGGCCGCGCGCATGGATTCGCTCAACCTCAACATCGACCACGTGGCGATTGGCCCCGCTGGAGTGTTCACAATCACCACCAAGGACCACACGGGTCAGCGAGTGTGGGTCGGCGAGGACTCGCTGCTCGTCAATGGCCACCGCACCAACCACATTGAAGACGTGCGGCATGCCGCGCACAGCGTCGAGCGCCTTCTGCGCTCGTCGTGGGACTTGCCGATTACGGTGACGCCGGTGATCGCGCTCATTGACCCTGGTTCGCTTGCATTCGGCAAGCGACGACTGAGAGACGTGGTGGTCGTGCGCTCCGCTCACCTTGAGCGCACGATCACCCGTCGGAGGTCTGTGCTGTCTGAGGCCTCGATCGCCATCTACGTGGGCATTGCGGACGATCGCAGCTCGTGGCACCCCGATTCGCGCGTCAAAGACGACACTCTGCATTACGAGCACCGCTTCCATCACCTGCAACACCAGGTCTCTAATGCCGCTCTGCGGCGGCACCTCTGGATCGTCTTGGGGGCCCTCGTGATCGGGTTGCCGATTCTGCTCGCCGCGGTGCGGGCGATCTTCGCGTGGGGTGCCTAGCCCGATTCCCCGGCGTTCGCCGCGCGGTGCCAGAAGAACCGCTTCGCGATCTCGGTGGCAATCACATAGCCGAAGGTGATGAGCACGATCAATCCCAGCAAGTCGATTGGGATCGGAATGAGCCCAAGGGCTGGACCGAATGGTGAGAACGGAATGGCGATCGTGATCGGGATGATCGCGAGACTCGACAGCACAACCCATCGGCTCGGTTTGCTGCGGTAGAAGCGGCCTCGCGTGCGAAGCACGAAGAGCACGCACACTTCGGTGAGCACGGAGCCGAGAAACCAGGCACTGCGAAACTCCACGGCATGCGCATGAAAACCCAGTCGCAATACGGCAAAGGTCGTGAAGTCGAAGAGCGAGCTGATGGCCCCGAACACGATCATGTAGTTGCGGATCAGCCGGATGTCCCAGCGCTGTGGTCGCGACAATTGCGCCGCGTCCACCGAATCCGTCGCAATCGTCGTGGCAGGCAGGTCGGTCAGCAGGTTGATGAGCAGAATCTGCCCTGCGAGCAATGGCAGAAAAGGGAGAACGATGGATGCGACGGCCATGCTCATCATGTTTCCG
>SCSV01000012.1 GCA_004297555.1 Salinibacterium sp.
CATCGTGACGGTCACTCCCCAGACGGAGCTTCTGCTGACGACCAGCGAGACCAGCCTTGAGCTCGGCATTCCGAAGAGGGTGCTGAGTGAGATGCGTAGATCCGGCACTGGACCTCGGTTCACAACCCTGACCCGAGCGACGATCCTCTACTTCCGTGAAGAGGTACTCGAGTGGAAACGGGCCCACAGCGCAACTGGCTCCCTGTAGACGCTTTGGGTGCTCCACCGGAAGAGCGGCGGAGCACCCAAAGCCGTGTTGTGGTCCTCTGCTGGCTGTGCCGAGGCCGACAGACGTGCGCTTACGGCAGTAAATAAAGGCGCACCGCGGCCGCCACGAGGGCACTCCTGGAGGGTGCCCCAACGCTCGCCTGCTTGGCGTCGAGCCATGCTCTTTGGTTTCCGTCGAGGCGGAGCTGCACCTGAATGCCGGCCTCGCCGCGACGCCGCTTGGCGCGCAGGGGCATGGCGGTGTCGTCAGACGGGTCATCTTGGGAGAAGTGTTTGGCGAGAGCCTCGTCAGTGACGTGCTCGAAGGCGAGCACGGCGAGCGTGTCGTAGGTGATGTCCTTCTGCCTGAGTTCCTGTTTGGCGCGGGCGAGCAAGGTGGATTCAAGATAGACCGCAACATTGTTCACTGCTCCCCTGCTGTTGGCGCGCGACACCTTGGGTGCGGCTCTGGGGGTGCGTTCGATCGTGACCGGCTTTGGGGGCTCGATCGTTGCGAGCTGCGCGCCTACCGTCTCGCGGTCCACCTCAGTCGACCGGGGAGGTCGCTTGCCGAGCGCAGCTCCTGCACCTGCGGCCCGGTCAGGAAGGGCGGCTTTGGGGGCACCGAAGGCCGCCTCGAGGTTTGGCCGCTCGGTGCTCACGGGGCCACCACCAGTATTTCTGCTTCTATCTCGGCCACTCGGGCGTTGATCTCTTGTGTGAGTGCCTGGTAGTCCTCGGCGAGCCCGCGTGTGTTGGTTGCGTAGAGACCGTCCACCGGCTTCTCCCCCGCCCTGAGTGCGGCGAACCGTGCGGCCTTCGCCGCCTGGCCCGCTTGTTCGAGTTCGTGCACGAGCAGCCCCTGCCTGCGTGCGTCGGCGGCGGCTGAGTCCAGGTGGCGGATGCGGGTCTCAAACACGGGGGCGGCCTGTCCGAGGGTCGCCTCGAGCGCTGCGCGCACGTCGCGCTCAAGACGTGTGACGCGCGATTGAATCGCAAATAGGACCACGCCGGCGAGGCGAAGGTTCGGGTTTCGGGTTGACACCGCCACGAACCGCTCAGCTAGGCGTGTCACGCCGTCGATCGATGCTTCGTCCATCCGTGTGGGGATGACGACCGCTGTGCCTACGCACAGCGCCGCCTCGACAACCATTCTGTCGCCGGGCGGGGTGTCGACGACGATCAGGTCGTAGTCGTCCGCGATGTTACCGAGACTGGATTCGAGGATGTCGGCAAGGTCGCTGCCGCCGCGTGCGGTACGCGAGGAAAAGTAGCCGGCGAGGTCGCCCACCGCTGGGCCTCCTGGCACCACGTCGAGGTTAGGCCGGACATCTTTGAGGAGCGGCAGGTCCGTCCCGGTGATGAGAGCCCTTGAGAGAGCCTCCCCGTCGCTTGGCTCGAATCCGAGGTCGCGCGCAGTGTTGCCCTGCTGGTCCAGGTCGACAACAAGGACGTTGAGGCCGTCGCCCGCTGTGAGCGCGCCGACGTTGGTTGTAAGCGTCGTCTTGCCGACTCCGCCTTTTCCTTGACCGAAGATGACAGTCCTGCTGATAGCCACGTTGGGCTCCTTACTTTGCACTCTGCGTGCAACTTAGTGGTAACGATAGTGGTTTATCCCGTTGTTGACCCCGCGGGTCTTACGGCGTGTCGCGCTG
This sequence comes from Salinibacterium sp., assembly GCA_004297555.1. Taxonomy (GTDB): domain Bacteria; phylum Actinomycetota; class Actinomycetes; order Actinomycetales; family Microbacteriaceae; genus Rhodoglobus. The sequence goes on from SCSV01000012.1 coordinate 1,863, forward strand.
CGGTGCCGCGTGCTGGGTGGCCCGCTGTACGACGCGTACGGCGTCACGCGGGACTTATGGCGTGACGTATGGCAGTCATTATGGCATGACCTACGGCATGACGCCAAGCGGGAAGCAACGCTTCTTCCTGATGGAAGCGTGCGGGCACCCCGTGTTTTGTTCACGGAACGCCCGCTAGGTTCGCTCACTCGCCGCTTGGATTTGCCTCGTCCTCGCCAAGCGCGTCGAGGTCGACATCGTCCGCAGTCGCGTGCGACTCGGGGAGATCGGTGGCTTCGCCGAGGGCGATGAGTTCGACGGGGGAGAGGGTGTACCCCCAAGCACGCAGCTGGAGTAGCAGGAAGCGCGACGCCGGTTCGGGATTGCGCCAGGTGTTGCGACTGGTTCCGGCCTCAAGTTTGCCGAGGACCAGCGCGAGGGTGACAAGGCCGGCTTTCGCGGGGTTGGCTTCAACGAGAGCCGCCAGTGCGTTGGCGTGGTAGCCGCCGTAACTCTGCTCGATGCTGAGGAGTTGGTGGGTGAGGTTGTCGCTTTCCTTGTTGACTTCGTAGGCGAACCGGGTCAGGGCGATGGCGATGAAGCTGGCGGCGTCTTTGGGGAACGACTTGCGGGCCATGAAGTTCGTCAGCCAGTCGGCGCGGACGGGTGCTGCGGCATCCCAGGCCTTGTTACAGGCTACGACTCGGCGCCTCTCGGCCTTCTGCTCGTCGGTCATGGGTCCGTTTTGGGCGCCGCCTCCGGTGCTGTAGCCGTACTTGGATTTGTAACCGTGGGAGGCGGGGTCAAGAACCCACTCCGTCTCTATGAGTTCCCCGTTGTATGTCGCGTTCACATGGATGACAACGCCGTCGCCTACCTCAGGGTCAATGGTGATGGATTCGTCCTTTTCGAGCATGCTTAGCCGCTGCGCTCCACCCGTGAGCGCGCTGCCGTTGACCGTGGTCTTTCCGCTTGCTTCTAGCTCGCCTCGTCGGGCTCTGATCGTGTCGTGTCGCGTCTTCTCTTGGCGTGCCCTGGACAGAGCGTGGTCGAACTGCTCGGGTTCGTAGACCGCGATTTCGAGCAGCTGGGCGGTGATGTGTTCGTCGTCCTCGAACTCGACCATTGCCGCTAGTTGCAGCATGTCGATGTCGTATTCGGCAGCGATCTCGGTCGCGCGTTCGCTCTTGGAGATCGTTAGTGCTGCTTTGACTTGTTCTTTCGGTTTGACGAGCGCTTGGGCGATTTTGGTGACGCTGAGGCCGTCGAGTTCGAGTTGGCGGTATGCGGCGATCCGCTGCCCGGTGGTGAGTGGTTCGCGGTGGTCGTTCTCAACAATCTGGAGCACTGTGGCCAGCCACGCTGGTTCTGGTGTGTCGTCTTCGCCGTCGAACCAGAAGACGGGCAGTGGCAGCTGCAGTTTTTGGGCCGCGAGGGTGCGCCGTTGTCCGGCGCGGATGTATATCTTGCCGTCGGTCGCGCGGCGGCCGAGAACGGGGACGATGACGCCGTACTGGGCGATGGAGTTGAGAAATTCGCCGTCAATCTCGGCGTCTGTGCGGATGTTTGGGTCAATTTCCACGGTTGACGGGTCGAGGGCGTCGAAATTGGGTTTCAGGGCGGTTGCGGTGGTCATTGGTTTCTCCTTCGTTGCCAATCGTTGTTTTTGCCTTTCTGGCGTGGAGATACCTCGACGGAGGTGGGGGAGAGGGCATTAGCGGGAACCGGCCAGGGAGCGTAAGTTTTCCGGCGAGATAAGGCGCGCAGCGCCGCGTCGGAAAAGTTACGTGAGCGGTCGGCGCGCAGCGCCGCGTTGAGCTCGGAGGAAGCCGACGGCTAGGTTCGGATGCCAGAACAGGCAAAAGCCTGTTCCAGGCCGGGCGGTGTCAGCCGCTCCATCGGTGTTTGTAGTTAGGTGCCGAGTTGGATTAGCCGTGGGCTTCGATCCGGTCGAGTGTTGCGGGCAGCTGTGACTGGCTGAGTCCAAAGGGTTGAGAGGCCGTCCCTGGCGTCGTCGTAGCGAAGGTTCACCTGTACCTGCCCGTGTAGCTGGCAGTAGATCGACGTCGGCTGGGCTGGGTGTGGGTGCTTCGCTGGCTGCCAGTGCCACTCGTCGAAGTACAGGTCTTCCTTGATCGGCCTCATGGATGTCCACCCGCGCTCGACGAGAAGAGCGTCGAGCGCGTCGTCGTAGGGCGCAGCGAGGGAGCCGGCGCTCTCCGCGTCGGGCAGCGGTTTCAGCCGATCGTCAGCCATGGGTCCATTTTCCTTTAGCAGCGTCGCTGTC
>SCSV01000114.1 GCA_004297555.1 Salinibacterium sp.
GATCGATATCGCTACGGCGGCGGCCCCGCTGCTAGCCGATTACATTCCGAAGCGGGCGAAGACCACCCACGCGAACGGCAGAACGCGCACGACGATTCGCGTACCGCACTTCCACGGTCTCAAGAGACTGATTGCCGGGATGCCCGGAGCAGTCGTCATCGACCCGCCCGAGGCGCGCGCGGCCGTGGCCGACTGGGCCGCTGCCGGGGCCGCGCGCTACTACGACGCCGGATAAGAGGCGCAGAAACGTGCACAATTACAGCGGCTATCATTGACGCGCACGCTGTTTCCGATCGAAGGACGTAACCCATGGCCGGCTTGTCTGGATGGCATCTAGTCATCATCCTGGTGATCGTCCTTCTCCTGTTCGGCGCTCCCAAGCTTCCCGCCCTCGCCCGCAGCCTCGGTCAGTCGATGCGCATCTTCCGCGGTGAAGTGCAGGCGATGAAAGACGAGAGCGCGTCGAAAGACAGTGAGACCGACGCGGACGCGTCGAAGAAGTCCAGCGAGTCGAAGAAGTAGTCAACGTGGCCACCCGTAGCGGGCGGTGGCGCTCAAAGGGCGACGGCCGGATGTCGTTGGTCGACCACCTGCGGGAACTGCGCGTTCGCCTCACTGTTTCGGCGGCAGCGATTCTCGTCACCTCGGTCGGCGGTTTCTTTCTCGCTCCCTTCGTGATCGATGCACTGCGTGTGCCGATCAACCAGCTCGCCAAAGAGCACCACGCGACGCTCGTGTACACGACCGTGACTGGCGCCTTCGACCTTCGCCTGGCAATCGCAGTCATGATCGGCATCGTTGCGGCCAGCCCGATCTGGCTTTACGAGACATTCGCCTTCCTGGTTCCCGGTCTGACCGGGCGCGAGAAGCGCTATACCTTCGGATTCTTCTTCTCCGCAGTTCCGCTCTTTTTCGCGGGTGCGGCCTGCGGCTGGCTCGCCTTCCCCAACATGGTGAAACTCCTCACCTCGTTCTCGTCAACTCACGAAGCCACCTACCTGGATGCCCGCACCTACTACGACTTCGTCATCAAGCTTGTGCTCGCAATCGGGGTCGCGTTCGTGCTGCCGGTGTTTCTCGTGCTGCTGAACTTCATCGGCATCCTCTCGGCACGCACAATCCTGAAAGGCTGGCGCATCGCCATCTTCGCGATCTGCCTGTTCACGGCCATCGCGACACCCGCGGCAGACATCATCTCGATGTTCCTGCTGGCGATCCCCATGGTCCTGCTCTACTTCATTGCCGCGATCATCGCATTCGTGCACGACCGCCGCGCCGCGAAGCGGGCCGACCAACTCGAAGCCTCGCTCGCGGCGGGCTAACGCGAGCAAGTGCAGACCCTCACCTAGGCTGGATTCAATGACCGACCAGCTCTCCGCCGCCGAGCGATTTGCGGCGAGCAAGAGGCGTCGATCTCAGCCCGTGCTCGAGGCCTTCCGCGCTCGACAGAGGTTCGAGCTCGACCCCTTTCAGCTGGCCGCCTGCCGCGTGCTCGAAGAAGACAAGAGCGTGCTCGTTGCGGCCCCCACCGGAGCCGGCAAGACGCTCGTGGCGGAGTTCGCGATCTTCCAGGCGATGCAGCACACGGCAGCCAAGGTCTTCTACACCGCCCCGATGAAGGCGTTGTCGAACCAGAAGTTCCAGGACCTCACCGCGGAGTACGGCGCCGCCAACGTCGGCCTGCTCACGGGCGACACCAACATCAACTCGCACGCGCGCATCGTCGTCATGACGACGGAAGTGCTGCGCAACATGCTGTATGCCGATTCCGATCTGCTGCGCGATCTCAGTTGCGTGATCATGGACGAGGTGCACTTCCTCGCCGATCGGTTTCGCGGCGCTGTTTGGGAGGAGGTCATCATCCACTTGCCGCGCTCAGTGCGCATGGTCTCACTCTCGGCGACGGTCTCCAATGCCGAGGAGTTCGGCGACTGGCTGCAAGCCGTTCGTGGCGACACTGAGGTGATCGTCTCTGAAGAACGACCGGTGCCGCTCGACCAGCACATCCTCATGCGCGGCAAGCTTGTCGATCTATTCGATTCGTCCGGCCTCGCCACCACGAATCGGGTCAACCCCGAACTCGTGCAGATGGTGCGCTATGCGGGTCGGCCGGCGAACACGCGCCAGAATCGGGATGCCCGTCAATCCAAAGATGCGCGTCGCCGCGGAGGCTACGAGTCACAGCGCACAGACCGCGGAGACGTCGTCAAGCTGCTTGACTCACAGAACCTGCTGCCTGCCATCTTCTTCGTGTTCAGTCGCATCGGCTGTGACGAGGCAGTCACCAAGGTATTGCGCGCTGGGGTGCGTCTGACCACAGTGCCGGAGCGCGATGAGATCCGAGCGATCGTGGAGGAGCGCTGCCGCACTTTGCTCGACGAGGATCTCGGGGTGCTCGGCTACTGGGACTGGCTCAGCGGGCTCGAACGCGGCGTGGCTGCCCACCATGCCGGCCTGCTGCCCGCGTTCAAGGAAGTCGTCGAAGAGCTGTTCCAGAAGAAGCTCGTGAAGGTCGTCTTCGCGACCGAGACGCTCGCTCTCGGCATCAACATGCCCGCCCGCACCGTCGTGCTCGAGAAATTGGAGAAGTTCAACGGCGAGGCCCGGGTGCCGATCACCCCGGGGGAGTACACGCAGCTGACCGGGCGGGCCGGGCGGCGGGGCATCGACGTGGAAGGCCACTCGGTCATCCAGTGGGCGGAGGGTCTCGATCCGCAAGCCGTCGCATCCCTCGCCTCACGACGCACCTACCCGCTCAACTCGAGCTTCACCCCGACCTACAACATGGCCGTGAACCTGATCGAGCAGTTCGGGCGCGAGCGCACGCGTGAGATCCTCGAATCAAGTTTCGCGCAGTTCCAGGCCGACCGCGCCGTTGTCGATCTGGCCCGCAAGGTGCACTCCCAGCGCGAGTCGCTCGCCGGCTACGCGACCTCGATGACCTGCCACCTGGGCGATTTCACCGAGTATTCAAGCATCCGGCGGGAGCTCACTGACCTCGAGCGCAAAGGCCAAGCGCGCGGCGATGTGGGCAGCCGGGCGGAGCGCGACCGACGACAGCGCCAACTCACCGAGCTTCGGCGGCGCATGAAGCAGCATCCCTGTCATGCCTGCCCCGAGCGCGAGAGTCACGCGCGCTGGGCAGAGCGCTGGTGGCGGCTCAAACGGGAGACCGACCAGCTCAGCGCGCAGATCCGCAGCCGCACCGGGGCGGTGGCGAAGATCTTCGACCGAGTTACCGACGTGCTCATGGAGCTCGGCTACCTTGAGGCGACCAAGTCGGGTGAGCTTGCGCTCGCTGCGCCGGGCCGGATGCTGCGCCGCATCTATGGCGAGCGCGACCTGCTCATCGCGGAGTCGTTGCGCCAGGGTTTCTGGAACGAGCTGGATGCCGCCTCTCTCGCCGCCATGGCGACGACGCTCGTGTATGAGCCGCGCCGCGACGAGGGTCAGCTCAATGAGCGCTCTCTGCCACGAGGGCCGTTCCGCGAGGCCTTCGATCACACCGGTGATCTCTGGAGCACCCTCGACGACCTTGAACGCGCCCACAAGCTGCCCGGCAGCCAACCGCTCTCCGCCGGCCTCGCCCTGGCCATGTACCGCTGGGCGAACGGCACGAGCCTCGATGCCGTGCTGCGCGAAGCCGATCTCGCGGCCGGCGATTTCGTGCGCTGGACGAAGCAGACTATTGACTTGCTCGACCAGCTCTCGCTCGTCGCCGATGCCGATGTCGGGCGCACGGCGCGCCGCGGTCTCGACGCCATCCGCCGAGGGATCGTCGCGTACAGTTCAGTCGCATGAGCACACCCGAGCGCGGCTTGCCGCTCTGGGCAGCCCTGCTCGTTGCAGCGGCATCGGGGCCGATCACGGACGCCGGTTTTCCGGGAACGAATGCCTGGCCACTGACTCTTGCGGGAGTCTTTCTCGTGCTGCTCAGCCTGCGAGGTCGAACCGCGGGTGCCGCACTCGCGGTCGGATTCGTGGCCGGCGC
>SCSV01000115.1 GCA_004297555.1 Salinibacterium sp.
ATCCCCGGCGCGGTCGGTCGCCAGAATTCTCAGAAAGTGAAATGGTATGGTTCTTGGTACCAACGTCTCGGGATTGCAGGTGGAATTGTGTGTGGAATATCCGGCACTTGCCCACTTGGTATCTACCAGAGGAAAGTTGGTACCAACACGGTTGAGGTTGATTCTCAGAGCGCGGGATCGGTATCTACTTCGGAGGCGCTGAGAGCGTCTCTCGCATTGCCCTGGCGGAAACCAGGCTCGCCTCACGAGGGGCGTGGCGTCCACCGACTGACAGGGGGCGGCATCAGGTTCGAGTCCTGACGGTGCGTTTCTGACGGGAGTAGGAGCAAGGAGACCCAATCGGTGGGGCCTTGGTGGGAAGGTGGGCGCTTCGACTTCGCCCTCTTTGCTCGTGCTTCCGTCGGAGGAAGGCTTTCTCGTTCGAGCTGCCGCGCCTAGCTAGCGCCAAGCTCGTCGCTCTGACGCCTAGCTAGCGGCGGAGCGCCTGGTCTGACAAGCCGGGGCGGGCACGGAGGGAGACAGGGCAACGGCCGTACATGGCTGCCTGTCTCCTTTCGGCGTTCCATGGTACCAAGTTGATTCTGAGGGGGCTGGAGCGGTATCTCTGACGGAGGCACTGACGATGTACGACAACTGGAAGAGCGCTGCGCCGGAGTCTGAGGAATCGCCGGAGTACGGCGAGGACGAGGTGCTTGCCGAGAAGGAAGCGGACCGGGAGGCTGAGTCACCGAGCTACGGGCTCTCGGCCGTGATGGTGTCGCTGTGACCGCCTTCCACATCGTGCACCCGCTTGTGGTGGCGCTCGCTGAGGCGCACATGGGCGCGTGTGCGTCGGCTGACACGTATGTCGTCTACGCTCGGTTCGTGGAGAAGCGTCGGGAGCTTCTCGCGGCGCACGGCTGGGACGAGCAGGAGTACGAGGCTCGGGTTGACGATTACGTGTCGGATGTCGAACCCGGTTGATTCTTCGGCGAGTGCGGCGGTACCCCTGACGGAGGGAGAGACGATTGAGAGTAGACGGTAATGGTAGCCAGCCAACCCATCGGCTGCGGGGCTTCTGAAGCGCCCTAGAACCCTAGCCCCTCAACGGCTCCCACGGAGCCCTGAGGGCGACACGACTGGAAGCTGGCATCTCACTGCCGCGAACGGCGGCCCCCTCGGGGGCTCTGCGGTGTTTCCTTGTAGGAGCGGCGGTCGGACGCCGGAAGACGGATCTCCCCGAAGCGGCCCTACTCGGACGGGGTAAGCCCTATCGGGGTCGCCCGTTCCTTCGCCTGGGATACCGGTGCTGGTCAGGAAGAATCAACCTTCGCGGCCTCGATCGCGGCGAGGGCCTCGGGCCAGGTCGCGAAGTCGCCGAGATCGACGAACGTAGTCTCCTCGCCGTTCGAGCCCTTGTAGTTGCGAACGGGGTAGCGGGTGGCGGCCACGAAGCCATCGTTGCGGCGCCAGACGAAGTAGCGGGCTTCGTTCACGGCTCGTAGCAGTACGCGGCTGCCTCCTCGGCTTCCTCGTCCTTGGCGGCGTCGACCATCGCTCGTGCGATGTCGCGATCGGTGGTCACCTCGGTGACGGTATCACCGTCGTCCGCCGTGACGGTCCCCACGACCTCGTACTCGCGTTCGTGGCCCTTGCCCCACGAGCTGACGGTGCCCGTGTACTCGACGCGGCGCACCATGACCGTAACCTTACGCTCGCTCATCATGACTGTGGTACCGGGGCAGGCGGTCGGGAATCAACCGATCAGAGGCCCACCCGAGCCACGCCATCGAGCGCCCAGCCCCGGAGCTTCCAGTTCTCCTCGCCGGTCTCGTCCGTGTACTTCTCGACGAGGCCCGCCTTCATCAACGACTCGACCGTTCGGTACGCGTTGATCTGCGCGAGTGTCGTACGACGTGTGTGTCCCACGAGGCCCCATGTGTACCGAGTCGGCCACGGGCCGTTCGCGAGGCGTTCGAGGACATCGGCCTTGCGGCTCTTGGTTGTGCCGATTGCTTCCATCAGGCCATCCCTCGGGCTGCGTCAACGAGGTCCGCTTCGACGTTGCGGCACGGGCTGGACACCGACCGGGCGCCGAACATCTCGGTGTGCTTCTTGACGTTCTCGACGTCGCTCGTGCCATCCTCGTAGAGGAGCACGGTGGCCGTGTAGTAGCTCTCGCCCTCCGCCGAGAAGCGGGCGTACTCGACCGTCACGTTGTACCGCTCGACGCTCAGGGTCTCGTCTTCCATGACTGTGGTACCGCTCGTGCGGGCCGGGAATCAACGACGATCGAGGTGCGTGAGGCGCCCACCTTGGCGCTCGCAGCTCTCCGCGTGGACGTAGGCGTCGTCCGGGCCGAGGAAGCCTCCGCAGGGGCAGCCGACCATCCGGAGCGATGTGATGTGCTCGTAGCGCTCGTACAGGGCGTACTTGGCCGCTTCGAGGTCTTCGGCTTCGACCGTCGTGGAGATCGCGTAGAACTTGCCGATCGCACCGACCTGTCGGCCGTTGAACTTCGCGTAGTATCGGATCACCGGGACGAAGGCCGATGCCGGGCCTGTGAGCGTGCCTCCCGCATCCCAGCGCACGACGACGCTCTCTCCCCGCTTCCAGATGACGACGCCGTACAGAGGCGCGTGGAGCGTGTCCTTGGCGCCCTTCACTCGACCGTGCAGAACGAGCTTCATCGCTTCGCTCCTCGATGCCGAGCGCCGGCCGTCGGGCTGGCGTTCCTCGGCCCAGAGCGCATCGGCGTGGCCTTGGCCTCCGCCCGAAGCTTGAGGACCGCCTGCGCATGCTCGTCGAGGGCATCGGCAGGCGTCACGCTCGATGCGATGCAGGCGGGGCAGTTGTGCGGATAGGCGTCGATGTGAGTAGGCATTGAGTCGCGCTCCGATGTGCGTTTGATCTGGTGCGGGGTATCGCGTCTGGTGTGAGGCATGTGCGCGAAGATATTCACTTCTTGACGGTGAACGGGACGCCCTCGATGCCTGCGTCGCTGAGGTAGAGCGTGCCCATCTCTTCGAGGTAGATGCCGTAGTCGTCGTTGTAGGCGAGGTCGCTCTTGCGGGCCTTGCGGAGGGCCGTCATGAGGCGTTTGGGGATCGCGTGGCTGAGGGGGCCGTTGTAGCCTTCCTGGCTCAGGGCGAGGACGGTGAGCAGAAGCTCACACATGCTGTCGAGCTTCACGGGGCTCACGCGGCCTCGGCGTACGCGAGGGCGTTGAGAGCGCGGCGCACCTCGGCCACGAACTCCGCTTCGACGAGGAAGCGCCCGGCCTTGTCGGCGGGGATGTCCGTCCAGAACGGAACGAACGAGATCTTGGGGGCGGGGACGCTCGGGGTCTTCATGATGTAGGTACCGGGCTGGAGGGCAAGGAATCAACCGGCTTCGGCCTCGTGCAGTCGCATCCTGTGCGGCCCAGCACGGGCTCTGTAGCGCTCGCGTGTTGTGACATGCCCCCGAAGGCCGTCCAGCCTCCGCAACGGCCGCAGGCGGCAGCCGGGACGCTCGGGAGGTCATTCTTGGGGCGCATCACGCGGCCACCGCGTAGAGCGCCGGGCCGCGCTTCGCGACCTTCGCGAGAAGCTCTCGCGCCGCTTCGAGGTGGAGAAGCGCTTTCGCGAGGTCCATCGAATCGCTCGTCGCGACCGGCGTGTTCTCGTAGAGGTCCGATGCGACGGCAAGCGCCACGCCCACGGTCGAGACGGTCGAGGCA
>SCSV01000116.1 GCA_004297555.1 Salinibacterium sp.
GTCGGCACCAAGGTCGCGATCGCCCAGGCGCTCGACAAGCACGACACGATCGGCCTCGACCTCGTCGGCATGGTCGTCGACGACATTGTCGTGGTCGGCGCCAAGCCTCTTTTCATGACCGACTACATTGCTTGCGGCAAGGTCGTTCCCGAGCGCATCGCCGAGATCGTCGCTGGAATAGCTCGCGGATGCTCGGAGACCGGCACCGCCCTCGTCGGCGGCGAGACCGCCGAGCACCCCGGTCTGCTCGGCCCCGACGATTACGACGTGGCAGGCGCTGCCGTCGGCGCCGTTGAAGCGGATCACCTCCTCGGCCCGCAGCGTGTCGCCGACGGCGACGTCGTTATCGCGATGGAGTCGTCAGGGCTGCACTCCAACGGCTACTCGCTCGTCCGCAGTATTCTCCGCAAAGCGAAGATTGACTTCGCTGACCGCTCAGAGGAACTTGGGGGCGTTGTCGGTGAAGCACTGCTCGAGCCCACGCGTCTCTACACGACCCCGTTGCTGCAGGTGATCGAGAGCAACCCGGATGCCGTGCACGCGCTCAGCCACGTGACCGGCGGCGGGATCGCCGCGAACCTCGCGCGAGTGTTGCCGCGGGGTGCCTGGGTCGTGGTGGAACGTTCAACCTGGTCGCCGCCGACCGTCTTCCAGGTGTTGTCGGGGTGGGCCGGGGCGAGCCTCGAGAGCGCCGAAGGAACGTGGAATCTTGGGGTTGGCATGATCGCGGTGGTTGACCAGGCGAGCGCGGCCTCGGTTATTGCGGCGTTGTCGGGCGCGGGCATCCCATCATGGGAGTTCGGCCGGGTACAGATGAGCGATCGCGATCTGAGCAGCTTTGAGCAAGGCGCTAAGGGCGTCGACGGCGGCGCCGTGCGGCTCGTCGGCAGCTACGCCTGACCAGGGGCTAGGCGCTCTTGGAGCGGTCGCTGTTCTCGTCGAAATCCATCTCGTCAGAGTCGTCCGCGACGTACTCGGGCCACTTCTCAAGATCTTCGGCAAGGCGCGGATCAGTCAGCGCGCCGCCGAGCTCTTTCTCGAGAGCCCCATAGTTGGTGTCAGGACTGAAGTACTTCAGGTCCCGTGCGACCTTGGTGTGCTTTGCCTTTTGACGGCCGCGCCCCATGCGAGACCCCCTCTTGTTTCTGTCCTGGTGCACCGAGCGGCGTCATGGAACGAGCGAACGGGATGGATTAAAACTAACGTCCAGTTTAGCATGCAGGCCATTGCCACCCTTGGACCTCACCGAGCGCTCGCCGCTCGCCGGGTAACGTTGTCGCGTGACCTCCGCGAGCACCGATACCTCCGTCGTGGTGATCGGCGCGGGCCAAGCCGGGCTCTCTGTCTCGTACTACCTCAAGCGCCTCGGATTGGACCCGGGCAACGACTTCGTGGTGCTCGATCGCGGCCCTGGAACCGGCGGCGCGTGGCAATTGCGCTGGGAGGCATTGCGCATCGGTTCTGCCCACCGAATCAACGATCTGCCCGGTATGGATGCCCTGGGCCTCAGTTTTGAGACCGCGGACCGTCACGCCCCCGCCAAGACCGTCGTGGCCGACTATTACCGTCAGTACGAGAACTATTACGACTTTCAGGTGATCAGGCCCGCGGACGTCACCTCGGTCGAGAACCACGGCACTGATTTGAAGGTGCTGTTCACCTTCGACGACGAGCAGAAGGATGTGACGACCGAGACGGTCGTCAACGCGACCGGCACCTGGGGCGCGCCTTTCATTCCCTGGTACCCGGGCCTTAAGTCTTTCGAGGGCAAGCACATCCACACCAACGAGTACCGATCGGCCGAAGACTTCCGCGGCCAGAGCGTTGTCGTGGTCGGCGGCGGAACCTCGGCGATCGGCTTCCTACTTGAGCTCGAGAACATCGCGAGCGACCTCACCTGGGTGAGCCGCCGGCCCATCGACTTTCTCGAGGATGGCCCGCTCAACCTCGAAGCGCGCATCGAGGCGGTTCAGAAGCAAGACGAAGCCGCGCGCGCGGGGCGCACGCTGCCGAGCATCGTCAGCGGCACCGGGGTGCCGCGCACCCGGCGCATCCAGGCCGGTATTGAGCGCGGAGTGCTCACGCCCCGCCCGATCTTCTCGAGCATCGAACCGCACGGTGTGCGCTGGGCCGACGGAGCCTTCAAGCAAGCGGATGCCATCATCTGGTGCACCGGGTTCCGCCCCGAGATCCGCCACCTCGCCCCGCTGCGCTTGCGCGAGCGCGAGGGCGGAGTCGTGGTCGGCCAGGGCTCCTCATGGAAGGACCCGCGGGTGTTTTTCGCCGGCTATGGGCCGCAGGCATCGACGATCGGGGCAAACCGTGCCGGTCGGCTCATCGCCCGTCAAGTGATCGCCACGCTGAGCAAGTTGCAGGCGCTGCGCTGATTACTTCGGCGGTGTCGCCGTGGTCTTGCCCGCGGGAGGCTTGGGCGCGCTCTTCGTGGGCGTCTTTCTGACGGCCGGCTTGCGGGTAACGAGTTTCGCGGGCGGCAACACCTTGCGCTCGATCACGCGCACCGGTTCACCACGTCTGTCTTGGCCGGGCAGCGGTCGCTGCGGTCGCGTGTAGAGCGCCTTCGAGGAGTCGAGCAGCCACGGCACGAGGGCCACGGTGACGCCCGGGCAGAGCATGAGCTTGTGACGGATGCGGCGGGCCTTGTGGTTGTGCAACAGGCCCTCCCACCAGTGCCCCACGATGTACTGCGGCGTGTAGACCGTCACGACCTCGGGGCCGTGCTCTTCCCGGTGCTTCTGGATGTACTTGATGAGCGGCATGCTGATGTCGCGATACGGCGACTGGATGACGCGCAGCGGTACCTCGATGTTCTGGGCATCCCACTGCTCTTCGAGCATTTCGGATGCCTCGTCATCGATCGACACGTGCACTGCTTCGAGCGTGTCGTGGCGAGCGGCGATGGCATAGTCGAGTGCTTTGAGGATCGGCTTCTGCATCTTGCCGACGAGCACGATCGCGTGGTCGCCCGTGGCGCCGAACTCGGTGGTCGCATCCACGGCGATGTCCGCGGCAATCCGCGTGTAGTAGCGGTTGATCTTGAGCATCAAGAAGAAGAGCACCGGCATGATCACGAACACGAGCCAGGCGCCGTGCGTGAACTTCGTGACAGTAACGATCACGAGCACCACCGCGGTCAGTGCCGCTCCGAAGGAGTTGATGGCGAGGCTTCGAGCAATCTGTCCTCGCTGGGGGGCGCCGTTGCGGAGCAGGCGCAGCCAGTGGACGACCATTCCAGCTTGTCCCAGGGTGAAGCTTACGAAGACGCCGATGATGTACAGCTGGATGAGCTGGGTGAGGTTCGCTTGGTAAACAAAGATGAGGAGCGCCGCCGCCAGGCTCAGAACGAGTACGCCGTTCGAGTACACGAGTCGGTCGCCCCGAGTTTCGA
>SCSV01000117.1 GCA_004297555.1 Salinibacterium sp.
GGGAAGTAACCGGCGACGGTTCGCTCGGGGGTCGAGAACGGCGCGAATAGGTCGGCGAGGCCAGATGTAAACCGTGCGACAGCGTCGTCGAAGGACATCTGCGTTGCCTGTGGCAGCACGAGCCGATCCCAGAAGCCGCGCATGAGGTCAAACGGGAGACTCAGCAGAACGCTGCGCGGGGTCGCGGCATCGCGTTGGAACACGCTCTTCTGCAGGAACGTGCGGACAATCTCGAAGCGGTTGACATCGAGGTCGTGGCTCACGAACACGCCGTACACGAGATCGAAGAGGTCATGCGAGTACTGACGCTGCATCAGAGCCCGAAGCTTGTCCGCGAGGGCCTCCTCGAGCTTCACGCACCGCACCGGCGCGTTACATGACTCCCAGTCAGAGTACGGGTGGATCAGGTGGCGGGTTTGCACCGGCAGCACGAGACGATCCAGTGCGGTCACGTCGACCCGCACCTTGAGGATGAGTTCTTGGGTGGTCCCAGTGAAGTCCTGGAAGTACAGACGGAGCTTCAGGATCTTGCGCTCGCGATCGAGCTGCTGTTCGTCGACCAGGCGGTTGCGGTCCAGATCGAAGCGAACTCCGCTTGCAGCGCCGGCGGCCTCGCACACTTCGTTGAAGTCGCGGGCGACATCGACTCCGGAGAGATCCGCAGCCGCGCTGAAGTCCAAGTCATCGGAGAATCGGGTCTGCGGGAAGTACGCCTTGCGGAAGACGTTGCCACCCTTGAGCACCAGCTGATCCCCGAGGCGCGGATGGGTCGCAGCGGCGGAGATGAGCCAGCCGAACACGTAGTCGCGCTGGACGTTGCTGGTGTGGATGCCGAACTCGTCGGCCTTAGCTCGGATTTCGTCGTAGGAGATCATGAATCGTTCTTCTCGGATAGCAGCCCGGGCAGACGAAGGGCCACCGTGGTTCGTTGTAGGCGCCTCAGGTTCGCTTGTCCCCAGGCGTGGGGATGAGCCAGTACGGTTGGATGCACGCCCATGGCTGAGCATCAGCGACTAGCAGCAGAGACGACGGTCCTCCTGCGCGAGGTGACCGTGTGGGCGTCGAAGCTTCCGGCGCCCGATGCGGAGGTTCACCGTCGCGACATGTACGAACGCGCTCTCGCGGTCCGGAGCGCTGCGACACCAGAAGAGGCCGCAACCGCCTTCTACAGGTCCGATGCCCCAGCCATAGACGAGGCGATCAAGAGCGCGTTCCGCGAGCAGTTCGGGGAGCGTCTTACATCGCTCCTCCAGCAGTACGAAGACCTCGGGCTCGAGGGCACCCTCGGTGGAGGCCCATCATCCGCGACTGTATGGCTCATCGCTGAGACGTTCCCAACGATGCCCGAGATGCTCGCGCAGCATCTCGGCGCACTGCGCGACCAGCTCTAGGCCGCCTGCTTCGTGGCTCGCAGCCACGTGCCCTTCAGAAGCTTCAGGTCGGCGGCCTCGCCAACGTTCTGCGCGCCCTGGAATTGGACGGTCCCGCCTGTGCCGCCACCCAAGATCGAGGCGAGGAACAGGACGCCTGTGGTGCCGTTGATGGTGGCGACGGTCTTTGTCGCCGTGAGGTCATCGAGGGCGATCGGCGTGCCGGAGGAGATGTTGCCGCCCCACCCGGCGATGGCCCCGACGCCCTGGCCGGCGACCACGCCCCAGTGACCGGTGCATCCGGACGGGACGCTCCAGCCGAACTTGGCGTCCATCGTCGCCGACGCCGCGTTGATCTTCAGGAAGAACTCGATGAACCACATCTCCGTGGCGGACGCGCCTAGCGAGATGCTGAGTCCAGGGATGTTCTGGAGGGCGCTCGAGGACTGTGTGAACGTCTTGTCGGACGAGAGCGTCGAGAGCGTCGCCTGCATGTCGAAGTTC
>SCSV01000118.1 GCA_004297555.1 Salinibacterium sp.
GGGGCCGCCGCCGTAGCGATATCGATCGTCACGCGGATATCGTCGGGCGAGCCCTCGAACAAGCTGTCGGGCAGGATGACGTCACTCGCGCCGTGCGTGATCGGTTCGCCGGTCATGACGGCGGCAGAAACCCGGTCGAGCCGGAAGGTGCGCACGGCACCACGCAGATGGCACCAGCCGCGCAAATACCAATCGGCGTCGACCGACTCCACGCGCAGGGGGTCGACTCGCCGCCGTTCGTTCTCGCCCCGCGCATTCACATAGTCGAACTCGAGCTGGGTTCCGGCTTCGACCGATTCGCGGATCAGCGTCAGCGTCGCATCCGTCTCGCTGGCCTCGACGCCGACTTGGCTGGGATTTGCGGATGCCCCGCGCGACAACTTCAACATCAGGCTCGCGATGGCCGCGCGGTCGGCGTTCTCGGGCAGCGCCGAAAGATATTGCAGCCCGGCAATCAGCGCCGCTGCCTCGCGAGCCGAGAACCGCGGCGAATCATCGATTGCCACGAGGTGCGTGAGAACAATCTCGTCATTCAGTTCGAAGTCGTCCCAAGCGATGTCGAACAGGTCGTCGTGCTGATAGGTCGCGGTCTCCCCTGGAATGCCTGAGACCGCGATGAGGCGAACCGCCTCGCGCACCTCGTCCTCGGTCACTGCAAACTGTTGCGCGGTCTGGTTGACGCTCACCCGGTCGTGGTCCATCAGGTACGGCACGAGCGCGAGCAGGAAGGCGAGCTTGTCCTGCGCGCCACGCGCGGGCGGGCGTTCAGCCATGGTCCGCCGCCGCCCGGGCCAGTCGCGTGCGCACGGCATCCCGCAATTCTTGCGGCGCGAGCACGAGCACCTCGGGGCCGTAGCCGGCCAATTCGTCGGCGACGATATTGAGGTCGGAGTAGTGCAGCTCAAGCGCGCCGTCCGCGGTGACCGTAGTGCCGCGGCGATTCCCCAGTCGGGCAGCAGCATCCGTGCCTTGCTCCACCTCGACCAACGCGAGATGTGAGTTCCACACATCGTCGAGCTCGGCCAGAGCGCGATCCGATTGCCCGGGCGGCGGCGCGGGGAAGCTCTTGCCCGTTATCGAGACCGGGCTGACGATCCGGCGCAACAGGAACGTGCGGGTTGATCCTGAATTTGGTTCGTCGGCGTAGAGGTGCCATCGCCCCTGGTGCTGCACGAGAGCGAGCGGGGCAACCGTGCGCTGCCGCGAATCGCTCTCACCCGGCTTGAGGTAGTCGAATTGCACGACCTGGCGTTTCTCCAGCGCAATACTGAGCGGTTCGAAGGCGGCGTCGCGCACACGCACGCGTGGTGCATAGCCGAGCACCGGCTCGGTGACGGCGACGCCCAGCGCGCGAAGCTTGACTATCGCCCGCCGTGACTCGGCCGAGAGAGAGCCTTCGCGCCACACCATCGCCGCGAGGTTGAGCAGGGCCGTCTCATCGGGCGAGAATCGGATGTCGGCGGGCAGCTCGTAGTCACCACGTGAGATGCGGTAGCGCAGATTCTGATTGTTGCCGGGGTCCCCCGGGCTATCGATCGTGTCGATCGGGATGCCCAACTCGCGAATATCGTCTTTGTCGCGCTCGAACTGTCGCTCCAGATTGGCGTTGTCACCGGCGGCCGAATAGCGCTGGCTGTAGCCCCGCACCGTGGAGAGGATATCGCTCTTGGTCAGGCCCGAGTCGGTCGCCAGCAACGCCAACACCAGGCTGAACAGCCGTTCCTCAATGGGAACAGCACCGGAGGTACTCGCGCCAGACACGAGTGAATCCTAATGTTCGACGCTGCGCACGGCCGTGTTGCGAACGGCCCTACTTGATCCCGAGGATGTCGATGACCATGACGTATGTCGTGCCGGCGGGTGCTCCTGTTTCTTTGGGCGGCAGGATGACCATGAGTTGCGAGCCCACGCGCTGGCCGATGAGCGCGTTGGCGAGCTCGGGTGGCACGCCATTGGGACTCTCCACCGCACTGATGGCGTTGAATACCGTTGGCCTGCCCGCAGGCCAGCTTGAGCTGCCGAGACTCTTCTGTTCCCAGACGAAAGTGGAATAGTGCGCGACGACCTGGTCACCCTTTTCGATGGTTTCGCCACCGCCTTGCTTGAGCACCGCGGTCTTGGCCTCGGTCGGTGCCGGTGTGCCGGGGAAGGTGAGTCCCGGCTGTCCACTCGGCGCAAGCGCAACCGCGGGGAATCCGGGCTGGGCGAGCTGGTCCGCCCCGTTGGCCTTGCCGAGATAGGTCTGATCGATGTCCACGACGACGACGAGGGTGTCCTTCTCCCGCAGTGGCAGGCCGCGGAGCGCGTCCGCGCCGAGCAGATCGATTGCGGGCCCAACGCCGGTCACTCGTGAGTGAACTGGGGCGCACTGAGCAAGCTTCGCATAGCCCGGAGCATTCGATCCCGAAGTTGCAAGCAGTAGCGACGCTTGAGCATAACTGTCGCCGGTTTTGCCGTCGTAAACAGTGACGCGAACGTCGGCTGTATTGCCAGCCTCCACGATCTTGCCGTGCCCGGAAACCGCAACGTGCGCCTCGGTGGTCTTTGCCACGAGAGGGGTGGGAAACTGCGCCCGCGGGTCCGCGTCGAAATGTCCGTGCGCCTCGACGAGCTTGGCGTTGCTGCCATCGGCAAAAGTGGGCGTGCATCCACCGAACGCGAAGGGCACCGCGCTACAGCCGGAGAGAGACGCCAGCACACCTACAGCGACAACGATTGCCGGGAGCTTGCGCAATGACACTCTTTTCTTCGACTCGGGCACCGCGAATACTCTACTCGTCGTCAGGGTCGGACTCGCCCGACGCGGCGCGCGCGAGAGTCGAGGCCTCGCGCACCGTCTTGCGCAGGCGCTTATCGCTCGACGTGCGCTCCCCGAGGGCCCCGGGAGTCCAGGCTTCGACGTCATCGTCGCTGTAATCCGACTTTGACGCGCGGCGTTTCAGCGTCGGCAGCACGGCGCCGGGGGCGAGGCGACGCGCGGTCATGAGAAAACCGGTGTGTCCGATCATCCGGTGGTCTGGTCGCACTGCGAGACCCTCGACATGCCAGGTACGCACGAGCGTCTCGCTCGGGTCCGGCTCGGTGAATGCGCCGGTTGCGCGAATCGCCTCGGCCACCCGCGAGAGCTGCGTCACCGTGGCAATGTAGCAAATGAGCACTCCCCCAGGGCTCAGCGCCGCGGCGCACGCATCGAGGCACTCCCACGGCGCAAGCATGTCGAGCACGATGCGGTCGATCGAACCAGCGTCGACGGATGCCGCGAGCTCGGCCTGCAAATCACCAACCCTCACCGACCAATTGGCCGGCACTCCCCCCATGAAGGCCGCGACATTGCTCTGCGCGATCTCGGCGAACTCCTCGCGCCG
>SCSV01000119.1 GCA_004297555.1 Salinibacterium sp.
GAGTGCCCCGTTCTCACGACGAGCATGCAGGACGCCATCCACTTTCGCGATCGTCACCTCGTCGAGGTCAGTGATGACGCTGAATGACGAACTCGTCAGGTGCCGCATCTCGCTGAGCGTGCCCCGCTCGACGGCAACCCCCGCTCGGATGATGGTCACGCGATCACAGAGCTGCTCGACCTCGCTGAGAATGTGGCTCGACAGCAGAACCGTGGCACCGTCATCCCGCACCCGCCGCACGTGGCTGCGGAACACCGACTCCATCACCGGGTCGAGGCCGCTCGTCGGTTCGTCGAAGATATAGAGGGATGCCCGGCGCGCGAGTGCTGCGATGAGCGCGACCTTCTGGCGATTGCCCTTCGAGTAGCTGCGGCCCTTCTTTCGCGGATCGAAATCGAAATCGTCGATCAATTGCGCGCGAAGCGATTTATCGGCGCCGCCGTGCAGGGCGGTGAGAAAGTCGATCGTCTCTCCGCCAGACAGGTTCGGCCAGAGCGTGACGTCGCCCGGCACATACCCGATCTCACGATGGAGCGCGACGGCATCCTTCCAAGGATCGCGCCCGAAGACGCTCACCTCGCCCGCGGTCTTGCGAGTCAGACCGAGCAGGATGCGCAGGGTCGTGGACTTTCCGGCCCCGTTCGGCCCGAGGAAGCCCTGCACCTCGCCCGCCTCGACCTGCAGGTCAAGGCCGTCGAGCGCACGCGTTCTGCCGAATGTTTTGACGAGGCCAACCGCCTCGATTACTGAAGGCACCCTCGGATGCTACGCCCGTCTCGCCCTTCCAACCGTTTCGGAGGATGACACGCCGCGTCAGCACCCCGTGCCTAACCCGCACCGGCGTGTCATCCTCCGAAACGGTTGTGGGGGCGGGCCCGATTAGGCTCGGTTCGTGCGTTTGGTCATTGCCCGTTGCTCCGTTGACTACGCGGGTCGGTTGAGCGCCCACCTTCCGCTCGCGACCCGGCTGCTCGTGGTCAAAGCCGACGGCAGCGTGCTCGTGCACTCCGACTCCCTGAGCTACAAGCCGCTCAACTGGATGAGCCCGCCGTGCACAATCGCGGTGCTCGATCCAGACCCCGAGCAGCTGGATGCCGGCGTCATCGAGATCTGGAAGGTCGCCCAAGCGAAAACCGCCGACCTGCTCGTGATCTCGATTCACGAGGTCGTGCACGACAGCTCACACGAACTGGGCCACGACCCGGGGCTTCAGAAAGAGGGCGCGGAAGCCGACCTGCAGCGGCTGCTCGCCGAGCAGATCGAGCTACTTGGGCCGGGCTACCGGCTCGTGCGGCGCGAGCACATGACCGCCATCGGTCCCGTCGATATTCTGGCTACGGATGCCCAAGGCTCGAGCGTCGCCGTCGAGATCAAGCGGCGCGGCGACATCGACGGCGTGGAACAGCTCTCGCGCTACCTCGAGCTGATGAACCGGGATCCCCACCTCGCTCCCGTTACCGGGGTTTTCGCCGCACAGGAGATCAAACCGCAAGCACGCATGCTCGCCTCGGATCGGGGCATCCGCTGTCTGCTCCTCGACTACGACGCGATGCGCGGTCTCGACAATAGCCACAGTAGGTTGTTCTAGTGCGAGGCGGGGGCAGGGCGTGAGACGCGATTTCAGTTGCATCCTTTTCGATTTGGATGGCACGATCATCGATTCCGCTCCCGGTATCACCGCGACTCTCGACTACACGTTTCGAACCCTCGGGCTACCGGTACCGAGCCAGGCAGAACTCGTCGCCTTCGTCGGGCCGCCCATCATCGACTCGTTCCGCGAGCGCGCTGGCATGACGTTCGAAGAGGCGCACCGAGCGCTCGAGATCTACAAGCCCGAGTACTTGGCACACGGTGTGCTCGATGCGAGCGTCTACCCCGGCCTCGGCGATGTACTCAAAGAAATCCATGAGCGCGGCATCCCGCTGTCGCTCGCAACATCGAAGCCCGAGAAGCCGGCGCGGATGATTCTCGCGCACTATGAGTTGCTGCAGTACTTCGACGAGATCACCGGAGCATCGGAGGACGAAGTGCTGAGCGCGAAAGCCGACATCGTCGCCGAAGCGCTCTCGCGGCTGGAGGCGATCGGCGCCGATGTCTCGCGGCCGGTGATGGTCGGCGACCGGCACCACGACGTGATGGGCGCGACCGCGAATGGCGTGCCGACGATCTTCGTGCGCTGGGGCTACGGCCCGCCTGCGGAAGAAGTAGGCGCCATCGGAGTGGCGACGGATGCGGCAACGTTGCGCACGCAACTCTTCGCCTAGTTACTGTTCGGGTCGGCTGCCTATTGCGCAAGGCGCTCGACGATCGCGCCATACCTCCCGGGCATGAAGCGTGCTGCGGGCACGATTGCTCCTCGCAGCGGGCTCGTTGCCAGACGCACGAGGCCCGTGGTCAAGACACGAAAATCGCGAGTGCTCCGTAACCACGCCCGCTCGTAGTGGACGCCATCAACAATGGAACGGATGGCGAGGCCGGCTTGCTCGAGGCCGAGACGAAGGCCCTCACCAGTGATCGCGTCGACGTAGCCCGAGGCATCGCCGACGAGCAGCACCCGGCCGATTTGCCTCCGCGAGGTGCGCTGATGGAACGGACCGGCACCTCGCACCGTGTCGGCAGGTTCCACGCCGTCGAGCCGTCGCGCCAGTCCCGGGATGCCCGCGATCGTCGCCCCGAAATCGGTGTGGGCCACCCCGAGGGTCGCGATCCCGATCAGGGACGGCGCGAGCGGCGTGATATAGACCTCGGCATGAGGAGTCCAGTGGATCTCGATCAAATCGGTCCACGGTTCCATCAGGAAGTGCTGGCGAAGCCCGAACCGGCGTCCGCTGCGCGGCTGCGGGCGCTCAAGTCCGGCGACGCGACGCACTGTCGAGTGGAGGCCGTCGCAGGCGAGCAGCCACCCAGCGCGCATCCCGTTCACCGTCACGCCCGTCGCATCCTGCTCGAACTCGGTGACCCGGCCTTCGATCTGGTGCACCCCGAGTTCTTTCGCGCGGTTCAGGAGCGCCCGGTGCAGAGTGGTGCGCCGCACTCCTCGACCGGGTCCACCTTGAAAGAGATGGTCGGCGCGATGCCGTCGGCTGCGATAGCTGACCCCGCGCAGGGGCATCCCCTCCGGGTCCACTCCGAGGGTGGCAAGCAGGGGAATCGCGCCCGGCATGAGGCCCTCACCGCAGGCCTTGTCGATGACGCCGTCGCGCGGCTCGATCACAGCCGCCGTCAATCCGGCCAGTCGCGCTTGAATCGCGGCGCTCAAGCCAACCGGTCCACCGCCGGCAATGACGATGTCGACATCGGGGCTCACGCTTCGAGTTGCTGGAGCGCCCTGTTCTCAGTGGGGATGCGAATCCCGAGCAGAAGGATGGCGTTGAGCAGCGTGAAGACCACCGCGGTCACCCAAGCGGTGTGCACGAGCGGTAGCGCGATGCCCTCGACCGCGACCACGACATAGTTCGGATGCCGCAGCCAACTCAAGCGGTAAGGCCCGCGATCAGTGACCCGCTTTGCTCCGGGTACAACGATCACTCGCGTGTTCCACTGCCGGCCGAGGGAGTGGATGATCCAATACCGGGCCGCCTGGCAGAGCAGCGCGAGGGCGAGCATCGGCCAGCCGAGGGCGGGCAGGAAGGGGCGGCCGAAGTACACGACCTCCACGATGCATCCGACCAGGAGTCCGGTGTGGAGCAGGATCATCAACGGCATGTGGCCCCGCCCGTACTCGACCGCGCCCCGGGCGAAGGCCTCGGCCGCGTTGCGTTTGGAGAGCACGAGTTCGACTATGCGTTCGGCGCCGGTCGCGAGAATGAGCGCGATGTAGAGGCCGACGCTCACGAGGGCCATTCCAGTAGCACGAACTCCGCGCTCACGCCTGGGCCGAGAGCGAACAGGAGGCCCGATTCTCCCGCTCCATGGGGCGCGTCCATGGCATCGGCAAGCACATGCAGCACGGCGGCCGAAGAAAGGTTGCCGACCCGATCGAGTGAGGCCCAACTGAGGGCGAAGCTCGCGGCGGGCATCCCGAGCGAATTCGCGAACGCGTCGAGCACTTTCGGCCCACCGGGGTGGGCGATCCACGCGCCGACCTCGCCAATGCTGAGTCCCTTGTCCGCGAGGAACGCGGCGACCTCGTCCGGGAAGTGCCGCTCGATGACCTCGGCCACGCCGGCGGTCAGCACGATCTCGAATCCCGAGCCGCCGATGTTCCAGCCAATGACCTCGTGCGTGTCCGGGAAGAACGAACTGCGAGTATCGACAACGCGGATGCCCGGCTCGCCCCGCTCGTCACCGACGAGCACGACAGCAGCGGCCCCGTCACCGAAAAGCCCGGTGGCGACGAAGTTCGCGATCGTTTCGTCATCGCGCTGAAGCGTGAGGGAACACAGCTCCACGCTCAACAACACACCAACCTCGGTGGGATGCCCGGCCAAATAGTCATTCACCCGCGCGATCCCCGCGGCCCCTCCCACGCAGCCCAGGCCGAACGAAGGGAGGCGCTTCACATCCGGTCGCAGACCGAGCCGGGAGACAAGGAGTGCGTCGACCGAGGGCGCCGAGATACCGGTGACCGAGGTGAACATGATGAAGTCGACATCGGGCGGCTCGAGCCCGGCCTCCGCGAGCGCGGCGCGCAGGGCTCGTTCGCCGAGCTCGGTCGCCACCTCGATGAAGAGGTCATTGGATTGCCGGAACGTGCCGAGATCGCGATAGCGCTCGATCGGCAGAGCGGTGTGCCGGGTGCCGATGCCGCTCGCCGCGTGCATCCGCTCGAGCACTGCCCGGCGCGCGGGAACCGCGGAGATCAGTGGCGCAAGCTCGCTCGTGATCTCGCTCTGCGTGTACGAAAAAGCCGGCAGCACTGGTGCGACCGCCGCAATCCGGGCCATGCTGCGACGCTAGCACGCCCAAATCGCTTATTTGCTGGTGCGCGAGGGGGGACTTGAACCCCCATGCCCTCACGGGCACACGGACCTGAACCGTGCGCGTCTGCCAATTTCGCCACTCGCGCTCACCTGCCGGAACCGCGGCTCCGACTGAGCGAGATTATCACAGTGGGCGCCGAAGCCGCTGGCCTCGGCTGTGGCCGAGCTGGGGCATCCGACTCGCCCGCTTCAATCGCTGAGGGTCCGCTCTCAAGCCCAGCGGCTACGATCGAGTAAACCGGTTCGGGGCAACGCTGAGGAGAAGTCTTGGGTCTTCTGGACAACTTCGAGAAGGGTCTTGAGCGGGCAGTCAACGGTGCCTTCGCCAAGACCTTCAAGAGTGGTCTGCAGCCGGTCGAGATTACGAGCGCGCTTCGCCGAGAGCTCGACACGAAGGCGGCAGTCGTCGCGCGCAACCGCATTCTGGTGCCCAACGAGTTCACGGTGCGACTCGCGCCAGGCGACTTCGAGCGGATGCACGGGCTCGACCCCGCACTCACCGACGAGCTAGTACAGCTGGTGCAGCAGCACGCCACCACTCAGGGCTACTCCTTCGCGGGCGGAATCTCCATCGCGCTCGCCGTAGACGCGACTCTGAGTGAAGGCATCGTCAGCGTGGATTCCGCCAACGTCAAGAGCGACGTTGCCTGGACGCCGACCCTCGAGATCAACGGGCACAGCCACCCGCTCACCGGCTCGCGCACCATTATCGGTCGCGGCGCGGACGCCGACATCACCGTCGACGACACCAGCATCTCCCGCAAGCATGTCGAGATCCTGTGGGATGGCGTGCGCGCCCAAGTGCGCGACCTCGGCTCGACCAACGGCTCGCTCCTCAATGGTGCTCCGATCGCGAAGGCGCCGCTCGAACCCGACTCGGTGATCGACATCGGACGCACCCGGATCGTCTTCCGGGTGCTCGCCCGAGCCGTCGAGGACTCCCCTCGTGCTGCGCGACCGCAGGGGTCATGATGAGCGAACTCACCCTCCTCTTACTGCGAATCGGATTTCTCATCGTGCTGTGGGGCTTCGTCTTCGCGATCGTCTACTCCCTGCGCTCCGACCTGTTCGGGCAGAAGGTGCGCAGATTGCCAGCCGCGGCGGGAGCATCCCGGCAAACCGCGGTCGCGCCAACGGCCCCGGCCGTCTCCCGCCCCACGAAGTCACGACCAGAAACCGGGGCCTCGCTCGATGCCACCCGATTGGTCATCACCTCGGGCGCTAAACAGGGCCTCGAAGTGGAGCTTCCCGCCGAGACCCTCACCATTGGCCGCTCCAACGAATCCGGGCTCGTGATCCGCGACGACTACACCTCGACCCACCATGCGCGATTGCTGCGCTGGAACGATGGCTGGGTGGTGCAAGACCTAGACTCGACGAACGGCACGTTCCTGAACGGTGTGCGGGTAACGGTCCCCACGCACGTGCCCCTGAATACGCCGGTCAAGATAGGTGCGACCAGCTTCGAGCTTCGGCGGTAGGTGAATGGCGAATTCGGCAAAGAGCGCCGCCGTCTCCCACGTGGGCAAGATCCGCTCCAATAACCAAGACAGCGGATACGCGGGGCGCTACCTCTTCATGGTTGCCGATGGCATGGGCGGCCACGCCGGGGGCGATGTCGCCTCCGCTATCGCGGTCCGCCGCATCGCCGATGCCGATCAGTTCTACGGCTCGCCCTCCGACGCCGAGTTCGCACTGCGCACTGCCCTTATCGCCGCCAATGGGCAGCTTGCCGAGACCGTGCTCGAGCATGGTGAACTCACCGGCATGGGAACCACGGTCAGCGGCATCCTGTTGGTCGATGGCCACGTCGCGATCGCCCACATCGGGGACTCCCGCGTTTATCTACTGCGCGACGGCAAACTCAAGCAGATCACGAGCGACCACACCTTCGTGCAGCGCCTCGTTGACAGTGGCCGAATCACCCCCGACGAGGCCGCCGTGCATCCCCGGCGGAGCGTGCTCATGCGCGTGCTCGGCGACGTCGACGCCTCGCCCGAAATCGACAGCGCCGTGCTGGAATCGAAGCCCGGGGACCGCTGGCTGATCTGCTCGGATGGCCTCAGCAGCTTCGTGCCCGACGAGAAGATCCGGCACGTGCTCACCACCACCCTTTCTGCCCAGGATGCCGCGAACCGACTGGTCAAAGAGAGCCTCGATCAGGGTGCCCCAGACAATGTCACAATCGTGCTCGTCGATATTGATGAGAGCGGGGATGCCTCGCAAGACACCCCGATCACGGTCGGTTCGGCCGCCGCGCCGCTCGATCTCGACGCCGAGGCGGCGCGGCGCCCGTTGCGCATCCCGAGCCTGTTGCTTCACCCGCTCAAGTCAACCCAGACGGATGACAGCCACTTCGAACCTGAATCCGACGACTACCTCGATGCTCTGATGGTCGAGGATCGCGCTCGCGCCCGCCGCCGCCGGATCGCGTGGCTCGTCGCCCTCATCCTCGTCATCGCCGCGATCGTGACGGCTCTGATCGCCGGCTATCAGTACACGCAGACTCGTTTCTATGTCGGCGCGAGCGACGGGCGGGTCGCGGTCTACCAGGGCGTGCATCAGACCATCGGAACGATCTCGCTCTCGCACCTGTACGAGTCGACGACGGTCGACCTCGACAGCCTGTCCCCGTTCAGCCGGGAGCGGGTGACCGCGACGATCGCCGTCGACTCGCTCGCTGAGGCACACCGAATCGTGGACCAATTGGCCAATGTCCAGCCCTGACACCGAGGCCATGGCCACGCCGGCGACGAACGCCATCTCGACGTTCACCTCGAACATCCGCGTCAAGCTCCGCACCCCCGCCCGCCAGCGCAACCTTGAACTCGTGCTCGTGCTCTTCGCCATTGGCGTCAACCTCAGCCTGATCGCGCTCGTGCAACTCGGCGCCCTCGGCCATCTCGGTTTTGGCGCAATCACCTTGTCGGCCGTGCTCGGCGTACTTATTCTCGGGGTGCACGCGACGCTGCGCGTGGTCGCCCCCGACGCCGACCCGCTCATCCTGCCGATCATCACCGTGCTCAACGGCCTCGGCATTGCGATGATCTATCGCATCGACCTCGCGGACCATCGATCGGGTTGGGACAGCGCGGGCATCAAGCAGATCGTATGGACCGCACTGGCGATTGCGATCGCCATCGCTGTGCTCATCATCGTGCGAAACCATCGCGTGCTGCAGCGCTATCGCTACATTGCGATGTTCAGCGGAATCGTGCTGTTGCTGCTCCCGATGCTCCCGGTTGTCGGCTCGACCGTGAATGGGGCGCGGCTGTGGGTCGCGCTCGGGCCCTTCTCCTTCCAGCCGGGCGAACTGGCCAAGGTCGCCCTGGCGATCTTTTTCGCCGGCTACCTGGTGACTGCGCGCGACTCGCTCTCCATGGTGGGCCGTACCATTCTCGGCATCACCTTCCCGCGCGCGCGCGATCTCGGACCGATTCTCGTGGTCTTCACAATCTCCATGCTCGTGCTCGTGTTCCAACGAGATCTCGGTACGGCGCTGCTCTACTTTGGGCTCTTCCTCGTGATGATCTACGTCGCGACCGGACGATCGAGTTGGGTCATTCTCGGTGTGGGGATGTTCTTGGGCGGAGCGCTCATCGCGAGCCAGACCCTGAGCTATGTGCATGGGCGAGTTGAGGCCTGGCTCGACCCGTTCAACCCGGACATCTACAACGCCGAAGGCGGCAGCTACCAACTCGTTCAGGGTCTGTTTGGCTTCGCGAACGGCGGCCTGATCGGCACCGGCCTGGGTCGCGGGCGCCCCGACATCACCCCACTCGCGAGCAGCGACTACATCGTCTCCGCCCTCGGCGAAGAGCTCGGTCTCGTCGGGCTCTTCGCGATCCTTGCGCTGTATCTGCTGTTCGTCTCGCGCGGCTTCCGCATCGGCTTCGCCGGTCAGGATGACTTCGGCCGCCTCCTCGGCGTCGGGCTTTCCTTCGCGATCGCCCTGCAGGTCTTCGTGGTGATCGGCGGCGTGACAAGAGTCATTCCGCTCACCGGCCTCACGACACCGTTCCTCGCAGCAGGGGGATCATCTCTCGCCGCCAACTGGATCATCGCCGCGCTCCTGCTGCGGCTCTCCGATGCGGTACGGCACAAGCCGCTGCTCGTCGTCGACCCTGAGGTCAGTCCCAAGCTGGTGGTCGGCCAATGAACAAGGAACTCAAGCGTGTCAGCACCGTGGTGCTCTTCATGTTTCTCGCGCTCTTCGTCTCCAGTTCGGTCATCCAGGTTGTCGACGCGGATGCGCTCAAGAATGACGGGCGCAATGCGCGCACTTTGTATGACAGCTATTCAGCGGAGCGCGGCCCGATCCTCGTCAACGGCACCCCGATCGCTGAATCCAAGCCCACCGCCGATCAATTCAAGTTCCTCCGAGTATACAGCCAGGGTCCGATGTATTCAGCGGTCACCGGATATTTCACTTTGAACCAGGGAAACACCGGGGTCGAAGGCGCGCTCAACGATTACTTGAGCGGAACATCCAACGACCAATTCTTCGATCGGATTAACGCGATCCTCACCGGCC
>SCSV01000120.1 GCA_004297555.1 Salinibacterium sp.
GTGCCCGCAAAAGTCGGCGCCATCAACGGCACCCTCAACATCACACTCACCAACGCCCTCGCCATGAGCACCAGCGCCGCAAACGCCTGCCAAGGCGCCACCCTCACCATCTACCTGGCAGCCAGCTAATGCGCACCGAGAAGAAGCCAACCGGAGTTCGCGCGACGAGCGCACTCGTCGCGCTGACCGCGTCCGCGCTCGTGCTCGGAGTGACGGGTGGTGCAGCGTGGGCCTACTGGAGCGCGGGCTCCTCGAGCACGAGCAATGGCGCTTCGGCAGCGTCATCCGTCAATGCAGGCGCAACGCCCACGGTTTCCCTCTCGGGCGGCAATGTGACGGTCAGCTGGACCGCGTCCACCCTCGCGACCGGTCAGGCAGTTTCCGGCTACATCGTCAAGCGCTATGACGCAACGACGCTCGTGCAGCAGACCATCCAGAGCGCGTGCACGGGCACGATCGTCGCGCTTAGCTGCACCGAGAACTCGATTCCGCCTGGCTCGTGGAAGTACTCGGTCACCCCGGTTTTCAGCACCAACTGGCGCGGTGCCGAGAGCGCCCTGAGCGCGAGCGTCGGCCTGGACACGACCGCGCCGACCAACAACATCACACTGTCGAGTGTCACGGGCGGCGCATACCTGACCGGCACCTCCCTGTACTACCGCGGTGCCGCTGCTGGTTCGTTCAAGTTGACGAACGCTGTTGCGGATGCGGGTTCTGGCCCCGCCTCGAGCCAGACCTCGGCACTCACCGGCACCACAACCGGCTGGACGCACACCGGTTCGACGGTCTCCTCCCCGGCTGGCGGCCCCTACGTGTCGAACACCTTCAGCTGGACCGCGGCTACGACCAGCAGCCCGGGT
This sequence comes from Salinibacterium sp., assembly GCA_004297555.1. Classification (GTDB taxonomy): domain Bacteria; phylum Actinomycetota; class Actinomycetes; order Actinomycetales; family Microbacteriaceae; genus Rhodoglobus. Next base: position 861 of record SCSV01000120.1, read on the forward strand.
GAGACGGTCACAGGTCGGGACGTCTCCAACAACAGTGCCGCGACAGCGCTCAGTTTCGTCAACGACAACAGCTCACCGACCGGCGCATCGATCAGCTACCTTAACGGGTACCAAACCGGAAAGGCCGTAACTCTTACGCTCGTTAACGGCAGTGACACCGGCTCGGGGGTTGCCACTCGCCAGATCCAGCGCGCATCCGCGGCGCTGACTGACGGCACGTGTGGAGCGTTTGGCAGCTACGCGAACCTCGGTGCGGCCAACCCTAGCTCGCCCTATGTCGACACGGCTGTCTCCAACGCCACCTGCTATTCGTACGTCTACTTGCTGACGGACAACGTAGGCAATCAGTCGGTATTCGGCACCGTCTCAGTGGCGAAAGTCGACTACGCGGGCGCGGTCAGCGCGACCACCGGTCTGCAGGCCTATTGGCGGCTCGGCGAGGCGAGCGCAAACCTAACCTCTTCCGATTCGTTCACCGGGGCTGCTTCAAGCCTGCTCACCGCACACACCGGCGAAATCGGCGCGAACTGGGTCACCCTCTCTGGTTCGACTGAACAAATCAGCGACTCAAACCGCGCTCGGCGCAGTGGCACGGGAACCTCGGTCATGTACAGCACGGCGACCCCTTCTAGCGCCGACTATTCGGTCGAGGCTGACCTCTACGTCAAGTCCAACATCAGTGGCGATACCGCTGGGGTGATCGGCCGGGTCAACTCCGCGACGAATTCTTATTACCTTGCAGTCTGGGATGCGTCCGTCCCCGGCTGGCGACTTGCCAGGTCCGCTGGTGGTACGGTGACGTACCTGGTAACAAGTGCGCCACAGCCCGCCCTGCTGGTTGGCGAGACCTATCGCCTCAAGCTCGGGATGGTTGGAAACGTCATCTCCCTGGCAGTCAATGGACAGACTCAGTTCTCTGTTGTTGATTCAACGTTCGCCGCTGCCGGAAAGGCCGGCATCACTGACGGCGTAGCGGGCGGCCCAGCCAACAAGAACGACACCCGGGGCATCCACCTCGACAACTACCAGGTGACTCCCGCGGGCTACCCGCGTGCGAACGACACCCTCGGCGTATTCCCTGGCGACTACAAGAACGGGGTCGTATTGGGTTCCACCGGCGTTCTGCCGAACGACCCCGATACCGCTGCGACCTTCGATGGCGTCAACGACTACGTGCAGGTGACCGGCACGTTTGGCATGCCAACCGGTTCACAGGTGCGATCGACAGAGCTCTGGTTCAAGACCTCTAGTTCGGCACGCCAAGTACTCTTCAGCTATGGAAACGCCGCGAACACCCAGGAATACGGCCTCTGGCTGGACTCCGGCAGCACCACAATGACGGCTTGGGGATACGGCGCAGGTAACGACAAAACGTTCACGATGCCCTCCGCCCTCAACAATGGAGCCTGGCACCAAGTCGTCGAGACCTATGACGGCACCTCGATCACGCTCTACATCGACGGCGTTGCACTCACCCCCCAGGCTGCCACTCGATCGACGACGATCGATTTCTACGGTTTCAGCATCGGCGCGGTTCTGCGGAGCAGCGACGGCAACTACGGCGGGTTCTTCAACGGCCAGCTCGACGAAGTCTCCTTCTACAGCACCGCGCTCAGCCAGACCACGGTCACCAACCACTACCAGCTCGGCACCGCCACCTAAGGTGTCTGGCTGGGCCACCGCGGCACGGTAGATTTGTAGTCGCGCGGGCCTCTAGCTCAGTTGGTAGAGCATCGGACTTTTAATCCGTTGGTCGCGGGTTCGAGCCCCGCGGGGCCCACCACATACGTCTCGCCGCATCAATGCCCGAAAGCATGCGTTTGCGGCTATGAGTCAGTGCAGTCCCACGCCAAAAGCGAGCCCGAGCAGATACGTGGCCGCTGCCGCTCCGTAGCCAATCGCAAGTTGACGCAGAGCACGCCGCAGAGTGGATGCCCCAGACAGCAGCCCCACGATCGAACCGGTGCACAACAGCGCAAGCCCGACGAGTACGGCCGCGATGACGACAGCGGCTGGGCCGGTTACTCCGAACAGGTAGGGCAGCACGGGAACGATCGCGCCCGAGGCGAAGAACACGAAACTTGAGGCGGCAGCGGCGGGCGCGGAGCCGACGGTCGCATTGACGTCGGGGGTGGCCTCCGGCACCGCCACGCGGCCGCTCATGACCTTCTGCGCATACTTGTGCGCCTCGGCATCGGACATGCCGCGCGCCCGATACACGAGCGCCAGTTCATTGGCGTCGACGTCAAGGTCATGGAGGGCATCCCGCGCATTGGCATTGGGCGCGGTCGCCGTGAGCATTTCGCGCTGGGAACTCACCGAGACATACTCCCCCGCACCCATCGAGAGCGCGCCGGCGAGCAGTCCGGCGAGTCCGGTGAACAGGATGACCGGGTTGGGCACGCCCGCCGCGGCGACCCCGAGCACGAGAGCGAGGTTGCTGACCAGACCGTCGTTGGCGCCGAACACCGCGGCCCGAAAGTTGCCGGAGAGCCGTTGCCGCCCATGTGCGGCCAGGGCCCGCACGACCTCCGCGTGCACTTGTTCGTCCGCCGCCATCGCGAGGGTGGCGTCGGTGTCTCTTACATACGGCGAGCGCGACTCGGCGCGCTGAGCGAGGGCCAGCACGAACACGGAACCGAACCGGCGAGCCAAAAAGCCGAGGATGCCCGTGCGCACGTCCCGCTGACGGGGTCCGCTGCCGTGCTCGCCCAGCAACCGCAGCCAATGCTGCTCGTGGCGACCCTCGGCCGCGGCGAGCGCCAGCAGAATCTCACGCTCATCGCCAGCGCGGCGGGATGCGAGATCGCGGTATACGGAGGCCTCTGTGCGCTCGGCGGCGAGGTAACGCCGCCAGCGCCGGATGTCGGCGCGACTGGGTTCTCGGCTCATAGCTTCGCCCAAGCGCTACGACCAGATGGTGATCTTGAGTGCGAACCCTGTCGCGAGCGCTATGGCAATCACGGTCGCGATCCAGACGTAGAGTTTCGCCCAGGGGAACCTCTTACGGGCGCTCATTTGCCTTCCTTTCTGCCGCATCGACGACGTTCTTGAGAAGCATCGCACGCGTCATCGGGCCGACTCCACCCGGCACGGGCGAAAGGTATCCCGCGACTTCGGCCGCGGCAGGATCGACGTCACCGACGAGGCGCGCCTTGCCCGTTTCGGGGTTCACGACCCGCGTGATGCCCACATCGAGAACTGCCGCACCGGGCTTGAGCCACTCCGGTTTCACCAGGCCGGCTACACCGACCGCGGCGACCAGGATGTCCGCCTGCCGCACATAGGTCTCAAGATCCGCCGTACGCGAATGGGTGAGCGTGACGGTCGCATCAATGCCCTTTCGGGTCAGCAGCAAGCCCAAGGGGCGGCCGACCGTCAAGCCGCGACCGACGACGACGACATGCTTGCCCGAGATCGGCACGCCATAACGTTGCAGCAGCTCGACGATC
>SCSV01000121.1 GCA_004297555.1 Salinibacterium sp.
GGTCGAGGTAGACCGCAGCGTCGGCCATTTCATCGAGCTCGGCGAGCACGTGGCTGGAAATCAGGATCGTCTTGCCCTCATCCGCCAGGCGCCGAATGAGAACGCGCAGATCGACGCGCGCGGCGGGATCGAGGCCGGATGCCGGTTCGTCGAGGATAAGCACGTCTGGGTTGTGCACGAGGGCCCGGGCCAGGCTGAGCCGCTGCTTCTGACCGCGGGAGAGCACGCGGGTGGGGCTGAGGGCCAACTCGCCGAGATCAACGAGGGTGATCAGCTCTTGCGCTCGCAGTCGAGCGTCTTGCCGGTTCATGCGGTAGAGCATGCCGGTTAGTTCTAGGGTGGCGCGCACCGACAGCGTCGCCCACGAGCCGAGCACATCAGGCATCCAGCCCAGGGCGGATCGCACTTGTGCTGTGTCAACGAGCGGATCGTGACCGTTGATGCGGATCGTGCCGCTGTCGGGACGAAGCAGAGACGCCAGCATGAGCATGAGGGTGGTCTTGCCTGAACCGTTCGGGCCGATCAGTGCAGTAACTGAGCCGGGAGCAGCCTCAAGGCTCGCATCGCTGACGGCTTTGATCGGGCCAAAGGAGCGGCTGACGCCGCTGACAGAAATTCCGAGTGAACTGTGAGAAGTTGTCACGTGGACACCCTAGCGTGCCTGAGGCAAACGAACTGGCAACCCGCTCAATTTGCACTCGCCAGTCAAGTACGCGACGCTTCTTCTGCGCGACTTCGCGAAGAACTTTGGAGGACCCAATGACCAGTGCCCTACGCAAGCTGTGGTGGGTGGTATTGCTCTTCGGCGTACTCGGCGGGATCGTTGCTTCATTGACCGTCTCAAGCGGTAAGGGCGCGACGGCGTCTGGCGGGCTCCCGGTAATTATCCTTGGCGCACTGGTTGGGGGCATTCTTGGTGCGCTCATTGTTCTGGGCCGCACCTGGACACCTCGACGATCGCCACGAACCTCCGCAGCCGCGACTGCCAAGTCGGCTGCCCCTCAGGCGGTCGCGCCCAAGGCACCGACACTAGCGGCCGGGCAATTGGTTGCCGGTAGAACAGCATGGTCTGCTCGCCAGATCGGGTTCGTCTCCCACTCCACGAAGCTGCTTGTCGCCGAGGGGATCGCCGCGTTCGCGATCCTGACCTTGCTCTTGCACTGGAACCCGCTCATCGCGCGCATTCTCCTGCCGCTCTCGGTGCTTCTCGCGCTCTTCGCCGTGATCGCGCGCACGATGGAGCGCCGCGCGACGAAACGTGAGCGAGCGGCCGGCTACACGACGCTCAACGGCCTCGAGCTCGACGTCGAGCAACGCCACCCACGCACGGGCCAGGTGATTCGAAAGGCCAACGCGAAGGCGATCCCGCGAGAGAAGTTCAACGAGATCCTCGCTGCCGACTGATCTGGCGGGCAGCGCCTGAGATTGCGGGTGCCGCGCTGCGCCTGAACCGAGCGGCCTAGTACCTCTGATGGGGGCATCCCTGCCCATAGCTATCGCGGCTCACGGCGGTTACGATCACGACGTGACTATTCGCGGGGGTGCGAGTGGCGATGCACAGAACTTCGAATCCGTGCTCGCGGCGGCGCAGGTCGGGGCAGCGTGGGCGTGCACGCTCATCTGGGTCGAGCACGCGCCCGCGGTCGCGGCCTTCTTGCGTGCTCGTGGGTCGCGTGAACCGGAGGACCTCACGAGCGAGGTCTTTCTTGCGGTCTTTGAGAGCCTTGAGAAATTCGTGGGGGCCGAGGAGGAGTTCCGATCGTTCATCTTCTCGATCGCCTACCGCCGCCTTGTCGACGAGTTGCGCAAGCGCGG
>SCSV01000122.1 GCA_004297555.1 Salinibacterium sp.
CGACCGGCGAGCGTTTGCGCGTGGCTGACCGCGAGCGGTTCGGTCGGGTTGTCGAGGCTCACTTGCGGCGCGTCCGGAGGCCCGCTGAGGTTCACGGAGGTTTTGCCGGTGCCGCTCCCGATCGCCCCTTCGATGAGCGCGTCTTGTTCGAGCTGCGCGTCGACCGACATATGCTGCTGATCGGTGACGGCGGCGTGCCAGCCTTCAGACGCCTGCCGCTGCAAGATCGCGTGATCGCCAATCGCGTTGAGCACGACGTCCGCATTCGCGCGCACCGGCTCAGCGGCGACGCTCAGCGAACCGACGAGCGAGTCGGCCGCGTTCCCGAGCTGCTCGTGCAGGACGCGCACGGCGATCGCGTGTGGGTTTGTGAACGCGACGCGCGTCGGGATCGGTTCGATCGGGCGGTAAGACATCGGCGCCTTGTCGCTGTCGGCGCGGCGATCTTACCGCGTCGTCGTCGTCGTCGTCGTCGGGGGCGTTTGCCACAACCCGACGAGGTTCGAGAGGACGCAGAGGAGCACGCCGCCGGCCGTGGTGCCCGTCGCGGCGGATGTGACGGACCCACTCGCGATCGCGTGCCCGCCGAAACACACGATCGCGACGCCGGCGACGTTCGCGAGAATCTTCAGCCAGTTCATACATTCCCCAACAGAATCCGCGGCGGCTGGTCCTGGATCGCCGGCGCCGGCGGAACCGGCGTCGTATCGCCTGGGTCGCGAAACGGCGGTTTGTAGCCGGGAACGATGTTTTCGTTGCGCGCGCCGGCGCGAGTGACGCTCGCCGCGCCGACGGCCGCTGCGAGCTGCTCCGGCGTGAACAGCGGCGGAAGCGAGGGATACAACGCGAGCACGGCGGCCGCGGGCATGGCGACCAATTCCGCCAGACTCAGCGGAGGACAGACGTGAAAATAGAGAGAGCCCTCGGGTTGCGGGTCGATGTAGACGCCCAGGCACGTGGGACAGCGAAATCTGGCCATCGTCGGTTCCTCCACGCCGTTAGTTTTCCAGCCACTCGCGCACGAGATATTGCACGGCGCTGTATTGATCGGCGGCCTGAATGTTGATCGTGAGCGTGCGAATCCGGTGTCCGGCCGCGAGGCGCACGCCCACCGGAGACCCGATGTTGATGTTGAAGCCGCCCTGCGCGCGCGGCGTGAAGCCGGCCGTCGAGAACGTCCAGCTGCCGGTCTGCGACGCCGTGATCGGATCGGTCGCCGCATACTCCCCGTAGAGGTTGGCGCCGTCGTCGAGAATAAACTGCGCGATCCGGCCGGTGACGACGGCGCTCGTTACGAGCTGCGCGCGGAAGCTTAGGAGGTCCCACCGCGCGCCGGTGGGCACCACCTCTGAGATTTCCAGGCCGGGGCCGGGCGTCGTGCCGGTAATCGACCGGATCGCGCCGGCGCCCTCGAGCGGTGAGGTTGGCGCCACGCCGGGCCAGAACAGATCGCTGTTGGCCGTCAGGTAGCCGCTGATGATGGTCCCGAGCGGGAGCGCGACGCTCGTGACGCCGCGACACGCGCGGGCGAACACGAACACCTGCCCGACGAGCGGCGTGCCCGTCGAGACGACGACGCGCAAATGCTGGAGCCATCCTGAGCCGACTGAGGTCCGCGTCGTGACGAGCGTGCGGTTCGACGCGGGCGTATGCGTGAAGGAAAACGGGAGCAGCTGCAGCCCTTCGCCGAGCATGACGCCGGAAATGGTGAGCGTGAGACCGGCGACCGAAGCGAACGAATCGATCTGCAAGGCGTCCTCGCCGGTGAACAGATACGGTTCGGGCCCCGCGAGCGAGACGCGCCGCGCCAGGCCGGCGAAATCGGCTCCGGGCGGATAGGTGGTGTAGGGTGGTTGGTCCATTACTCAGCCCACTTCCAGCCACTCGCGCACGACGTAGACGAGACTCTGATACGTGCGATTGGCGCCCGTGTTGCTCGTGATTTTCTCGCCGGCGAGGAGGCGATGATTCACGGGAAAGGACACGGGGAAGGCGCCCACGCCGGGCACGGCCGAGAGGTAGCTGAAGCCGGCCAGCCAATTCACGATCTTATCGGTGACCGCGGGAAACGCCATCTGCACGGGAATCTGCAGCTTGATGTTCCCGCTCCCGTCGTCGATCTCAAGAAACACGTTGGCGCCAGACAAGCTGACCGAATCGTGGACGTTGCACCCAAACGACAGGAGCTCCCACCGCGCGCCCGTGGGGACCACTTCAGAAATGGCATTCCCGACGCCCTGGTTGGTGCCGAGGATCGTCCGCAGGGCCGGCTCGCCCTCGGTAGAGAGCATGATCGGCGAGCCGGGAAACCCGAGCGCCTGGGTCGTCGTGATGTAGCCGGCCAGGAGCGTCCCGAGCAAATAGGTCGCGCCGGTAAGGCCGCGGATCATCTGCACTTTCACATACACCTGCCCAATAAGCACGGAGCTCGGCCCGGTGACAAACGCGGTGAGGTTGAGCAGGTAGCCGGTCCCGAGCGCGAAGAGCTTGACCGTGGCCGTGCGGTTGGCGGCCACGGGGACCGGATAGGAGAACGGGATCGTTTTCCCTTGGAGTGCATCGAGA
>SCSV01000123.1 GCA_004297555.1 Salinibacterium sp.
AAAGCAGCTTGCAGACGATCGTGGCGTCTTCTTCGAGTCGTACCGCTTCGACCGTCTGAGCGAAGTGGTTGGCCATCCGCTCCAACTGCGCCAAGCAAATACGTCGGTGTCCAAACGTGCCGTCGTTCGCGGTATTCATTTCGCCGACATCCCAATCGGGCAAGCGAAGTACGTTACAGCGCCTCACGGAACCGTTCTCGACTACGTCGTGGACATTCGCGTTGGGTCTCCGACGTTCGGCCAGTGGGATTCCGTACTCTTGGACAACGTGGACTGCCGGGCCATCTATGTGGCAGAGGGACTCGGCCACGCTTTCGTCGCGCTAACCCCAGACGCAACCGTGACCTACTTCGTGACCGACGTATACAAACCGGCGAAGGAGCACGGCGTAAGTCCACTCGATCCGCAGATCGGGCTGATCTTCCCGTCTGAGGTCGGCGAGCCCGTGCTCTCCGCAGCTGACCTCGCGGCTCCGACACTTGCCGAGGCGCAGGCATCCGGTCTGCTCCCCACCTGGGACGCCGCTCGCGAACTGTATGCGGCACTCGATGCCGGAGCGAGGTAGCGGGATGCGCGGGATAATTCTTGCGGGCGGTAGCGGCACGCGCCTGTGGCCGATTACCAAGGGCATTTCAAAACAGCTCATGCCGATTTTCGACAAGCCGATGATCTACTACCCGCTGTCGACGCTGATGATGGCCGGCATCACCGAAATTCTCGTCATCACTACGCCCGAATACAATGCCCAGTTCCGTGCGCTTCTCGGCGACGGAAGTGACTTGGGCATACATATTGAATACGCCGTCCAAGAGTCTCCGGACGGCCTCGCCCAGGCCTTCATCATCGGTGAGGATTTCATCGGAAACGATTCCGTCGCACTCGTGCTCGGCGACAACATCTTCCATGGCAGCGGTCTAGGTACCTCTTTGCGTGATCATGGGTCCATCGACGGCGGATTGATCTTCGCCTATCACGTGTCCAACCCCGAGGCCTATGGGGTAGTCGAGTTCGATCACAACATGACCGCGATATCGATCGAAGAGAAGCCCACAGTTCCGAAGAGCAACTACGCGGTCCCGGGGCTCTACTTCTACGACAATTCCGTGGTGGGAATTGCGAAGTCGATCGAGCCGAGCGCTCGGGGCGAACTCGAGATCTCGACCATCAACGAACGCTATCTCGAGGATCAGCGGTTGCGCGTCGAAGTGCTTGATCGCGGCACCGCCTGGTTGGACACCGGTACTTTTGAATCGATGATGCAGGCATCCGAATATGTGCGCGTTATCGAAGATCGTCAGGGATTCAAGATCGGCTGCATCGAAGAAGTGGCCTGGCGTGCAGGTTGGATCGGCGATGATCAGCTTTCTGCCCTCGCTGCTCCCCTCGTGAAGAGCGGTTACGGCAGCTACCTACTCGGCCTTATTACCTCCGCCCGGGACTGAGAGTGTCGGGGCGGAGCATCGCGGTAGTCACCTGCTATCGGCACCCCGACTACGTACGTGCGCGAACCCTGCGGCGAGCAGTCGTTGAATCGGGCGCTTTCGATGAACTGATCGTGGTCAAGAACAGCAGCAAGGGCGCTGCGCGCTATGCGCAAGTGGTGGTTCAGCTGCTGCGGCTGGTCGGGCGCCGTCGTCCGGATGCCTACCTCGTCACATTTCGCGGTTACGAGATCTTGCCCATCGTGCTGCTTCTCGCCGGGCGCAGGCCGGTCTACTATGACGAGTTCATCAATCCGGTGGAGTGGTTTGTCGAAGAACACCGCAAGTTCGCCGCCGGATCATTCGCAGCAAGACTGCTGCGTGGGGCATTCCGTTTTCTCATGAAGCGAACCGCCGGTATCCTCACCGACACGGAGTCCCACGCTGACCATTCCGCTGAGCTCATGGGAATCGCTCGGGAGCGTTTCACATCGGTGCCGGTCGGCGGTGACGAAGAGCGTTTCACCCCAAGAGCTCGCATCCCGCATGAGGGCCTGCGGGTTCTCTACTACGGTTCGATGCTGCCGCTACACGGACTTCCGACTGTGTTGGAGGCGGCGGTCGAGGCGGGCGAAGGGAACGAGATCGAACTCGTGCTCGTCGGGGGCGACGACGCCACGCGTTCGTTGATCGAGGAGGCTTCCAGTCGCGGAGCGCGGGTCGACTACCGGACTTGGGTTGACTATGAGCTCCTGCCAGAACTCATTTCGCATTGCGATCTCATGCTCGGCGGTCCGTTTGGTGACACGGTTCAGGCGCGCTACGTGATAACCGGCAAGACTTATCAGTTCCTTGCCAGTTCGGTGGCCACTGTGGTTGGTGAGAACCTCGAAAGCGGCGTGTTCACCGACAAACTGGATGCGCTCGTCGTGCCTCAGGGAAACGCATCTGCACTTGCCGCCTGCTTTAGGTGGGCGCTTGAGCACCGGTCTGAACTCGAGGAGATCGGTGCCGCGGGTCACGCTCTTTACGAAAAAGAATTCTCAGCCGCCGTCATTGCTCGGCGCCTCGCCCTCGCCTTTCGTCCCGAACATTCCCCGTAGGTTGAGAACGCTCGACAGCACAAGGAGCGCGCCGAGGAAGAGAACGTAGAAGGCTCGATCGACGATGCTGGCGGTTGCAATGGTCGGCGGGGTCACATGATGCAGCCCCTGAGCGAAGAGAAGGAATCCCTCACGGAAGCCAATACCACCGGGGGTAATCGAGACAAATAGGGACAGATTGGCGCTGCCGCCATAGACCAGCGCACGCGTGAATGGAACTGGGCTTGAACCCACTGCGTTGAGCTCAACGAAGAACACCGTGCTCATGATGACTACCTGCGCGGCCGTGAAGCAGGTAATCGCAATTAGTGGACCGAGTCTCGCGCCCGGCAAGAACCGGCCCACAACGAAAAAGACGGCGGCAGCAAGCGCGGTGACGCAGAGCGCGGAGACCCACGGAGCCACGATGACAAATAGGAGTGCGACGTTCAAAGTCGCGAAGGCCGCATAGTAAAACAGAGTGGCCGCAGTGAAGTCCCGCAAACGCATCCCGAGTCTGGTCTTCAAGTAGGCGGCTCGCACCCCGGGGCCGCTCTGCAAGGGGCCAAAAAAGTTCGCCACGGTTGAGTAGATCGTGAGCAAGAGCCCTTCGCGCGCTCCGAGCCTCATGCCGCACAACCGGATCGTCGAATCGAGAATGCCGAAGTGCGTGGCAATTATGCCGCAGTAAAGAAGCGCCAATAGGGCTACGTTGCTCCAGCCGATGGAAAGAGCGCGGGCGACGATACTGGGGTCGACCGCGATGTAGACGCCGACAAAGACGAAGAATGCGACAAGGACGAGTATCGCGAGGGGGCGCTTGTGAGTCCTCGCGAAGCGCACAGGAGTTGAGTCGCGCACCCGTCCGAAGAATCGCCGCAACGACTCAAGATACGTACTTGCCATGTCGGCCTCCTGATCGTTGCGGCGCTGTCGGCCGATCACGCCTAAGAATCATTGTTGCAGCGAGCGCGAGCGCCACACGTTTCGTGGTTACTCCTCCGCCTTGGCGAACTCGCCGTTCGCCGCGCGTTCGAAGACGGTGAGGTGGTTTCGTGCGCACAAGGGCCAGGTGAACTCAGCCGCCCGCGCGATCCCGCGGCGGGATCTGTCAGCGCGGTCCTCTGGGTCGGACAACAACGCCGTGATCGCTCTCGCAAGTGAGTCGGCGTCCGGTGCGCTGTACGAGGCTACGTCGCCGCCCACCTCGGGCAGCGCGAGCAGCGGGGTTGTCAGCACCGGCGCGCCGCATGCCATGGCTTCGAGTACGGGAAGGCCGAATCCTTCCCCGAGACTCGGATAGGCGACGAGGGCCGCGCCGCCCAGCAGGCCGGCGAGCACCTCGTCATCGACGAAACCAAGGCGATGGATGCGCGAAGCCACATTCGATGCAGTGATCAGCCCCTCGATCTCGCCGTCCCATCCGCGAGCTCCGGCGAGTACGAGATGCACGCCCTCGTTGCCCTTTATCGCGGCAATCGTCTCGAAAGCACGAACGAGGCTCCCGAGGTTCTTGCGGGGCTCGAGTGTGCCCAGGAAGGCGATCCAGGTTTCGGCCCCGATGAGTTCGCGGACCACCGCTATCTGCCTGTCCGTCGGCGGGTGAAAGACGGCGGTATCAACGCCGTGGTACGCGACCGACATTCGGTCGAAGCGGGGATGAACCATGCGCAGGAGCTCGTCGTGGGTCGCGACGCTGGGCACGATACAAGCGGCGGCCCTGCGCAGAGAAATCCGTGTCCACCACCGGAAGAACACGCGCTTAGTCCGGCTGTGTAGCTCGGGGTGCGAGAAGAACGTGGCGTCATGCAGGGTGACGACGGTCGGCACAGGCGTGAGAAGCGGCATCGTGTAGTGCGGTGAGAAGATCACGTCGGCGCCAATGTCGCGTGCCAATCGCGGCAGGCCCACCTGCTCCCACAGCAAGCGGCGAGGTCGGGAATGGCTTGCGCCCTCGGCGGTGATTACTCGTGCGGTCGGCGAAGACTTGGCGATCCAGGCCGCATCGCGGGATTGGCAGGTGATGCTCAGGCGCGCGCCGAGCGTTCCCAAGGCGGGCATTAGATGTTCTAGATAGCGACCGACTCCACCCCGATTAGCCGGAATTGCCGTCGCATCCACGAGAATGTGGGGCTGATTGGGCAACGTGAGGGCCTTCGCGACGAGGGGCGGGCGGGGGTTGGGGGACGAGACTATTGAGGGTATCGCGTGCCATAGGCTATGTCAGACCCAGTCGAGAGTTACGGGAGCTAATGAAACGCGCTTTGATTACCGGAGTCACCGGCCAAGATGGTTACTACCTCAGCAAGCTCTTACTTTCCAAGGGATACGACGTCTTTGGCCTGGTTCGCGGGCAGAACAATCCGAAGATCGAATTCTTGCGTCGGGAGCTCCCAGAGGTGAAGATCCTCACCGGGGACCTCATGGACACCTCCAGTCTCGTGCGAGCGCTCAACGCGAGTGATCCCGACGAGTTTTACAACTTGGGCGCGATTTCATTTGTCGCCTATTCCTGGGAAAACGCATCACTCACTAGTGATGTCACAGGCAAGGGTGTGCTCAATGCGTTAGAAGCGACCCGCATCCATGTCGGCGACGATATAGCCAAGGTGCGGTTCTACCAGGCGTCAAGCTCGGAAATGTTTGGCAAAGTACAGCACGTTCCGCAGAGCGAGACAACGCTGCTTTGGCCACGCTCACCGTATGGCGTTGCGAAAGTCTTTGGCCACTACATGACGATCAACTACCGCGAGTCATATGGAATGCATGCCTCGAGCGGCATCCTCTTCAACCATGAATCGCCTATGCGCGGACCGGAATTCGTGACTCGCAAGATCAGCCTTGCGGTTGCCAGAATCGCTGCAGGTCTGCAGGACAAGATCAGTCTGGGCAACATCGAGGCCAAGCGCGACTGGGGCTTCGCGGGCGACTACGTTGACGCGATGTGGCGCATGCTGCAGCAAGACGAAGCAGACGACTACGTTGTTTCGACCAATGAGACGCATTCGGTTCGTGAATTTCTCGAGATCGCCTTTGACCGCGTGGGCATCTCGGATTGGGAATCCTATGTTTACCAGGACCCACAGTTCTTCCGTCCAGCGGAAGTCGATCTGCTCATCGGCGACGCAACCAAGGCCAAGAGACAACTTGGTTGGGAACCGAAGGTCGACTTCCCGACGCTCGTGACCCTGATGGTCGACGCGGATGTCGAACGAGTCCGCAACAAGTCTGTCTGAAATGGCGTCTAGCGCGACCGACATGACCGCGCGGGCGGATGTCCGCTCGCGCTGGAGCTTGGCAGACTTCATCGCCCCAGACACGATCGATCGAGGGAGCCGCGGCGGCGGATGGGCTTCGTTGCCGGATCGGATCGTGCTCATTACCGTGAGTGTCTTCCTCGTCGCTTCGGCGTGCGCGATTTTCAGAATCATGCACTGGTGGGTGTTCGCGCCCGTCCTCGCCCTGGTGTTGATTCTCGGATGGCGTTTCTTGCCGCAGCCCGTTGCGCGCACGCGATCGATGCGAAATGGAGCAGTCGTCGCCGTCGGGTTCGCCGTTCTGTGGTTGCTAATTCAGGCCCCATTCGCGAGCCAATACTTTGCTGCGATCCGTGACCCGGGGATCTACCTGTTGAGTGCGGCCGTCATTGCCCACACGGGCGGTTCTCCCATCGACATCCGGGGCGCGCACTCGCTGGTGGAGGCGGTCCCTGGACTGATCGATGCACTGGGCGCCTTCGGCAGTGCAAACAACGTCGACATTCAGCTCCAGGGCAGCACCGGCGTGCCCGCAGTCATCGCTATCGGCTACTGGATCGCGGGGGTTCAGGGCGCGATTCTCGTCAATCTCGTCATTGGCGCCGTGTGCCTCATCGCCGTCTATGGGCTGGCCCGTCGCCTTGTCGGACCGTGGTGGGCTCTCTTGCCGGTCGTGCTCCTCAGCGTCGCAATGCCCTTCGTTTACCTTTCGCGCACGACCTACACCGAGATCATGGCCACGCTCATCGTCGTTGCCGCCGCCACGTGGACCCTGAGTGCCTTCTCGTCGCGCCGCACGGCAGATTTCTGGTTGGCCGGTGCCATTGCTGGTGCGGCAGGACTAACTCGCGTTGATGGCGCTCTTTCCTATGAAGGTGCTTTGCTCGGCGCCATCTTGATCGTGGTCGGCGTTGGGCGCAGAGAAACCGACCTGGATTTGAGACGTCCGCTGCTTGCGTTTGCAGCGGGCGGTTCGGCGCTGCTCGCCCTCGGTGTTTTCGATCTCTATTTCAATGAGCATCGCTACGTTGATGATCTGGGATCGATTCCCAAGCAACTCTGGCTCGCTGCAGTCATCCTGACGGTCGTGCTTGTCGCAGCTGTTTTCACCCGCCTTGGCACATCGCATTTCCAATTGGGCCGCCAAGCTCGCACCATTGCACTATGGGGCGCGTGGTTGCTCGCAGCGACTTTTGTGTTCTGGATTTCGCGTCCCGCCTGGCTCGTCTACCACGATACAAGTGCCGCTCCGTACCAGCGGGCCATCGCGGGACTTCAAGCACAAGATGGACTGCCGCTAGATCCCACTCGCAGCTATGACGAATATTCGCTCGCCTGGTTCGGCTGGTATTTTGGCTGGCCCTTTGTCGCTGCCGCCGCTGTCGGCCTGTGCTTGTGGGTCTACTGGGCGGTAAGTCGGCGCAGTGCGGCGCAGACGATGATTCTCGCTACCGCCGCTCTCGTTGCACTGCTGTACTTGGACTCGATCAAGGTGACGCCCGACCAGATTTGGGCATTTCGCCGCGTATTACCCGTCATCACCACGACTCTTGTCATTGCGGCCGCCCTCTTGGTGCGTTGGCTGTGGCAGCGAGGCAAGTGGATGCGTCGAGTTGCCGGAGCCACCATCGTCGCGTGTCTTGTGGGCGTGGCCCTGCCGTGGGGGCACATCTTCTTCACGGTTGAGGGCAGCGGACAGGCGGCCGAGATCGCAAGAATCTGTGAGACGACCCATGGGGCGAAGGTTGTGGCATATGTGGCACAAGGCGCTCCGCCGAATTACGCGCTCACGGTGCGAACTGTGTGTGACGTGCAAACTGTCGTGATTGAAGACGTTTCGACGTTCGATTGGGTGAAGCTCGACGAAGAAGCGAAAGGGCCTGTTGCCGTCGTGGCCTTCCGCCCAGAGCTCGTTCCGTGGGTTTCGATACCCGAGAAGCCGACAGCGGTAACGACGATGCGAATGTGGACGCGGCACCTACTGTCTACCCCCCGCACGACAAGCCTGACGGTGCGAAGCGTGTACACCGGGAAGCTCGGCAGCGACGGACGAGTGACGTTCTCGCAATGGGGGTCGAAGAATGGCTGAACCCAGAGCTAAGTCAGCACGTTCGGTCAAGCGCTGGATCTTCTACGGCCTGGCCTTCGTCGTACTCGCGCCGCTGTTGTGGCTGGGTGTGCGTGCATTCGTGGCCTATGACGCGCTTATCAATGCTCAAGCGGATGTGGGCTCTGCAAAGGAGGCGATCGCGTCCAACAGTCTCATCGCATTGCCCGCCATTTACGACGACATGAACGACGAGACGTCGCTGGCTGTGAGCATGACGTCCGATCCGGTTTGGTTGGGTGCGGAGCACATTCCGGTGCTCGGTCCCAACCTGACTGCGGTGCGCGAGGTCGCATCGACGATCCGCGGAGTCGTCGTCGACGGGGTTGGGCCGGTTGCCGGAGAAGCAGGTGATTTCAGTCTTGCTTCGATGCGGCCTGAGCACGGCCGGATCGACCTGGATCGCATTGAGTCGTTAATTCCTGCGGTTGATTCCGCATCGGCTGCACTCTCGGCGGCAGAGAAGTCCGCGAACGACATTGACACCTCGCAAACGCTGCCCCCGGTAACTCACGCGATCGAGGCATTTCGTGCCCAGCTCGCCGGGGCTGTCACATCCGCAGAATCGGCCAAGCGGGTAATGCTCATGATCCCCGTCGCCCTGGGCAGCGATGAACCGCGCAACTACCTCGTCGTCCTCGCGGACAACGCTCAGGACCGCGGTAATTCGGGCGCGCCCTCTTCTGTAGCCCTCGTAACGGTTGACGATGGTTCGCTGCGAGTTGTGCGCAGCGTGCCCACCTCCGCCTTGCATGCCACCGGCCCTTCTGGTGTTGCCGCGACGCCGGGGGAGACGGAGATATACGGGCCGTCGGTGGCACACTCTCCCAACGCCGCGTCGGCTACGCCCGACTACCCCCTGGCCGCCGCCGCCATGGCGCAGTCCTGGCAGCAAACGTTCCACAACCGGGTGGACGGCGTGCTCACTGTCGATTCCACCGGTCTTGAATTTCTTGTCGGGGCGACCGGGAAAGTCGAGCTCGCGAATGGGGCGACGATCACTGGGAGCAACACCGCCGAGTTGCTGCAAAACGAAAAACTGGCCTCGGGCAAGCTGGCAGCACTGCAATCCGATGCCCTCGAGCGCGTGCTCGGTCGCATCATCGACGGCGCCGGAACCACACCCGGTTACGTGAGGGCGGCGGGCCAACTTGTCAACGAAAAACGAGTCCTCTTGTGGGGCGCCCGCGCGCGCGAGCAGAAATTCATTGCCGGATCGCCCATCGCGGGCGTGCTGTCCACCGACAATTCGGCTGTGACAACCTACGGCGTGTTCTTTACTGAAGCCGATGGAAATCGGCTTTCGACCTCGTTGGCGACCTCGGTCGATCTGCTCCCCACCGCCTGCAACCCGTCGAGCGGTGCGAAGTCGTCATTGAAGATCTCGCTCAGTTCAGCACGATCTTCGGGCACGATCGTCGAAGACGTGGTGGTGTACAGTCCGGTGCGATTCACGGCAACCTCGCACCAAGTCGTTGGTGGCCGAGTAGTTGATTTCGCAAAGAGCTCGATTGACAAGCGCACCGTGCAGCGGTTTCGCATTGAAGTGCCTGCGAAAGGCACTGTCATCCTGACCGTGCGGCTAGCGGAGGGCGCAGACTCCGCGTCGGCGATTTCCGAGGTTCGCACCACGTCTCGCTGGACTGTCACGCCCCTGACCATCGCACCTTGCTCCTAGCTCGTGCCCTGGGCAGTTCGGTCGCCGTAAGTGACCTGTGTGGGTCGCGTATGATTATCAGGTGACGGCCAGAAGCGAGATCGAAGCGCTCGACCGATGGATTACCGTCGTGGATCAGCGACAAAAAAAGCGGCGCAGAATTGCTGCGACACTGAAGAGTGGCAACCCGACGGTTCGCACTATCGCTTTGCGTTACGCATTGAAAGTCGCTGAAGTGGGACCGATGAACGCCATGAAGGTCGCATCATCGATGCTTGTGTCGAGACTCGGACTCCGCTGAGATGGCTGCAGGTCACGGGCCAGTGGTGCGCGCCCTACTGCGGCAGCGGCTCACCGAGGCATCGCGGGTATTGCAGCCAGACGTTCCAGCGAGCGATGATCTCACGGAGTTGCTCAGGTCACTCTTGATCGACGTTCGAGCGCACCCGGCCGAAGGCCGGCTCTGGCTGCTGTGGACCGCTGTCGCAGGTGCGTATCCCACCGCATCGCAGATCGAAAACACCAGGCGCAGAATCGAGCTCGCCGACGACGGCGATCTTGTCAAGGTGTTCCTGGCCGCAGCGCTTCCGGATGCCTCCTATCGCGGCGATTGGGATCACCCAATGCGCATCGTCGAGGACTCGTTGCTCATCGACGTGAATTTCTGCGCAAGGTACATGCACAACACCGGCATTCAGCGCGTCGTGCGTCGGCTCGTGCCTGAACTCCTCGCCCTTGCGCGACAGGAGCCGGTGGAACTCGTAGCGTGGTCGAACGACGGGGGCGCTCACCGCACCCTGAGCCCCGTGGAGCGACTTCGTGTCATCGATTGGGACAACGTTGGCGGCGTGGACCCTGGACCCGATCTCAATGAGCGCGAGCTCGTTGTGCCCTGGCGATCACGATTGCTGCTGCCCGATGTGGGGGAGCGCGCCCTGATGTCCCGACTTGTGGCGCTCGCCGAGTACTCGGGTAACTGGGTGGACGTCATCGGGTACGACCTCATCCCGATCGTCAGTGCAGACATGGTCGACGGAGATGAGTCCGAGCGGGGCGCGCACTACCTCAGCATGGTGAAGCATTCCAATCGAGTGTTTGCGATCAGCGATTCGGCTGCGAAGGAATTCACCGGCTTCACCAGCGCCCTCGCGAGTCAGGGGCTAATCGGTCCCCAGGTGGAAAGCATCCCGCTTCCCACTGGCGCAATGCCGCAAGTAGACGTTGACGCTCCCCTCGCAGAAGTTCCGCTCGTGCTTTGCGTCGGCAGTCACGAACCTCGCAAGAATCAAGACGCTCTCCTTTTTGCCGCAGAGAGTCTGCTGCGCGAGGGGTTGACGTTCCGGATCGTGTTCGTCGGTGGCGGCAGCAAGCAGAACATTCTGGCGTTCGATCGGCGCGTGCAGCGGCTGCGACGTAAGTTCGGGTTCGACATCGAGTCTGTGCGCGGTTTGGGCGACGCTGAACTCTGGCGATTGTTCGACGAGGCCCGATTCACTGCTCTCCTCTCGCTCCACGAGGGGTTCGGGTTGCCCGTAGCCGAATCACTCGCGCTCGGCACTCCCGTCTTGACCAGCAACTACGGCAGCCTCGCTGAGATCGCCCGCGAAGGCGGCTGCGTGATGGTTGACCCCCGGGATGACGACGCAATCATTGAGGGCATGCGGGCAATGTTGACCGATGACGCGTTGATACGCCGCCTTCGCGCTGAGATTGGCAAAGCGCCGTCGAGGACATGGGCCGATTATGCGGCAGACATTTGGCACCGCGTCGAAGCGGGGGCGACCGCGTGATAGCGAAAACGATGCCCCAAAAACTCGCCCTCGTCGGATCCACGTTGGGCGTACCTGAGCCAACCGACAGTGTCGCATCGCTTGCCATGGCGCTGCCGCTGCCTTCGCAGGACGTTGCATACCTCCTGCTTGCTGTGATTCTCGAGCGCATCCCGAAGCCGGCCGAGGTCGTGAGCGCGAACCGGGAGTGGCGACTCGACGGTGCGAGTTCTCTGCTCAGCCGCCTGGTGAGGAAGGCCCCGCGACGTCGCAGGTTTGGTCAGGGCATCCGCGTATCGTCAGGGATGTTGGTCGACGTGCACGACACAGCCAGGCAGCCGTTCACAACGGGCATTCAACGCGTTGTTCGCTCGACTTTGCCCATTCTGGCCCGGTCGCATGACCTTGAACTCATCGCGTGGACAGAACACTATGCCAGCATTCGCTCGGTCACCCCCGGCGAGGCCTCATGGGCGCTGGGCGGCGGTACCGGGGTGCGGTCGCCGAGGGCGCCAGAGCTTATTGTGCCGTTCCGGGCTACTTACCTCCTCCCTGAAATCGCGGTGAATAGGCGCAGGGCAACCGCCATGCACTCGATTGCGGAGTTCTCAGGGTCGAAGACGATCGCGATCGGCCACGACTGCATTGCCGTCACTACAGCGGAGACCACGGGCCCCGGGATGCCGGCTGGATTTTCTCGATACCTGGCTGCGCTCGCGCATTTCAATGCTGTGTTGCCGACGTCGGAGGCGGCACGTGTTGAGTTCGCCGGCTGGAAGGCGATGCTGGAAGGGGCCGGCATCGGTGGGCCGGCGTTGGATGTCGTCGGGCTTCCTGTCTCGAAATCGGTGGAGGTCACCGCGGAGCGGGTGGAGCGCACGCGCGCAGAGCTCAAGCTCGGCAACAACCCCGTCGTGCTGGCCGTCGGGAGCCACGAGCCGCGCAAGAACCATCTCGTGCTTCTCCACGCGTGCGAGCTCGCGTGGCGGCGGGGTGCTCAATTCACCCTGGTCATGGTCGGTGGCAACGCCTGGAACGCCGAGGAGTTTCGCCGCGTTGTGAAGGAGTCCCGAATGCGGGGGCGCCGAGTCGTGACGTTGACAGCGGCGAGCGACCAGACGGTTACGAGTCTCTATCGCATCGCGAGATTCAGCGTCTTCCCATCCCTGAATGAGGGATTTGGCCTGCCGATCGTCGAGTCCATTGCTCAAGGAACTCCCGTGGTCACTTCCAACTTCGGCAGCATGCGCGAACTTGCGGAGGGGGTTGGCGGGGTTCTCATTGATCCTCGGGACGAGCATGCCCTTTCCGACGTAATTGTGACGCTGCTCACGGACGATGAATTGCTCGCGTCCCTGGGCGAACGCACGGCGGGTCTGCGCCACCGCGGCTGGAACGAGTACGCCCAAGATCTATCCGCTGCCATCGCCCGTAATTGAGCGGTGAGGGGAGCGGTTAGAGTTCTATTCGATCGTTCGCCGGGTCATCGACTGGAGTGTCATGAAAGTTTTCATCCAGGTTCCCTGCCTCAATGAGGAGGAGACCCTGCCGCTCGTGCTGAAGAGCATCCCGCGTAGGATCGCGGGAGTCAACGAAGTGGTGATCCTCATCATCGACGACGGTTCGACCGATCGCACTCTCGACGTCGCGCGCGAACACGGAGTAACGCACTTCGTGCACCACACACGCAACATGGGCCTCGCCCGGTCGTTTCGCGACGGCGTGCACTATGCCCTGGCAAACGGTGCCGACATCGTCGTCAACACCGATGGCGACAACCAGTACCCGCAAGAACGCATCCCTGATCTGATCGCCCCGCTTCTTGCGGGCGAAGCGGATATCGCCATCGGTGATCGGCAGACACATAAGATCGCCCACTTCTCGGCGTTCAAGAAGTTTCTGCAGAGAACCGGCAGCAAAGTCGTCAACTTCGCCGCGACGACCGATCTGCCGGATGCGGCGAGCGGGTTCCGTGCGTACTCGAAAGAGTCGCTCATCCGCCTGAACGTGGTCACTCAATTCAGCTACTGCATGGAGACGATCATCCAGGCCGGCAATAAGCGGCTCAAGATCGCGAGCGTTCCGATCGACACCAACGCGAAGACTCGCGAGTCGCGCTTGTTCTCGTCGATGGGCCAGCATGTCGTGCGAAGCGCGGAGGCGATTCTTCGCAGCTACATGATGTTCAAGCCGTTCGTCTTCTTCGCGACCATCGGTCTCGTCATGCTCGCGGGCGCGCTCATCCCCTTTGTGCGCTATTTGATCTTGATCGGGTTCTTCCGTGAGAATGCCGGTCAGCACCTCCAGTCGCTCATTCTTGGCGTCGCCTTGCTCATTGGTTCGCTCTTGTCATTCGCGCTTGGCGTGCTCGCCGACCTCTTGCGCACCAATCGCATCCTGCTCGAAGAATCACTGGAGCGAATCAAGGAAATGCAATACTCGGCCCCGAGCCAGACAGCACTTCGCTCAGGTGTCTCCGCGCCCGCCAAGCCGGCGCTTCAGAAGACCACGACAAAGGCGCCGGCAAAGAAGTAGCGCTATAGCTCCTGGGCGAAATTGCCCTCGAGCTTCGCAAAGAAGCGCTGGGCGACCCACACCAGGGCAAGGCTCACGATCGAGATTATGACGAGCCGGAACGCCAGGTCTGGTGGCCAGTAGATCGCGGTGTCATGCGTTCCCGCCCTCCAGAAGACTCGCTGGAACGACAGGATGGCGACAGTCATCGGGTTCCACAGGTAGACCTGCTCGAGGAAACTGCCATCGAGGGCTCCGTGAACCATGTCAAAGGAATAGACGATGGGTGACGCCCAGAACAAGACGACCAGTCCGACCTCGATGAGGTGCTTGATGTCTCGCAAGTAGACATTCGCTGCAGAGAGGAACAGACCGAAGGCGAGGCTGAGCAAGATGAGTGCGATCAGGGCGAGGGGGAGCAGCCAGAGGTCGTCTCCAAAGAATGGTGGTGGCTGGGTTGCCAGCACCGCCGCCGTAAGAATCCCGAACTGGATGCCGAAGTTGACGAGGGACGAACCGACAGCAGCGAGCGGGAACAGCTCTCGCGGCACATAGACCTTCTTGACGAGGCCGCTGTTGTCGACGATCGAGGACGTGGTCGAGCTGATGATTTCGGAGAAAAGTGCCCAGATCGTGAGTCCGGTGAAAATAAAGATCGCGAATTGTGGGATTGCACGGTCCGCGCCGAGGAACTTTCCGACAGCGACGTAGTAGATCAGGAGTTGGGTCAGAGGCTTCGCGAGACTCCAGAAAAACCCGAGCGAGCTGTCTTTATAGCGCGACTTGATCTCGCGGCGCACGAGCAGAGAGAGCAGTTCTCGGTGGGCCCACACTGCGCGAACGCTGTATTTGGTGCCGGCCCAGAGGGCTCTGGGGGGCGCCGCACTCTTAAGTGGTTCGGTGGAAAGGATCAATTGAGATATGCCTACCGCTTCGGGGAACAGAGGCAAGCCTAGGGCCAAACCGCGCAGTCCGACTAACCTATGATTGTCTGCATCCGACCAGTCATTGGAGTCGGGCAACCGGGAGTCGCCCTAACTCGTGAACGATTTGTCAACCGTTATCCGGGTGAGCGATGTGTCGAAGCGCTTTGTCATCCGCAAGGAGAAATCGCTCAAAGAACGCCTGGTCAACTTCGGCCGATCCAACATTCACAAAGAAGATTTCTGGGCGCTGAAGGATGTCTCTTTCGACGTGCAGGGCTCCACAACCGTCGGACTTCTCGGAGCCAACGGCTCGGGTAAGAGCACGCTGCTCAAGGCCATTGGTGGCATTCTTCAACCGACCAAGGGCGAGGTCCTGCACCGAGGCCGGCTCGCTGCGCTTCTTGAGTTAGGTGCAGGTTTTCACCCCGATCTCACCGGGCGCGAGAACGTGTACCTCAATGCTGCGATCCTCGGTCTTTCGCGCAAAGAGACCGAAAAACACTTTGCGGAAATCGTTGAGTTCTCTGGCATCGAGCAGTTCATCGACACGCAAGTGAAGTTCTATTCCTCGGGCATGTACGTGCGACTCGCCTTCGCCGTTGCTGTGCATGTCGACCCCGAGATCCTTCTCGTGGATGAAGTGCTCGCCGTCGGGGATGAGCCGTTTCAGCGCAAGTGCATGGACCGCATCCGTGCTTTCAAGGCAGAGGGCCGCACAATTGTTCTGGTGAGCCATTCTGCGGTCGCTGTCGGCGATCTTTGTGACCGCGGCATCGTGCTTCGTGGCGGCCAAGTTCAGTACGACGGAGAGACAGCCACGGCCCTGCGCGTGCTGCGGGACGGATTCGAGGAAGACCGAATCGATGATCTCGAAAGCGGCGGCGCGGCAACGGCGAACGATCCTGCGAGGTTCTCACGCATCGAGAGGGTCTCGCTCGTGGATCTCAAGAGTGGCGAGCTGGTGAAGGT
>SCSV01000013.1 GCA_004297555.1 Salinibacterium sp.
GGCGAGCACGAACGGATCGCGCTCCGCGGGCGGCGGGTTCGGCCGCACCAGGAGTCCGTCGTAGCGTCCCGCCGCGGCATCCTCGCGGAAGCCCACGTCAGAGCCTCCGGCTCACGCTGCTGTGCGCGACGAGCCCGCCGGTTCGCAACGTCTTCACCGGGCGGCCATCCGGCGCGCCCGGAGCGATGAGCTTGACCAGCCGGAGCTGCCCCTCGACGCGCATGATGCCGGCGCGGATCTCGTCCGCGTACTGCACCGACATCTGCGCGAGCCGCTTGAAGCGGTCAGCCTCTTCCGCGTTCTGCGGAATCATCGTCACGCTGCCATCCTCGTTCAGTCTCAGTTCCGCCATCGCCGTTCTCCTGTGCAACCGCGACCGGGATCTTGACCTGCCGCGCGTCCTCGAGGAGCGCGGTCGCGATCCGCCGGCGTTCCTCCGCCGGTAATGCCGCGACCGCACGTTGAAGCGCGCCGTGCCCTTGACTCTCGATCAGCACCATCAGCTCGCCGAGCGACGCCACGCGCGCATGGTTGCCGGCGACGCCGCCGGCGGCGGTGTTCACGTTGACGTTGAGGCCGCTCTTCTTCCAGCCGTGGATCTCGGCGACGAGCGTAAGCGCCTTGAGTTGGGTCGTCTCGTCGACCTTCACGACGACTTCGCCGTTCGGCAGTGTCGCGAGCTTCGGCTTCAGCCGCGGCGAGCAGTCTCGCGCGAGCTGCTCGGCATCGCGATCGATCACCGGGCGGTAGCCCATCGCCATCTTGGCGACGAGCCGACCCCAGCCGTCCGCGTCCATCCCTTCCTGGGCGAGGGCGACTTGAGCGTCGCGCAGCAGTCGTCGGGACGTCCCCATGTCACTTGAACAGAGCGGCCGCCTCGAGCGTGACGCCTGTCGCGGCGCCAGTCGCAAGATCGAACTTGAGCCGCACGATGCCGAACACGTCGGTGTCCTTCCCGTAGGCGTTCATCTGCACGTAGTACGGGCCGGTCGCGACGATGCCGGTGATCGACTTCACCTGCGTGCGGTAAGTCTTGTCCGCACGGATGCGGGACTCGATGTCCACGCGCAGAGTGCCGGTCGCAATCGCGAGCACGCGGACCTCGAGATCGATGACGAAGAAGGCGCTGGCGTCGAACGCAGCGGACCAAGCGCTCGTGCTGTTCGTAAGCACATCCGACGCCGACCAGAAATCGACAACTGCGGGCATGGTTAGACCCCCGTGATCCGGTGGCCGATCGTGTCGAACTCCTGATCAAGTCCGACGTCATCGTGGATCGTGGCGGGCGCCACCGTCTCGCCGCGTTCCCTGGGGGCCTCGCCGGGCCCGATCTCCCCGACCTGAAGACCGGCGATTTCGCTGTAGAGCATAGCATGGGCGTAGTGGTCCGGTCTCCGGCCGTTCTCGTACCGCCTGACCACCTGGCCCCACCGATCAGTGCCCTCGACGACCGAGAGCGCCTTCAAGTGCGCGCGCGCTTCCTCGCCCAAGTCCTCCGGCAGCCGGATCGTGAGCGGCGGCTCGAACCGCGCGAACAGTCGATCGAACGCCTCCGTGCGGTTGATCTGCACGTAGCCGCCCGACAGCCCGAGCGGCCCAGTCGCGCCGTGCTCGTTCGCGGCGAATCCGATCCACTTGACCAGGTCGCGCAAGCCTTCGGGATAGAGCGCGAGCCACACCTGGTCCGGCCACCGCGCCTGGAAGTTGCGCGCGTTGCGTGTCTCGGGCAGCACGTCGACGACGCAGCAGCTCACGTTGTGCTGCTGCATGATGCCGTCGAGGTCGCTCCACTCGGTGACTTTGTAGAAGGCGATGTCGCGCCGGCGCCGCGTCACGGAGTCGATCGACGCGCGATCCCACTCGGCCACGTTCACGTGCAGACAGCGCGGCCCCTGGTCGACGCCCATCGTGACGAGCGCCTTGTCATCCGACTCGCCGCGCTGCTCGTACGGGCCGTCCTCGGCATCGCCGCGCCTGGCCGCATCGATCTGGACGTCCGTGAGCTGCTCGCCGATCGCCGCCCACGGCAGCGCGAGCTTCGAATTGAAGAAGACCCGCATCTTC
>SCSV01000124.1 GCA_004297555.1 Salinibacterium sp.
CGTCACGGTCGAGTAGATGATCGTCGGCATCGGAGTTGACGTCGTTGATATCGCGCGCTTCGAGCGCGCCCTCACCCGCACGCCGACTCTGAAAGACCGACTGTTCGCCCAGAGCGAACAGGTGAAGGATGGCGCGCTGCTGCCACTGCGATCGCTCGCCGGCCGATTCGCCGCGAAGGAAGCCCTCATCAAAGCCCTCGGCGACTCTGCCGGGGTGAGCTGGCACGACATGGGCGTGGTCTCGGACGGCCACGGCAACCCCTCGTTCGCTCTCGCCGAATCGACGCAGGCCATCGCGACCGCCAAAGGCATCAACGCCATTCACCTCTCCATGTCGCACGATGCCGGCGTAGCGATCGCCTATGTGGTGGCCGAATCATGAGGCCCATGCGCGAAGCGGTGATCGACACCTCGGCCATCAGCGCGAACGTGCAAACGCTCCTCGCCACCATCGGGGTGCCCGCAATGGTTGTCGTCAAGGCCGACGGCTATGGTCACGGCGCGCTGCACTCCGCGCACGCAGCACTGGAGGGCGGCGCTACCTGGCTCGGAGTTGCCGACGTCGATGAGGCCTTCGAGCTGCGAGACGCCGGGGTGGATGCCCCAATGCTCGCGTGGTTGCACGATCCATCCGCCAACTTCGATGAACTGATCGCTGCGCGCGTGGACATCGGCGTGAGCTACGCGGACCAGCTAGAGCGCGTGGCTCGGGCATCCGGAACCGCCTATGTGCACCTCAAGGTTGACACTGGTCTCGGCCGAAACGGCGCGGTCGAAAGCACCTGGCCCGAGTTCTTCGCGAGCGCCGTCGAGCATGAACGGGCGGGCCGCATTATCGTGCGGGGGCTGTGGAGCCACCTCGCCAACGCAGGACACGACGAGGATCATGACCAGCTGGCGTCGTTCGAGCGAGCCCGTGAGGCAGCGCTCGCCTCGGGTCTCGACCCCGAGTTTGTGCATCTTTCCGCCTCGGCGGGTGCTCTGCGCACTCCGGCCTCAAGGTTCAACCTCGTGCGGTTGGGAATCAGCGCCTACGGCCTTTCGCCCTTCGACGACTCGGATTCGGCCTCCCTTGGACTGAAGCCGGCGATGGAATTGAGCGGAACGGTCGCCGCGGTCAAGCGCGTGCCCGCCGGCAGCGGCGTCTCCTATGGATTCGATTACCGCACGCCCGGCCCTACGACTCTCGCGCTTGTGCCGCTTGGCTATGCCGATGGCGTGCCGCGTCACGCATCCGGTCGCGGCCCAGTCGCGATCAATGGTGTCGAGCACCGGGTATCGGGGCGCATTGCGATGGACCAGTTCGTGGTCGATGTGGGCGAAGCCGAAGTGCAGGTCGGCGACCGTGCGGTGCTTTTCGGCGACCCGTCGACGGGCGTTCCATCGGCAGACGACTGGGCCGAGGCCTCGGGCACCATCAACTACGAGATCGTCACCCGCATCGGCCCGCGCGTGCGCCGCACGTATCGGCCATGACTCAGCTCGTCATCCCCACACCGGAAGCAATGGCCGAACTGGGAGCCACGATCGCGAAACAGCTCGGCCCCGGAGACCTGGTGCTGCTCAACGGCGAACTCGGTGCCGGCAAGACAACGCTCACGCGCGGCATCGGCGAGGCGCTCGGGGTTCGCGGCGCAGTGACGAGCCCCACCTTTGTGCTTGCTCGCACTCACCCGCGCGAGGGCGCGCCGCTCGTGCACGTGGACGCCTACCGGCTGAGCAGCGCACTCGAGCTCGACGATCTCGACATCGACTTTGCCTCCTCCATCGTGGTCGTCGAGTGGGGAGGCGGGCTGCTCGACGGTGTGGCCGAATCGTGGTTGACGATCGATATCGAGCGGCCGCGCGGCGGCGATGCGGATGCCGAGGTCGAGCCGCGCACGGTCACGATTACCGGGCATGGTGCGCGCTGGGACCGATTGGAGTGGCTCGATGCTGCTCGCCATTGACACGTCCGCGGGCACGAGCGTCGCGATCGTCGACGGCGGGCGGGTGCTGGCGCGATGCGATTCCGATGACCCCCGTCGTCACGCCGAGGTGATCGGCGAGCTCATCGCCGCCTGCCTCGACGAGGCGCGAATCGCCGTAACCAGCTTGGACGGTGTTGTGGCGGGCATGGGGCCAGGGCCCTTCACCGGATTGCGCGTGGGCATCGCTGCGGCCCGAGCGTTTGCGGTCGGCGCGGGGCTGCCGATCATTCCCGCCGTGAGTCACGAGGCGATTGCGTTCGAGGCCCTCGAGGCGCGCGACCGGCCGGTGATTGTCGCCACGGATGCCCGCCGGCAAGAGGTCTACTGGTCCGCCTACTCGGGGCTGGATGACCGGGGGCTGCCCACTCGCCGGCACGCGCCATCCCTCACCAAGGTCGCTGAGCTCGAGCACCTCGTCTCCGGATTCGACGGCTACGAGCTCGTCCAAACGCGGACAGTTTCGGCGGCCGCCCTCGGCCTCGTGGCTGAGCTGCAACGGGCATCCGGCCGCGCCCCCGCCGCCAACGAGCCGCTGTATCTACGCTCGCCAGATGTCACGCTTTCCGCCGGCCCGAAGCGGGTGACCGGCTGATGTGGCAATTGCGGCCCGCTTCGCTTGGTGACCTTGAGGCGATCATGGCGCTCGAAAAAGGCATTTTCGCCGGGGACGCCTGGTCGAGTGACACAATGCGCGCCGAACTCGCCGACCCGCACGGCTACTACCTCGTGGCCACGACGAACGAGGCGATTGTCGCCTACGCCGGTTTGCACGCGCCGGTGGCTGAGCCGCAAGCCGACATTCAAACCGTTGCGGTCGCGGCAGAGGCCCGTCACCACGGCCTCGGTCGCACGCTGATGCAGAGTCTCATCACCGAGGCCACCGCGCGCGGCGCCGCGGAGATCTTTCTCGAGGTGCGCGCCGACAACCCGGTGGCGAGAGCGCTCTACGAATCGCTCGCCTTCGAGGCAATCGCCGTGCGACCGCGCTACTACCAACCCGACGGAGTCGATGCGATCATCATGCGCCACAGAATCGCGAGTGACCGATGAGCGCCGTCGTGCTGGGCATCGAAACGAGTTGCGACGAAACCGGAATCGGCATCGTGCGCGGCACTCGACTGCTCGCGAATGTGATCGCCTCGTCGATGGAGGAGCACGCGCGCTACGGCGGCGTCGTTCCCGAGGTCGCGGCGCGTGCGCATCTCGAAGCGCTCACCCCCGCCCTCAGCCAGGCGCTCGCCGAGGCGGGCGTCACGCTCGGCGAAATCGATGCCATCGCAGTGACGAGTGGCCCGGGTCTTGCCGGTGCGCTCATGGTGGGCGTTGCCGCGGCGAAGGCCTTGAGCCTCGCGCTCGGCAAGCCGCTCTACGCCGTCAATCATCTGGTCGGCCATGTCGGGGTCGACATCCTGAGCGCAGGCGAGGCAGCGCTCGAATACCCGACAATCGCGCTGCTCGTCTCCGGCGGCCACACCTCGCTATTACTCGTGCGGGACCTGATCTCCGATGTGGAGCTTCTCGGCGAGACGATCGACGATGCCGCCGGGGAAGCCTTCGACAAGGTCGCCCGGCTGCTCGGGCTGCCCTATCCCGGCGGCCCAGAGATCGACCGCGCTGCCGAGGGCGGCGACCCGAATGCGATCCGCTTTCCGCGCGGGCTCAGCTTGCCCAAAGACATGGCGCAGCACCGCTACGACTTCTCGTTCTCCGGGCTCAAGACCGCGGTGGCGCGCTGGGTCGAACGCGAGCGCGACGAAGGGGCCGAAGTGCCGATCGCGGATGTCGCGGCGAGCTTCCGTGAGGCCGTCGTCGACGTGCTCCTGACCAAGGCGATCGCGGCCTGCGAGGAGCGCGGCATCCCCCGCCTGTTGTTGGGCGGTGGCGTCGTCGCGAACCGGCGGATGCGCGAGGTTGCGGATGCCCGGTGCCAGGCCGCGGGCATCCAGCTGCGTATTCCGCCGCTGTCCCTTTGCACCGACAACGGCGCGATGATCGCCGCGCTCGGTGCACAGTTGTTGCTGGCGGGGCATCCCGCGTCGGGTCTGGATTTTGGCGCGGACTCCACCTTGCCGGTCACCAGGATTCAAGCCTGAGCAACCGTTGGGAACACGCCGGATGTGGCGTTGACACTGGCTCGCGGGCACGGCACTATGGGCAGCGCCGCATCAATTGCATCGACTTGGCCAACGATCGTAGTTTTCGACCAAAGGAGCATCACCGACATGACCGAACCAACTCCCGCCCCGATGGCGATGGGTCCCCGCACGAACACTCTCGCGATCATTTCGCTGATCGGCGCATTCGTCCTTCCGCTTGCTGGAATCATTTGTGGGCACATCGCCCTGGGTCAGATCAAGAGGACCGGCGAGGGCGGCCGCGGCCTGGCCCTTGCTGGCACCATTCTCGGCTACGTCTTCACGGCGTTCTGGCTTCTCTACATCGTTTTCTTTATTGTTCTGGCCGGCATTGCGGCGAGCACCGGCAGCTACTACAACGGCTACTAATCCTTGAAACGAAGGGGTCCGCGCATGCCGCGGGCCCCTTTCGTTTCTCCGTGTGCTTAACAGAAAGCAGAACCCATGGCCACAAAGAAGACGGATGGTACACCGGCTGTTCCCGCGGTTGAACCGCTGCCGGTCGTCGCGTCAGCACCCACGGTCTCTCCGGCTGAGCCGGTAGCAGCGCCAACTGCCGCACAGCAGCTTGCGCCACCGGCCCCGCCCGCGGCAGCTCCGAACCCGTACGCGCCGTCTCAATACCCGGCCCCAGGAAACTATGGCGCTCCGATGGCAGGCCCAGCACAAGGGCTCAGTATCGCGTCCATGGTGACCGGTATCGCGTCAATCCTGATCTTCCCGCTCGCTGGGGTTGCCGCGGTAATCATGGGCCACATCGCCTCGAAGAGCCAGCCGCATGCGAAGGGATTCTGGCTCACCGGAATCATCACCGGCTATGTAGCAATCGGATACTTCGTTCTCCTTATTGTCTTCATGATTTTCTGGTTCGCAATGATGGCCTCGGTCATGGGGAGCTACGGCGGGTACTCGGGTTACTGATCTGCACGAAGTGGGGCGTTGAGCCTCGTACCGCCTACACCCGTTCGACGAGCAGGGCCCGCCTGCGGCCCTGCACCCGCGTAAGGATGAGCGTGCCCTCGGCATCGCCGTGCGGCGACAGTGCGGTGCGGAGTTCTGCGGGGTCGATGTCGACGCCGCGCTTCTTGATCTCGACGGTTCCGATGCCGCGTGCCGCGAGCTCGCGCTTGAGCACTCGCTTGTCGAGTGAAAAGTTGTCCAGCACGCGAAAACAAGCCGCGAACGGGCTCGACGTGGCTGAATCCGCCGTGACGTAGGCGATCGAGTCGCTGATCATCCGGCCCTTCAGCTGCCTCGCGAGGTCGCCGATGAGCCGGGCCCGGATGACCGCGCCGTCGGGCTCGTAGAGGTACTCGCCGAGCGCGCCCACCTCGACATCCTCGCTGTCGGCCTCGGCGGTGAGTTCAGCGGTACCGTGCGAGCCCAGAACTAGTGCGGCGCGATGGATGCCCGGCCGGGCAACCGCCCCGAACCAGAGTCCAACCTCGACCACTTCCCGATCGACCGAGACCCACTGCGCCTCAGCCGACTGGGGAATGAGTTCGCGGTCGATCCCTGGGCCGAGCTTGATGCCGGTGGGAAGCTTTGCGGCGACTTCGAAGGCGAAGTCGAGGGACGGCGACCAATCGGCCGGGTTGGTCAGGCGCTTCGAGGCGTTGCGCCGCGCCGGGTCGAGAAAGACTCCGTCGACGCCGGCGAGATCGAAGTCCTCGGCGTCGGCGTTCTCTACTCGGGCGTTGGACCAGGGGGCGAGATTGTAGGCAGCGACGGCAGCGGTCACCTCGTCTCGTTCGACCGCGGTGACTTCGAGTTCGAGCGCGGCCATGGCGAGGGCATCCGCCCCGATTCCGCAGCCGAGGTCGGCGATCCATGACAGGCCCGCGCGATGAAACCGCCCGGCATGCTGGGCGGCGGCACTCAGCCGGGTCGCTTGTTCGAGCCCGGCCTCGGTGAAGAGCATCCGCTCGGCGAAGGGGCCGAACTTGCGAACGGCGCGCGCCCGCAGTTTCGCCTGGCTGAGCACTGCGGCGACCAGACCAGCAGGATGCCCGGCTTTGCGCAGCCCGGAGACGAGACTGACCACATCCGCCGTCGACTCGTAGGGTGGAAGGGAGTCGAGCAAGCGCAGGCCCTCGGCCGAAAGAAGTTCGCGCAACTCAGCCGGATCCATGAGTCAACGCTAGCTGGCTGGGCCCACGCCGCCGGTCACCGACGATTCGAAGGATCGGCGGTCAGTGCGATGGGGAGGGTTGGCACTCACGTTGATCGAGTGCTAGCCAAGCCGTATAGTTGACCTGGCACTCTCACAGGGAGTGTGCCAACCCAAGGTCTAGAAAGAAGAGGTCAACCGTGTCGGTGTCCATCAAGCCGCTCGAGGATCGAATTGTCATCAAGCAGGTCGAGGCCGAGCAGACGACTGCGTCGGGTCTGGTAATCCCTGACACCGCGAAGGAGAAGCCCCAGGAGGGCGAAGTCGTCGCGGTCGGCCCAGGCCGCATCGACGACAACGGCAACCGCGTTCCGCTCGACATCGCTGTCGGCGACCGCGTCATCTACTCGAAGTACGGCGGAACCGAGGTCAAGTACGGCGGAGACGACTTGCTCGTTCTCTCCGCTCGCGATGTGCTCGCGGTCGTCGTTCGCTAATACGAACTCCACTTCGCCGTTGATCGGCGTAGCAATTGGCCCGGTCCTTGTGACCGGGCCAATTGCTTTACCCAGAAATTCGCCCGTGCGACGGTAAAGTTCCGAGAAACGAACGAAGGGACGGCATGTGCGTGCTCGACGCCTGCTGAATGTCGCGATCGGGATGACCGTGGCCGTGCTCCTCGCCGCGTGCACTACAAACGGGCCGACGCCGAGCCCCACGCCAACGCCGCGCGAAGCTCTGCGCATTGGCGCCCTCGTTCCGACCTCGGGCACCTTCTCCTTCCTCGGACGCGGTCAGATCGCCGGAGCCAAGCTCGCTATCGCTGACATCAACGCGGCGGGTGGTGTTGGTGGCAAGCCGGTGGAACTGGAGTTGCGAGATTCTGGGGATGCGACAACCACGACTGCCGAGGCATCCCTGAAGTTCCTGGTTTCGAAGCACGTGAATGCCGTTGTCGGGCCATCGTCTTCGGTGCTCGCCAAACGCCTGATCCCGCAGGTCGTCGACGCTGGGGTACCCCTGGTTTCTCCCGCTGCGACTTTCCCCTCGCTCACCGATGCGCAAGATCACGGGCTGTTCTTCCGCACGGTGCCCGCCTATGGCGCTCAAGGCACCGTGCTGGGCGATGTGCTCTCCAAGAAGGCCCCGATCAAGATGGCCCTCATCTACTCGAACGATGAATTGGGCCGCTCGATTGCACCGGCCTTCGAAAGCGAGGCTGAGAGTGCCGGCAGCACCGTTGTCGCATCCGTAGGTTTTCCCGCAGCAGAGACGAGATTCGACTCCATCATCGCGGAGGCAATCAAGTCGAAACCTGACGTCGTCGTGCTCGCCACCTCCTATTCGTCGTTCACGGCAACCAAGGGCCTGATAAAGGGGCTCATCGCGTCGGGGTTCGGCGGGTCTAAGTTGTGGCTCACCACACAGAACACGGGCGACTATTCCCAGGCGTTCAAGAATGGAACTCTCACCGGCGTTCGCGGAATCATCGAGGGAGTCCATCCAAGCGACTCCTTTGTGAAGAGACTGAAGAGCGTCGCGCCAGGGCTCGCCGAAACGCGATACGCCGCCGAAACGTATGATGCGGTGGTGTTGCTCGCATTGGCCGCGAGCGTCTCCGACGGTTATTCGGGGCCAGCGCTTTCTTCAGCGCTCCAGAGCGTTTCCGCCGGTGGCATCAAGTGTTCGACTTTCGCCGAGTGTATTGACGTGCACAACAGCCAAGGCGACTTCGACTATGACGGTCTCTCGGGTCCGTTGGATTTCACGGCGCAAGGCGATATAGAACCGGCTTTCTACGGTCTCTACACCTATGGGCCCGACAATAAGTTCAAGTACACCTCCGGGGTTATCGGCGGGTAGCTGAACTGGTCTCGCTCCGTGTGAGCGCTACCATTGGCTCGGCACGTGGGCCTGCACCGCGCGCACCAGTTGCAAGGAGCATGATGACTTTGTTTGGCGTAGGCGCGGGAGCCCGTATTTCGGCGCTGCGGCTGGCAGCACTCGCTTGCGCTGGGGCGCTCGTGCTCAGCGGATGTGGGCCTATCGGGGCGGGCCCCACCAATGGGCCGCGAACTCACCTCACGCTGAAGATCGGCGCCGTGCTTCCGCAAACCGGAGTGCTCAAGGCACTCGGTCCACCCACCGCTGCCGGTGTCGCCCTCGCAGTCAAAGAAATCAATGCAGCCCATGCTGGAATCACGGTGAAGGCCGAATACCGTGACTCGGGCGACACCACCAAGAACGAAGCAACCGCGTCCGTTGCGGCCCTTCTCGACCACAAAGTCTCGGCGATTGTCGGCGCGACGGGTTCGGGCGTGTCAAAAACTGTCATTGACACGATTACTTCTGCTGGAGTTGTACAGATCTCTCCCGCAGACACCACCGTGGATTTCAGCAGCTACGCCGATCACGGACTCTATTGGCGAACATCGCCTTCAGATGTACTTCAAGGCGAAGTGCTGGGGGATGTCATTGCTGAAGACGGCGTCGAGAAGCTCGGCATCATCCAACTCCACGACTCCTACGGCGACGGTCTCACAGGCACGATCTCCGAGCACTTCGAATCTGCGGGAGGCAAGGTTGTCAAGGTCTCGCTTTTCGACAAGGGCCAGACTGATTTCGGCACGCAGGTCAAAGACATGATCGACGCCCAGCCTGACGCCGTCGCACTCGTGACCTTCGCCGAGGCGAAGAGTATTGTGCCCGCTTTGCTGAAGGCAGGCTACAAGGGCAAGTTCTACTTCGTAGACGGCAATTTGCTCGACTACAGCAGCCAGTTTCGCCAAGGAGTGCTCGAGGGAGACAAGGGTACGATTCCCGGGCTCGACACCGCCGACCTAGGCGATTTCACGAGTCGCCTGCTCGCTGTCGATCCCACCTTGAAAGACTTCTCCTACGCAGCCGAGTCCTACGACGCTGTCATGCTGCTTGCGTTCGCTGCGCTTGCAGCAAACTCGACCGACGGAAAAGACATTGCGGGCAAGCTGCGAGAAGTCTCGGGCGGCACTGGCGAGGGCAAGAAGACTCGAAGCTTTGCGACGGGAGCCCGCACGATCCTCGACGGGGGAATTGTCGACTACGACGGATATTCAGGCCCGATCACGTTCGATGAGAATGGTGACCCGACCCAGGTCACGATCGGTGTTTTCGAATACGACCACAACAACAGGTTCGCCCGCGTCGATTCGGTGAGCCCCTAGTAGCCCTCGGTTCGCGCGCGCTTCTTTTGCGGTTAATATTGGGTACCGGAGAACACGTTCATCCGGGTCGCAAGCGAATCTCGTGAGGGGACCATGGACCAGCCCGATCCGTTCGGCTTTATCGGATTGACGTATGACGACGTCATGTTGCTGCCCGGCCACACCGATGTGATCCCGAGCGAGGCAGACACCACCTCTCGGCTCACCCGCCGCATCACGATCGCCTCGCCGCTCGTGTCCTCGGCGATGGACACCGTCACCGAGTCGCGCATGGCGATCGCGATGGCGCGAGCGGGCGGCCTTGGCGTTCTGCACCGCAACCTGTCGATCGAAGAGCAAGCCTCATTCGTCGACAAGGTCAAGCGCAGCGAGTCGGGCATGATCACCAATCCGGTGACGACAACTCCCGACGCAACAGTTGCTGAAGTGGATGCCCTCTGCGGCCAGTTCCGCGTCTCGGGGTTGCCCGTGGTGGAGGGTGACGGAAAGCTCGTCGGCATCATCACCAATCGGGACATGCGCTTCGTCTCTCCCTTTGAGAAGTCGACCACGCTTGTTCGCGATGTGATGACCTCGATGCCCCTCATCACCGGGCCCGTCGGCATCGACCCCGACAGCGCGGTCGCGATCTTCGCGCAGCACAAGATCGAGAAGCTTCCGCTCGTTGATGCCGAGGGTCGACTGTGCGGGCTCATCACCGTCAAAGATTTCGACAAGAGCGAGAAGTACCCGAATGCGACAAAAGACGCGGAGGGCCGCTTGCGCGTCGGCGCCGCCATCGGATTCTTCGGCGACGCCTGGGATCGCGCCGGACAGCTCCGGGATGCCGGTGTTGACATCCTGGTCGTCGACACCGCCAATGGGGACTCAGCCGGAGTGCTCGATCTGATCCGCCGCATCAAGTCCGACTCCGCGTTTGACGCGATCGATGTCATCGGTGGAAATGTCGCCACGCGTTCGGGCGCCCAGGCACTCGTCGATGCCGGAGCGGATGCCGTCAAGGTCGGCGTCGGACCGGGATCCATCTGCACCACCCGCGTCGTGGCCGGAGTCGGTGTGCCGCAAGTGACTGCGGTCTACGAGGCATCCCTCGCCGCTCGCGAAGCCAACGTGCCGGTCATCGCTGACGGCGGCTTGCAGTACTCGGGCGATATCGCCAAGGCCCTTGTTGCCGGCGCCGAGAGCGTGATGCTCGGCTCGCTGCTGGCGGGCACCGACGAGAGCCCCGGCGACCTGATCTTCGTCAACGGCAAGCAGTTCAAGAGTTACCGCGGAATGGGATCGCTCGGCGCCCTGCAGACCCGCGGCGAGAAGACCTCCTACTCCCGCGACCGATACTTTCAAGCGGATGTCCCGAGTGACGAACAACTGATCGCGGAAGGAATCGAGGGCCAGGTCCCGTATCGCGGCCCCGTGTCATCCGTCGTGTACCAGTTGCTCGGCGGCCTGCGGCAGTCAATGTTCTACACCGGTGCCCGCACCATCGAGGAGTTGCGCGCGAAGGGCAAGTTCGTGCGCATCACCGCGGCTGGGCTCAAGGAATCGCACCCGCACGACATCCAGATGGTCGTCGAAGCCCCGAACTACCGCCGATGAGCGCGACGGGGAGGGAGTTCATAAGCTCCGGTTCGACGTTCGAGTCGCAGATCGGCTACTCGCGCGCCGTCGTAGTGGGCGACTGGGTCTTCGTTTCGGGCACCTCCGGATTCGATTACGAGTCGATGACCCTGCCGGAGGGTGTCCTGGAGCAGACCGAGCAATGCCTGCGCAACATCGCCTCCGCGCTGGAGCGGGCCGGCTCGAGCCTCGATGAGGTTGTTCGCGTGACCTATCTGGTGCCGAACGGCGACGATTTCGAGGCCACGTGGCCCGCCCTCCGCGAGGCGTTCGGTGTCGCGCGTCCTGCCGCAACCGTGATGTCGGTGGCCTTGCTCGACCCCGAGATGCGCATCGAGATCGAGGTAACGGCGCTCAAGGGCTCTGCGGTGGCATCCGCTGGCGACCCCCGCTAGGCGCGCTCAGCCAGGGCAGCGGCCGGATGCTCGCCACCGGCCTCACCAGAACGACCGGGCCGCGCCGGTAGGCTTGGCGCGTGAGTGACATCGAGATCGGCCGCGCCAAGCGCGCCCGGCGCGTATACGCATTCGACGACATCGCGATCGTGCCCTCACGACGCACTCGGGATCCCCAGGATGTGTCGGTGCGCTGGACCATTGACGCCTACGCCTTCGAGATGCCCGTGCTCGCGGCACCCATGGACTCGGTCGTCTCACCCACCACCGCGATCGCGATCGGCAAGCTTGGCGGCCTCGGAGTGCTCGACCTCGAGGGTGTCTGGACGAGGTACGACGACCCCGAGCCGATTCTCGCCGAGATCCGCAACCTACCCGCGGACCAAGCCACCCGGCGCATGCAGGAGATCTACTCTGCGCCGGTCAAGCCAGAACTCGTCACCGCTCGACTGGCCGAGATCCGCGCTGCGGGCGTTCCCGTCGCGGGTGCCCTCTCTCCGCACCGCACGCAGGAGCTTTACCAGACCGTGGTCGACGCGGGGGTCGACCTCTTCGTGATCCGCGGCACCACGGTCAGCGCGGAGCACGTTTCCAAGGCGACCGAGCCTCTCAACCTCAAGAAGTTCATTTACGAACTCGACGTTCCGGTGATCGTCGGCGGGGCCGCGACCTACACCGCGGCACTGCACCTCATGCGCACCGGTGCGGCCGGGGTGCTCGTCGGCTTCGGCGGAGGTGCTGCGTCGACGACGCGCGCGAGCCTGGGCATCCATGCTCCGATGGCGACAGCGGTTGCCGATGTCGCGGGCGCTCGCCGTGACTACATGGACGAGTCGGGCGGCCGCTACGTGCACGTCATCGCTGATGGCGGGCTCGGCACGAGCGGCGACATCGTGAAGGCGATCGCCGTCGGGGCCGACGCCGTCATGCTCGGCAGCGCGCTCGCCCGCGCGAGCGACTCGCCCGGCGGCGGCTGGCACTGGGGCGCCGAGGCGCACCACCCGGAGCTGCCCCGCGGAAACCGTGTCGAGGTGGGCACACTCGCGCCCCTCGAACAGATTCTGCTCGGACCCTCGACCGTGGCCGACGGCCGCAGCAACCTGATCGGCGCACTGCGCCGCTCGATGGCCACCACGGGCTACTCCGACCTCAAGGAATTCCAGCGCGTCGAGGTCGTCGTCGCGCCGTACACCCCACGCTAGGAGCGGCGATGGCACAGCTCGATCCGGTCAGCCGGTCATCGAAGCTGGGCCCGGCCGAGCGGGTAGCCGCAATCACGGCGCTCAAGTCCGGCGAACTCGACGTACTCGTGATCGGCGGCGGTATCGTCGGCACGGGATGTGCTCTGGATGCCGCGACTCGCGGACTGCGAGTCGGCATGGTCGAGGCGCGCGACTGGGCCTCGGGCACCTCGAGCCGTTCGTCGAAGCTCGTGCATGGGGGCATCCGCTATCTCGAGCAGTTGAATTTTCGGCTCGTGCGCGAGGCGCTCATCGAGCGGGGTTTGTTACTGCAGCGCATCGCCCCGCACCTGGTCAAGCCGGTGCGCTTTCTCTACCCACTGCGCAAGCGCGTTTTCGAGCGCGCCTACATCGGCGCGGGCATGATGCTCTACGACCTGTTCAGCTACACTGGCGGCCGCCCGCCTGGGGTACCGCACCACCGCCACTTGAGCCGCCGCCAGATGATGCGCGCGATGCCGAGCCTCGCCGGCGACGCGTTCATCGGGGGTATCAGCTATTACGACGCGCAAGTCGACGACGCGCGCTATGTCGCGAACGTCGCGCGCACGGCCGCGTTCTACGGCGCGCACGTCGCGAGTCGCGTGCAGGTCGAGGGTTTCCTCAAAGTGGGCGAGCGAGTGGTCGGTGTCAGCGCACACGACCTGGAGACCGGCGAACGCTTCGAGATCAAGGCGCGCCAAGTGGCCAACGCCACCGGGGTGTGGACGGATGACACGCAAGCGATGGTCGGCGAGCGCGGCCAGTTCAAGGTGCGCGCGTCGAAGGGAGTGCACCTCGTCGTGCCCCGGGACAGATTCCAATCCCGCCTGGGCCTGCTGCTGCGCACTGAGAAGAGCGTGCTTTTCGTCATTCCCTGGGGGCGGCACTGGCTCATCGGCACGACCGATACCGAATGGCATCTCGACAAGGCCCACCCTGCAGCGACCGCCGCAGATATCGATTACCTGCTCGATCACGTCAATTCCGTGCTCGCGGTCCCTCTGACCAGGGATGACGTCGAGGGGGTTTTCGCCGGCCTCCGGCCGCTGCTCGCGGGCGAGTCAGAACAGACCTCGAAACTCAGCCGAGAGCACATCGTCACCCACAGCGTTCCGGGCCTCGTGGTGGTTGCCGGGGGCAAGTGGACCACCTACCGCGTGATGGCGAAGGACGCGATCGATGCGGCGGCAGCCGCGCTCGACGAGCGAGTGCCGGCGAGCATCACCGACGACGTCGCCCTGCTCGGGGCCGAGGGATACCACGTTGCCTGGAACAAGCGCGAGTCGACCGCTCGCCTTTTCGGTCTGCACAAGGCGCGCGTCGAGCACCTGCTCAACCGCTACGGCGTGCTCACCGAGGACGTGCTGGAACTGATCAGGCAGCGCCCCGAACTGCAGGACCCGTTGCCCGGGGCCGACGACTACCTCGCCGCCGAGGTCGTGTACGCAGCAACCCACGAGGGCGCGATGCACCTCGAGGACGTGCTCGCCCGGCGCACGAGAATCTCGATCGAGGCCTGGGATCGCGGTGCCGCCGCCGCTCCGGTCGCTGCCGCTCTCATGGCCGCGGAGCTCGGCTGGAGCGCGGCACGCACCAAGAAAGAGGTCAGCACGTATCTCAAGCGGGTGCGCGCGGAACGCGACAGTCAGCTGCAGCCCGACGACGCATCCGCTGACCGGGTGCGCCTCGAGGCGC
>SCSV01000125.1 GCA_004297555.1 Salinibacterium sp.
AGAGAACTCAGCGTACACCGTTTCATCCATCTCCAGAACCACCCGGTTCACTGGTGCGCCGGCCAGGTAATTGAGGGCATCGGCGGCCCACACCCCGCGTCGCTTCCAGAGGTCGCGCAGGCGGATCAGCCGACCTTCTTTGGCGTTGTGTTTCCAGAACAGCAGCGCACGCCAGAAGCCGTCCATGTAGCCGTTGCGGTAGACGCGGGCAAAGTAGTTGGCGATCTTGGGGTCCTGGTCGGCCTTCAGATCTCGCGTTGCCTCCTGGCCCGCGGTCGCCGCGAGCTCGGCCATGCTCTTGGCCTGCTCCTCGAACGC
Source organism: Salinibacterium sp. (assembly GCA_004297555.1). GTDB lineage: Bacteria > Actinomycetota > Actinomycetes > Actinomycetales > Microbacteriaceae > Rhodoglobus. The sequence goes on from SCSV01000125.1 coordinate 319, forward strand.
CGGCGGGAAGTGGACCTCCAGCCCGTTGACCGTGATCAGCCCGCAGTCGCGACACACCACGGGCAGCGTGCCAGGCGAGGTGCGAGCGTTGCGGTCGGCCTCGAACGAGTAGAGCCGCTCGGATTGGCAGCGGCCGCAGATGTGGCGATCGTCGTTAGCGGCCACCGCGGCGCTCCTCGCGGTCCTTGAGCTTCTGGGATTCGATGTCGCTGCGGATTCGAGCAGCGTAGGATTCGAGCAGCGTGGCGATGAGCTCGCCGTGCGTGCGATGGGTCATCATGATCACCGCGATGGATGCGTCCAGTTCCTCTCGGATGGTTTGCTCGGTCAGTCGACTCTCGCGGTGACGGTCGAGCATGCGTTGGGTTTCGGCGGCGATCGCCGGTGGATGGAATCCGCTCTTGCCATTGGTGCCATTGCTGCTCATGGATTCGGTGGCCTCGGTCGAAAGATCGACACGTTGTTCTTGTTGCATTGACCGATGATGTTGCCACGCCACGCCGGCTCGTCGCTGTGTCCGGGACCCAGAACCGGCGCGGCGAGGATGACCTCATCGATCCCTTCGCGCAGTGCGTTGTAGTTACCATCTTGACAGATGGGCGGTTCGGTCCCCACGCAGATAGAGCACGCGCGCATCTGATCTTGCGAGTACACTCCCGCCGGGCACGTCATCTCCTCGAGATCGACCTCTCCCTTGAGCCGATCGACCACGATGAAGCGGTGTTGCGCCGGGGTGGCGACCAGCGCCCCCACGTAGGAGTCGGCAGAGTCCTGGTCTCTGATCAGCACGCCGAGCTCGACATTGACCAGCGGCCAGTCCTCGACCATCTGCTGCAGCTCACTCGAGGCCCAGCAGCCAAACCACTGCTCCATGCGGTAGGCGTTGCGGGTCAGCACGCGAAACCGTAGCCGCGGGTTGCGCGCCATGATGAGCAGGATGTCGCGGATGATCGGGTCGGGCACGTGCGATCCGAATAGATCACTCGGCCCTACCAGGACCCGAGTGCCGGCTTGGAGGTGCTTGAGCACGGACAGGTCGCGACGCAGCACGAACATCGCGCAGCACTCACGGGCGCACGAGGTGCCAACCGCGTTCCAGATGTGATCGAACCAGTGGAGTGGTCGTGACATCATGGGTTCTCCTCGTGTTCTTCGTAGTAGATGCGGCCTGCGAGCTCGGCGGAGCTGGCATTGCGGGCGGCCGCGCGCATGTTGTCGAGTTCGACCAGGGCGAAGTCGTGCGCTTCGTCGATGAGCTTGGTCAGATGACGAAGATGGCGGTCCGCAATGCGGATGCGAACGCACTCGGCATATGCGCTGCGGCGAGAGATCCACAGCAAAAGCCAGTTCTGATAACGCTTGGCGCAGATATCGAACGCCAGCTGCCAGCTGTCAGCGTCGCGAAACTTCTGCTCGGCCTTGGCCTTGGCGGGCGGAGTGGACATGAGGCGTTGCTCCTTTCTAGGGGCCTTATGCCCAAACCGGCCTGGAGGTTGGGTTGACGGCTAGCAAGGACAGGGGGATGATTGGCGCTCGGGCGCAGGAAGACGACCTTCCTGCCATGACTCCAAGGAGACCCCATGGCCCAAGTGAAGACGACCATCGCCGAAGTTCGGAATCCCATCTCCCGCGTGCGCGCCAACAAGATGAAGGCGAAGCACGACTTGATGGATGACCTCCTCGATGCGATCAAAACCACGTCGTACACCGCCTCAGGTGCGCTGAGCCCCACCGATGGACTCGCCATCCTCAAGGGTGGAGCCACGCAACTGGCAATGACCCTGGTCGATGGCACCACCAACTACGAAACCGTCCTGGTCGCAGTCCGGTCCGGTACCGCCAAGATCACTCCCACCACACTCGCGGGTGGCAGTGAGATCGTCATGGCCGCCGGCGAGCTCGTCAAGCTGGTCTGGATCAACAGCACCTGGAATCACATCGCTCACACTGGCAGCGAAGGCGAGTTTCTCCTGGCGGCCCACGGCCTCAACACCGCCGACGGCGACTTCTATCTCGCCTCAAGCGGGACGCTGCCGGCCGGCTCGGTTGCGCTCACCAAGTACTGGGTCATCAAGCTCACCAACGACAAGTTCCAGCTCGCGACCTCGTCGGTCAATGCCACCGCGGGT
>SCSV01000126.1 GCA_004297555.1 Salinibacterium sp.
CGGGCCTGACGCCAGGCCCGCTCGCTAGGAGCAATCAGTACGAGTGGCGGCTGGACGAGCGAAGTTCGCGCGTCGAGTAACCATACGCAGGCTGCACTTCGGGCCTCGGCATTTCGAGCTTGTCGGTCCAGGACGACCCATCCCACCAGCGCAGCATTGCGCTGCCAGCAGGGTCTGGATACCAACCGAAGGGTGCGAGTGCAGTGTCAGTAGTCGAAGTTGACATTGTGATCCTGTTTTAGTGCCCTGCCGCTGGGCTTTTCGGGTTACGGCGTCTGGCCAACCGCAGAGGGCCAATCGGGGGTGCGGTTGTCCCCATAGTAGGGGACATACCGTCCGTTCGTCCTACCCCCAATCCGGGGGTAGGACGAACCCTGCTCCATGCGAGGCATCGATAGGATGTGCGCGTGAATATCCTCGCCTTCCTTTTCTCCCTCGCCATCTTCGTTGCCGGCTTCTTCGTGATGGGCGCGGCGTTCAACGCAACCGAGAACCAGGCGATCATTTTCGCCTCCGGAATCCTCTGCACGGCGCTCGGATTCGGCATCCCGGCACACGTCCTCAAGCGCTTCGACGGCTGATCCCCGATGGCGAGTCTGCTCAGTCGGCTCGCTCCGATCGTCATCACACTGCGCGGCACGAAACGGCTGCTGAGCTCGCCGCACCGCACCCTCGCGAGAATCACGCAACTTCGCGAGCATCCGGAGCCTTATGAGCCGCCGCGCTCGCTGAGCAAGAAGGTGGATGTCTCGCTCAGCGTGATCGGCGACTGGCCGGTGTACGAGATCGCTCCAAAAGGGACGCCCGCCGACAATCGCGCTCTCTACCTGCACGGCGGCTGTTACGTCTTCGAGATCGACCCGCTGCACTGGTCGCTCGTGGCCGCGCTCGCCACCCAAGCGAGTGCGCGCATCACGGTGCCGATCATGCCGCTCGCCCCGCAAGGCACTGCGAGCTCGGTCGTGCCTGCCGTCGCGGATCTGGCGGCATCCCTCATTGACGAGGTTGGCGCCGACCGAGTGAGCATTCTGGGCGACTCCTCGGGCGGAGGGATGGCGCTGGCCGTCGCCCTCGAACTGCTTGAACGCGGCCTACCGCCGGTGAAGGCGACCATCCTTAGTGCGCCCTGGCTCGACATCACCTGCACAGATCCGATGATCGATGTGATCGCGCCGAACGATCCCTGGCTCGCGGCGCCGGGCTTGAAAGCGGCAGGTGCCCTCTATTGCGCGGCGCTCAGCGAGGACGACCGCAGGGTGAGCCCGCTGTTCGGCTCCCTCGTCGGCCTCGGCCCGATCACCATGTTCAGCGGCACGCGCGACATTCTGAATGCGGATGCCCGCCGCTTGCTCCCTCTCGCCGAAGCTGCCGGCATCGCCGTCGACTATCACGAGGGCGAGGGCATGATCCACAACTACGCGATCCTTCCGACCCCCGAGGGCCGCGTCGCGCAACACATCATGGTCGCAGCGATGACGCGCTAGCTCGCGTTCTGCAGCTTGCTCGACATCGGCGGCACGATCAGGCTCGCCCAGCGCGCATAGGTACTGCGATTCACGCGGGAGACGAAATCGAAGGGTTCCGGCTCGAACGGCACGAAGGTGAAGCCAAGATCGTCACTGACCTCACGCGCGTACTTGTTGAAGGTCTCGATCCGCTCTGCGATCAAGGGGCGCATCGGTGCTGGGTAGACGACGAGATCGGTGAGGGGTGCGATGCCGAGGAAGAAGGTTTCGGGCATCCCGTTCTCGCGGGTTCTCAGCACATCGCTAATGCGCGGCAGCAAGCGGGCCCACGCCCGTGTTTGGGCGAGCGTGGTCGCTTCGTACGAGCCCACGGTGAGAACGACCACGTCGAATCGATTCAGATCGAGATGCGCCAATCTCCGACTCGCCTGGCGCACGCTCATGTCATCGCCCGCAACGACCTCGACGGAGGTGCCGCGACCGGAGCTCGCCGCAAGATGTCGGGCGAGTTCCCCGCCCATTCCGAGTTGATGGGAGTGCACCCCGTAGCCCACGGCGAGGCCCGAACCGAGAAACAGTACTCGCACCGGATTTGCTCCGGCGACGGTGATCACGGGTTCGTCGTACGGCCGGGGCAGGTGGCGAACAGAGCGCGCGGAAGATCGAACCCAGACCCACTTGGCGGGCCGGATCAGCGATGACCTGACGTCGGGCGGCATGGATGCTTCCCTTTGTGAGCGTCCAGAGGCCGATCCAGACCTGCCCCCGCACGGATGGATGCCTAAAAGCTATCGCTTGGTGCACCGTGGAGGACAGGTAGACAGGTCTGTTCATTGCGCACAGCGCTGCCCCAATTGGAGGGGATGACGGGAATCGAACCCGCACCATCAGTTTGGAAGACTGAGGCTCTACCATTGAGCTACATCCCCGAAACTCACGTGTTTCGTGGTTTGCCGAGAGCTACTGTAGCAGCGCTTCCCGCCGCTAGGATTCGGGTGTCGCCGCGCCCGAACTAGCTAGGGGAACCATGAACAAGCCGACAGTCTCCGAGCGTTTCCGCTACTGGTTCGACCTTTGGATGTCTCGCGGCACCGTCGCGCTCATGGCACTTCTCGGCATCGCCACCGTGTTGCTCGTGGTGATCGTTGCCGGCCTGGTCTTCCTCTTCCACCTGTTTCCCTCCGACGCGAAGAGCGCCGACGTCGTCACGATCCTGTGGAACAACCTGCTTCGCACCCTCGACCCCGGAACGATGGGCGGCGACGAGGGCTGGGGCTATCGCATCCTCATGCTCGTGGTCACCATCGGTGGCCTCATCATCGTCGCAAGCTTGATCAGCATCATCTCCGCCGCCTTCGACGCCAAGATCGAGGAATTGCGCAAGGGCCGCTCACGCGTACTGGAGGAGGACCACACACTCATCCTGGGCTGGAGTCCCAAGGTTTTCCCGATCGTTAGCGAGCTTTGCATTGCGAACCAATCGCTGCGCAAGAGCTCAATCGTCATCCTTGCCGACCGGGACAAGGTCGAGATGGAAGACGAGATTCGTGCCCAAGTCGGCAACACGGGTCGCACCAAGATCATCTGCCGCACGGGTGACCCGATGAACCTCGTCGATCTCGACGTGAGCAATCCCAACAACGCTCGCAGCATCATCCTGATCGCGCCGGAGCAGAGCCCCGACCCCGACCTCGATGTCATCAAGACTGCTCTCGCGCTCACGAACAACCCGCGCCGTAAGAAGGAGCCGTATCACATCGTCGGCGAGATAGCGGATGCGGCCAACCTCGAGGCGGCTCGGCTAGTCGGCCGCGACGAGGCCCACTGGGTGCTGGCCGCCGACCTGATCGGCCGCATCACGGTACAGAGCTGCAGGCAGAGCGGCCTGAGCGTTGTCTACTCCGAGCTGCTCGATTTCGATGGCGACGAGATCTACTTCACCGAGCAACCGACTCTCGTCGGCAAGACCTACTTCGAGACGCAGCAGGCGTTCTCCGACTCGGCCGTCATGGGCATGCTCAAGAACGATGTTGTGATGATCAACCCAGCTGCAGAAACTCCGTACGAGGCGGGCGACCAGCTGATCGTGATCGCCGAGGATGACAGCACGGTGCGACTCGACGAGCCGGGCGAGGCGGACGCCTCTGCGATCACCACGGCGAAAGCGCCCGCGCAGAAGCCGGAGCGCACTCTCGTGCTCGGCTACAACTCGGGCCTCGACGGGATGCTCCAGGAGCTCAGCGAATACGTGCCGGCGGGCTCCGTCGTTACCGTTCTCGCCGACGTCGAGAAGCCCGCCTTCGCGACGTTCCCGAATCTCAAGCTCACGTTCCAGCGCGGCGATGCCACGAGTCGCGCCGTTCTCGACTCGCTCGGGGTCGACAAGTACAACCACATCATCGTGCTCGCCTACAAAGACACCCTCGATGCCCAACGCGCCGACAGCAAGACGCTCATCACGCTGCTGCATCTTCGCGACATCGAAGAGCGCTCCGGCGGCGACCTCAACATCGTCAGCGAGATGCTCGACGACCGCAACCGCGAACTCGCCGAGGTAACCAACGCCGATGACTTCATCGTCAGCGACAAACTCATCAGCCTCATGCTTTCCCAGGTCTCCGAGAACAGAAAACTGACGGATGTCTTCGCCACGTTGTTCTCGAGCGACGGCAGCGAGGTCTACCTTCGCCCGGTCGAGCTCTACATCAAGCCGGGCTTGACAGTGAACTTCTACACCGTGCTCGAAGCCGCTCGTCGCCGCGGCGAAACCGCGATCGGGTATCGCATCGCCGCCTACGCTCACAACGGTCACTTCGGCTATGGCGTGCGGGTGAACCCGAAGAAGGGCGACCGCAAGAGCTTCGTCGCGGGCGACAAAATCATCGTGCTCGCCGAGGGGTAGACTTGCCGAGGCCGTTTTCTGATCGACTCTCTTCGTCGGCGCTCGTGGTCGCAACACGCTTTTCGGGGCGTAGCTCAGCTTGGTAGAGCGCTCGGTTTGGGACCGAGAGGCCGCAGGTTCGAATCCTGTCGCCCCGACGAATACACCGAAAACATGACAACAGGAGAACAACAACGTGAAGACCACCGTTGAGAAGCTGAGCCCCACCCGCGTCAAGCTGAGCATCTCGGTTACCCCCGAAGAGTTGAAGCCGAGCATCGCGCACGCCTACGAGCACATCGCATCCCAGGTAAACATCGCGGGCTTCCGCAAGGGCAAGGTGCCGCCGCAGCTCATCGACCAGCGCGTCGGTCGCGAAGAGGTGCTCAACCACGCGGTCAACGACGGTCTCGACAAGTTCTACCGCCAGGCGGTCGAAGAGCAGAACATCCGCGCCATTGGCCGCCCCGAAGCCGACATCACGGCATGGCCCGAGGTCAAGGACTTCAGCGGCGACCTGGAGATGACGGTCGAGGTCGACGTTCGCCCGGAGTTCACGCTCCCCGACTACGAGGGACTCACCCTCACCGTCGACGCCGTCGAGGTTTCGGCCGACGATGTGAAAGACGAGCTCGACAGCCTGCTCGGCCGTTTCGGCACCCTAATCACGGTCGACCGTCCGGCCAAGAAGGGCGACTTCGCCCAGCTCGACCTCGTCGCAAAGATCGGCGACACCGAGGTCGACACCGCCAACGGTATCTCTTACGAAGTCGGCTCGGGCGAGCTCATCGAGGGCATCGACGAGGCGCTCGACTCACTCAGCGCCGGCGAGACCACGACCTTCGAGTCCATGCTGCTCGGTGGGGACCACGAAGGCGAGAACGCCCTGATCACCGTCACGCTCACCGCGGTCAAAGAACGCGAGCTGCCGGATGCCGACGACGACTTCGCGCAGATTGCGAGCCCCTTCGACACCATCAAGGAGCTCAAGGCCGACATCAAGACCCAGATCGGCCGCGCCAAGGCATTCGGTCAGGGTGTGCAGGCGCGCGACCAGATCGTTGACGAACTGCTCAAGTCCGTCGACATCCCGATTCCCGAGAAGCTCGTCGAAGAAGAGGTCAACCGCCACCTCGAAGACGAGGGCCGCCTGTCTGACGACGAGCACCGCGCCGAGGTTGTGCTCTCGAGCGAGAAGACGTTCCGCTCCAAGGTGCTGCTCGACACCATCATCGAGAAAGAAGAGGTTAAGGTCACTCAAGACGAACTGACCTCGTACCTCGTGCAGGGTGCCGCTCAGTACGGAATGGAGCCGGGCGAGTTCATCAAGCTGCTCGACGAGAACGGCCAGATTCCGTCGATGGTTGCCGAAGTAGCGCGAGTGAAGGCGCTTGCCGTCGTACTCAGCAAGGCCAAGGTCGTCGACACCAAGGGCAAGGCCGTGGATGTCTCCGACTTCACTGCGCCCTCGACGTCGGCCTCGACTGGCGACTTCGTTGACGTTGCAGCTGGCGGTCACGACCACGACCACGATGACCACGAGGGTCACAGCCACTAGAGCCCGGGCATCCGTCGCAACCGTGTACGACGCGGCGCTCTGCCGTCGGCGAACAGAGCCGTTTTGCGCCCCGCAGTCAGATAGATTCGCAGCAAGCGACAACGGAATTGGGAGCGCAACCATGGCCGAACAGGCACCCGTCAACAGTGTTTTCGATCGACTGCTGAAGGATCGCATCATCTGGCTCGGGTCAGAGGTGCGCGACGAGAACGCAAACGAGATCGCGGCGAAGCTGTTGCTCCTGGCCGCTGAAGACCCCAAGCGCGACATCTCGCTCTACATCAACTCACCCGGTGGTTCTATCACCGCGGGTATGGCGATCTACGACACCATGCAGTTCGTGCCCAACGACATCGTCACCGTGGGCATCGGTATGGCCGCCTCCATGGGCCAGCTGCTGCTCACCGCGGGCACCAAGGGCAAGCGCTTCATCACCCCGAACGCGCGAGTGCTGTTGCACCAGCCGCATGGCGGCTTCGGCGGCACCTCGAGCGACATCCAGACCCAGGCCCAGCTCATCCTCGACATGAAGAAGCGCCTCGCCGAGATCACCGCGATGCAGACCGGCAAGTCCTACGAGCAGGTGATCGAAGACGGCGACCGCGACCGCTGGTTCACGGCGACCGAGGCTCTTGAGTACGGCTTCGTCGACCACATCCGGGAGACCGCCCTCGACGTGGCCGAGGTCACCGCGGGCGAGTCGAAGAAGTAGCCCGAGAAAGACGACAGGAAGAACTCATGGAAACGCCAACATTCCGGGCCGCCGGGTCTCTGCCCGCCTCCCGCTACATCCTGCCCTCGTTCGAGGAGCGCACGGCCTATGGCTACAAGCGCCAGGACCCGTACGCGAAGCTTTTCGAAGACCGCATCATCTTCCTCGGTGTGCAAGTCGACGACGCCTCCGCGGATGACGTCATGGCCCAGTTGCTCGTGCTCGAGAGCCAGGACCCGGACCGCGACATCGTGATGTACATCAACTCGCCCGGTGGGTCGTTCACCGCGATGACGGCGATCTACGACACGATGCAATACATCCGCCCGCAGATCCAGACCGTGGTGCTCGGCCAGGCGGCTTCGGCTGCTGCGGTGATTACCGCGGGAGGCACAAAGGGCAAGCGACTCGCGCTGCCGAATGCGCGCATCCTGATCCACCAGCCGGCGACGGGTGAGGCGGGACAGGGTCAAGCCTCCGACATCGAGATTCAGGCAGCCGAGGTACTGCGTATGCGCGACTGGCTCGAAGAGACGCTTGCGCTGCATTCCAACCGCACTCGCGAGCAGGTCAACAAGGACATCGAGCGCGACAAGATCCTGGGCGCGGAGGAAGCCGTCGAGTACGGCCTCATCGACCAGGTGCTCACGAGCCGCAAGAACGCGCTGCCCGCCGCGATCACCAAATAGCGGGTTGCGCGGTCGCTGCGGGAGGCGCGGCTAAGAGCGGCGTCGGCGCCCGAGCATCACCGCGCCGATGAGTGCAGCCACCACGAGTGCCGCGACGATGGCGCCGATGAGCACCACGTCGCCGACGTTCGCTCTCGGGCGTTGCGGTGCCGCCGTAGGAACGGGCACGGGCGTCTTGCCGGTGCCGCCGCCGCACTTGGGTGGGGCAACTGAGCCGGTCGCGCCAGTTGGGTGCTTCGGTGACCAGTGGAACGGCACTTCACCGGATGCCGCATGGCCGTCTTCGGAGACGACCTGCCACAACATGCGGTAGTCGCCCTCCTCGCCGAGCGTCGCCCCCATCGACAAGGTGTGCCCGCCGATGCTGAGGCATCCGTCGCCGTAATAGAGGCCATGGGCGTCGACGACCTCGAGCGCGAAGCCGGCCATCTCGCCACTCACGTCACCGAGAGGTTCGTTCATCGTGACCGAGAACTCCGCGGGCAGTGATTCGATGGTGCTGTGCGCGGCGGGCGTCGAGGCGACGAGAGAATCGTGCGCTTGCGCCGGTGCGATTGACACGAGCATGAGCGCGGATGCTACGGCGAGAGTCACTGCACCTCTCAAGGCCATCCGCACTCGATCAGCCTCCCACGCGTGCGCGCGAACTGCGAAATCGCGGCGCGCCGCGTCGATTTCGGCCGGAGTGCTGAACCCTGTCACCAGATCGGGTTAGGCTCGGATACGCGTATATCGCCCATGCATGCGCTGGGGAGAGGAACGACACCATGGCTCGAATCGGGGAAAGCGCCGATCTGCTCAAGTGCTCGTTCTGCGGCAAGAGCCAGAAGCAAGTGCAGCAATTGATCGCCGGCCCTGGCGTCTACATCTGCGACGAGTGTGTCGAACTCTGCAACGAGATCATCGAAGAGCGCCTCGCCGAATCCAGCGAAGAAGTGTCGAGCGAGTTCGACCTTCCCAAGCCCAAAGAGATCTACTCCTTTCTTGAGGAGTACGTCATCGGCCAAGAACACGCCAAGCGCGCGCTCTCTGTCGCCGTCTACAACCACTACAAGCGCGTGGGCGCGAGAAACACGATCGCCCCGGCCGACGCCATCATCGACGATGTCGAGATCGCCAAGTCCAACATCCTGCTCATCGGCCCGACCGGATGCGGCAAGACGTATCTCGCCCAGACTCTCGCGAAGCGTCTCAACGTTCCTTTTGCGGTAGCGGATGCGACGGCCCTCACCGAAGCGGGCTACGTCGGCGAAGACGTCGAGAACATCCTCCTCAAACTCATCCAGGCTGCCGACTACGACGTCAAGCGCGCAGAGACCGGCATCATCTACATCGACGAAATCGACAAGATCGCCCGAAAGGCAGAGAACCCTTCGATCACCAGAGACGTCTCGGGCGAGGGCGTGCAGCAGGCACTGCTCAAGATTCTCGAGGGCACGGTGGCTTCGGTTCCGCCGCAAGGTGGGCGCAAGCATCCGCATCAAGAATTCATCCAGGTCGACACCACCAACGTGCTCTTCATCGTTGCCGGTGCCTTCGCCGGACTCGAGGAGATCATCTCGCAGCGCGCGGGCAAGAAGGGCATCGGCTTCGGCGCCCCGCTGCACAGCAAGGGCGACGACATCAATCTGTTCAGCGAGGTGCTGCCCGAAGACCTGCACAAGTTCGGACTCATTCCCGAGTTCATCGGACGTCTTCCCGTGGTCACGACCGTGACGCCGCTCGACCAGGTCGCGCTCATGGAGATTCTCACCACCCCGCGCAACGCCCTCGTGCGCCAGTATCAGCGCATGTTCGAACTCGACGGGGTCGAGCTCGAATTCGATCAGGATGCCCTGGAGGCGATCGCCGACCTTGCGGTGCTCCGGCAGACGGGTGCTCGCGGGCTGCGCGCCATCATGGAGGAGGTGCTCGGACCGATCATGTTCGACGTGCCGTCCAACGATCAAGTCGCTCGCGTCGTTGTCACCAAGGAGGCCGTGCTCGACAACGCCGCGCCGACGATTGTGCCGCGCAAGCCCCAGCGCGCGGAGAAGTCCGCCTAGATCGGCGTGATACCAGAGTGGTATCATTCCACAATGGCCATGACACTGCGGTTTCCCACAGAACTCGACGAAGCCCTCCAGCGGCTCGCGGATGCGCGCCACACTTCCAAGCATTCGCTCGTGCTGAGAGCTGTGGAGGAACTGGTGATTTCAGAAACAAAGACCGATCAGGTCATGGCAAGCGTGGAGCGCACGCTTGAACGGGATGCGGAGTTGCTCCAGCGTCTCGAAGACGCATGACCCGCTACCTGGACCCTGAGGATGCCCTAGCCGTCGTTCAACGAATGGGCTTGTATGTGCGCGACGAGGGTCTCCTATTCTCCGCACTCGCCAGGCCGGCCGCGAGCGCTTTTGGTGCCGATGCGTACCCGACGTTGGAACTCAAGGCTGCGGCTCTGTTCTCGTCCTTGGCGCGCAACCACGCACTGATCGACGGAAACAAGCGCACCTCGTGGGTGCTTACAGTTGCGTTCCTCAACATCAACGGATACGACATCGACATGACTCAGAACGAGAAGTTCGACCTCGTGCTCGGCGTGGCCCAGGGTCAGCTCGAACTCGAAGAAATCGCGGCGACCCTGGCGCGGCATCTAGTCGCCGAGGCGTGAAGCCTGGCTAGTCTCGAAGAGTGAACACCACCGAGCACTACACCCACGGCCATCACCCGAGCGTGTTGCGCGCGCACAGTTGGCGCACGATCGCGAATTCCGCGGCTTACCTCGCGCCGCACCTGGTGCCAGGTCTATCCCCGCTCGACCTCGGCTCTGGGCCTGGCACGATCACGGTCGAGTTCGCTGATCGCCTTGCTCCGGGTCGTGTGGTCGGAGTGGATGCCGCCGCCGAGATCGTCGAGCAGGCGAGCGCGCTCGGTGCCGATCGCCCCAACCTGGAGTTCATCGTCGGTGACGCCTACTCTCTGCCCTTCGAGGACGACACGTTCGACATCAGCCACGCGCATCAAACACTTCAGCATGTCGCCGACCCTGTCGCTGTGTTGCGTGAGATGCGCCGGGTGACGAAACCGGGTGGCTTGGTGGCCGCGCGTGATGTCGACTACGCCGGCACCTTCTGGTTTCCCGAGTCAGCGGGGCTCACGGCCTGGCTTGATCTCTACGAGCGAGTGCACCGCAGCAATGGCGGCGAGCCGGACGCCGGCCGGCGCATCAAGGCCTGGGCGCTGCAAGCCGGCTTCGAGCAGATCACGACCACAGCATCCGTCTGGAACTTCTCCAACGAGACCGATCGCGAGTGGTGGGGTGGCATGTGGGAAGAGCGCGTTCTCAAGTCGGCGTTCGCCGAGGATGCCCTCAGCAAGGGCCTCGCGACGCAAGAGCAACTCGACGCCATCAGCGCCGGGTGGCGCGAGTGGGCCAACACGGAAGAGGCCTGGATTCTGATCCCGCATGGCGAGATCATCGCCGTCGCGTGAGCGGGACTAACCGGGAGCTAGTCCACCGGATCGTGCACTGACACGATGCCCTCAGCGCTGCTGCGGATGATCGTGCCATCGTCGAGCTCCACGACTGGTCGACCCTCGAGCCAGGTCAGCGTCCAACGCCAACCCGTGGCGTCGATTCCGGCCAGATCTTCCTCCACCGAGGCAATGGCCATGCGTAGCGCCTCGCTCAGGCCCGCCGGGGGCTCAGCGCCGACGTTCCAACGAGTTCCCAGTTGCATCGTCTACTCCTCGCTCTCGGCGAGCACGATGTCGCGCACCTCGATGGTGTCGGCTTCAACGAACTCGATGCTCGCGATTCGACCGACCGCCTTGAGGTCGGCGAGGCCCTCGTTGAGGATCGCCGGCCCGGTGATGACCGCCGAGATGACCTCGGTCTTCTGTGATGCTTTCGCGTCGGTCTTCGCGCGGCGGATACCGATGAGAGCCTCGCTCACCGAACTCAGCAGACCGGTTGTTTCGCCGGTCGCTCCGGTCTCCTCGCGGTTCGGCCAGGTGGAGGTGTGCACGGAACCCTCGTGCGTCCAACTCCACACTTCTTCGGTAGCGAACGGCAGGTAGGGCGCGAACAGCCGCACGAGAATGTCGACGGCGGTGCGCAGCGCGATGACGGCGCTCGCCTGACCTTCTGGGGTGGATGCCCCATAGGCGCGTTCCTTGACCAGCTCGAGGTAGTCGTCGCAGAAGGTCCAGAAGAACTGTTCTGCGGCTTCGAGCGCGCGGGCATGATCGAACTCGTCGAGCGCCTTGGTTGCCACATCGATGACGTCGCCCAGCGACGCGAGTAGGTCGAGGTCAAGCGGCTCGCTGACGGCCATGCCATCCGGCGCTTCGGGGAACGAATACACGAACTTCGCCGCGTTGAGCACCTTGATCGCGAGGCGCCGGCCGATCTTGATCTGCTTCGGGTTCTGCGGGTCGAAGGCTGCGTCGGTGCCGAGGCGACTCGATGCGGCCCAGTAGCGCACCGCATCCGAACCGTGCTCGTCGAGCATGCCCTTGGGCGTGACGACGTTGCCCTTCGATTTCGACATCTTCTTGCGGTCGGGGTCGACGATAAAGCCAGAGATGCCGGCATTTCGCCACGGAATCTGCCGGTGCTCGAGTTCAGCGCGCAGCACCGTCGAGAACAACCACGTGCGGATAATGTCTTGTCCCTGACTGCGCAGCGAGTATGGGAAAACGGCCGCGAACAGTTCGGGGTCGGTTTCCCACCCGCCTGCGAGCTGCGGGGTGAGCGAGGAGGTGGCCCAGGTGTCCATGATGTCGACCTCGCCGACGAACGTCACGCCGCGGTCGCTCTCGGCGTATCCCGCGGGCACATCCGAGGAGGGGTCGATCGGCAGCACGTCTTCGCTCGGCACGATGGGCGCGCCCTTCTCGCCGTTCGCGTCGAGCTCGTACCAGACCGGGATGGGCACGCCGAAGAAGCGCTGGCGGGAGATGAGCCAGTCGCCGGTGAGGCCGCCCACCCAGTTCTCGTAGCGCACGCGCATGTGTTCCGGAGTGAACGAGATCTCCTTGCCCGCCTCGATCAGGCGGGTGCGAAGCTTCTGGTCCCTGGCACCGTTGCGGATGTACCACTGGCGAGTGGAGATGATCTCGAGCGGCTTGTCGCCCTTCTCGAAGAACTTCACCGCGTGCGAGGTCGGCTTCGGTTCACCAATGAGCTCGCCGCTCGCGGTGAGCAGTTCGACCATCGTCGCCTTGGCACTGAAGACCGTCTTGCCGGCCAGCTGCGCATAGGCGGACTTGGCGGCATCCGTCACGATCGCTTCCGGCGCTTCGGCAACGATGCGACCGTCGGAACCGATGATGGTGCGGTTGGGCAGGTCTAGTTCACGCCACCACACCACGTCGGTCACATCGCCGAAGGTGCAAATCATGGCGATGCCCGAGCCCTTGTCTTTCTGGGCGAGGTGGTGGGCGAGAATCGGCACCTCGACTCCGAACACCGGGGTCGTCACTGTCGTGCCGAAGAGCGGCTGGTAGCGCTCGTCATCCGGATGTGCGACAAGAGCTACGCAAGCCGCCAACAGTTCCGGCCGGGTCGTCTCGATCTCCACGGTGCTGCCGTCCGGCTTGTGGAAGGCGAGGCGGTGGTAGGCGGCGGGCTGCTCTTTGTCTTCGAGCTCGGCCTGGGCGACGGCGGTGCGGAACGTGATGTCCCACAGCGTCGGGGCATCCGCCTGGTACGCCTCGCCGCGCTCAAGGTTGCGCAGGAACGCGCGCTGTGCGGCACGCTGCGCCTCGTCGCCGATGGTGCGGTAGGTGAGATTCCAGTCGACGCTTAAGCCGAGCTGGCGCCAGAGTTCTTCGAACTGCTTCTCGTCTTCGACGGTGAGCGTCTCGCACAGTTCGATGAAGTTGCGACGGCTCACCGGCACCTGGTCGGCGGCCTTCGACGACGCGCCTTCGCCACCTTGCAGTGGCGGCACGAAGTTCGGCTCGTACGGCAGCGAGGGGTCGCAGCGCACGCCGTAGTAGTTCTGCACCCGGCGCTCGGTGGGCAAGCCGTTGTCGTCCCAGCCCATCGGGTAGAACAGGTGCTTGCCGCGCATCCGCTGATAGCGGGCCGCGAGGTCCATGTGGGTGTAGCTGAAGACGTGGCCGATGTGCAGGCTGCCTGAAGCGGTGGGCGGAGGAGTGTCCACCGAGAAGATGCTGTCTCTGCCGGCAGCGAGGGCGGATGCCCGATCGAACGCATACGTGCCGCGCTCGTGCCACGCGGCCCCCCACTTCTCTTCGAGTCCTTCGAGGGCTGGGCGCTCGGGAATTCTCGTCATGGGGTTACTCCGGTTCGATATGTGCGGCACCGAGTCGACGTAGAGGTGCCTGAGTGTGGGTTGTGCCTGAATTCTACAGACGGATGCCCGCCAAGCCGCAGCTAGAACGTATCGCCCGTGTTCGTCACATGCCAGGTCTTGCTCTTGTGGTCGCCCTCCGGCCCGACGAGCGTGATCGTGTAGGTGTTCACCTCGTTGGAGCAGTTGAAGTCCTGGGAGTACGGAAAGTCTTCCTGGTCGCCGTTGAGCGGAATCTGCATGTAGCCCGAGTCCGCGGCATCCGAGGTTCCGTTGACGTACCAGGCTGACGTTGCCCCACTTGAGGTCCACGCCACCTTGACCTTCGGGATGAAGGGGTCGACTCCAGGCCCGCCAGTCGAGCAGCCGCCTTGACTGCTCGGGGCGATGAAGTTCGTGAACTGCGGGCCGCTCGCAGGGGGTGGGGTGTCCTCAGTCGGGGTCGCGGTGGGTGTGGGCGTCGCCGAGGCGGTCTCGGTGGGAGTCGGGCTCGTACTCGACTCGGTCGGGGTCGGGGTTGGCGCAACGGCGCCGGGGCGGGCGAGCAGGAGAACGAGCAGGACGATCAGGGCGAGCAACAGTGCACCGCCGATCGACGACAGGATGATGATCGTGCGTCGGGATGACGCTGCAGCGGGCGAGGCGGCCGCCGGTGCGGCTCCGGTCGCGGCGAATCGTTCGGTGGGGGCATCCCCAGGTGTATCGAATCTTTCGGTGGGGGTGTCGTCGCTCATTGCGCCTCGCTGCCGTCGATCGTGGCGGGGGTGCCACATTGAGGGAGAGTTTATGACCGGCGCTGCACGGGAACAACCACCCGCATACAATGGGGCGATAGGCGTTGAGCCGACCATCATCGGGGAGCTTTCGGAAGAACCGCGGCCGTTGAAACCGACCGCACAGTAGAACCGAACGGGTTGGCCCGTCACAGCCGAATTGAGTGGCCCGACTGAATCCAGGCGGGCAAGCGGGGTGGTACCGCGGCCGAGAGGTCGTCCTCGTGCAGGAGACGTTCCACGGAACAGCACAGGAGCCGCATGTTGTACCCCCGCCACACTCCCGAACCGGTCGCCGCCTCGCCGCGCTTCCCCGACATCGAGCAACTCGTGCTCGACTACTGGAAGAAGGACGGCACCTTCCAGGCGTCCATCGATCAGCGGGATGGCGCACCCGAGTGGGTGTTCTATGACGGCCCGCCCTTCGCGAACGGCCTCCCGCACTACGGCCACCTGCTCACCGGCTACGCCAAAGACCTGTTCCCGCGCTTCCAGACCATGCGCGGCAAGCAAGTGCACCGCCGCTTCGGCTGGGACACCCACGGACTGCCCGCCGAGCTTGAGGCCGAGCGGCAGCTGGGCATCACCGATAAGAGCCAGATCGAGGAGATGGGCATCGCCGCCTTCAACGAGACGGCGAAGAGCGCGGTGCTCAAGTACACAAAGGAGTGGGAGGAGTACGTCACGCGCATGGCGCGCTGGGTCGACTTCGAGAACGACTACAAGACCCTCGAGCCGACCTTCATGGAGAGCGTGCTCTGGGCGTTCAAGCGCCTGCACGACAAGGGACTCGCCTACGAGGGCTACCGCGTGCTGCCCTACTGCTGGCGCGACCAGACTCCGCTCTCGAACCACGAACTGCGCATGGACGACGACGTGTACCAAATGCGCCAAGACCAGTCCGTCACAGTCACCTTCCCGCTCGACGGTGTGAAGGCGGAGAGCCTGGGGCTCACCGCGGTCAAGGCCCTCGCCTGGACGACGACCCCGTGGACCCTGCCCACGAACCTCGCGCTCGCGGTCGGCCCCGACATCGAGTACTCGGTGCTGCCGAGTGGCCCGCTCGGTGCCGGCACGGTGAGCGGTTCAACGGCAGGTATGGAAGAAGGGGTCTCGGAGTTCCTGCTCGCCACCGACACCATTCCCGCGCATGCGAAGGACCTCGGTTACGAATCGGGGGCGGACGCCCTCGCCGCCGTCACTCGCACAATCACCGGTCGCGAGCTTGAGGGTGTGCGCTACGCGCAGCTCTGGGACTACTACGCCGACACAGCGGAATGGGGCACCGAGCACGCGTGGCAGATCCTCGTCGCCGACTACGTGGAGACCGGCGAAGGCACCGGCATCGTGCACCAGGCCCCGGCGTTCGGTGAGGACGACCAGGTGGTGTGCGCGGCTGCGGGCATCCCGGTCATCATCTCGGTCGACGAGGCGGGTCGCTTCCTGCCGAACATCGATGAGGTGGCTGGCATGCAGGTCTTCGACGCGAACAAGCCGCTCGTGCAGCGGCTGCGCGCCGAGGGGCGGCTGTTGCGCGTTGCGAGCTACGAGCACTCGTACCCGCACTGCTGGCGCTGCCGCAATCCGCTCATCTACAAGGCGGTATCGAGCTGGTTCGTGCGCGTTCCCGATTTTCGTGACCGCATGGGCGAGCTCAACCAGGAAATCACCTGGGTGCCCGAGAACGTCAAAGACGGCCAGTTCGGAAAGTGGCTCGCGAACGCGCGCGACTGGTCGATCTCGCGCAACCGCTACTGGGGTTCGCCGATTCCGGTGTGGAAGAGCGACAACCCCGAGTACCCGCGCATCGACGTCTACGGCTCGCTCGCGGAGCTCGAAGCCGACTTCGGTGTGCTGCCCACGAACGCGGCAGGCGAGGTAGACCTGCACCGCCCGTACATCGACGAGCTGACCCGGCCGAACCCGGATGACCCCACCGGTGCGTCCACCATGCGGCGCATCCCCGACGTGCTTGACGTGTGGTTCGACTCCGGCTCGATGCCGTTCGCACAAGTGCACTACCCCTTCGAGAACGCGGACTGGTTCGACACCCACAACCCGGCGGACTTCATCGTCGAGTACATCGGTCAGACCCGCGGGTGGTTCTACACACTCCACGTGCTGTCGACGGCGCTTTTCGATCGGCCGGCGTTCCGCAACGTGATCAGCCACGGCATCGTGCTCGGCAGCGATGGCCAGAAGATGTCGAAGAGCCTGCGCAACTACCCGGACGTCAACGAGGTCTTCGACCGCGACGGCGCGGATGCGATGCGCTGGTTCCTCATGTCGTCGTCCGTGATTCGCGGCGGCAACCTCGTGGTCACCGAGGAGGGCATCCGCGAGGGGGCCCGACAACTGCTGCTGCCGCTGTGGAGCACCTATTACTTCTTCACTCTGTACGCGAACGCGAGCGACCATGCGGCGGTCATCCGCACCGATTCGACGAATCTGCTCGACCGCTACATCCTCGCCAAGACCGGCGAACTGATTCGGGACGTCACGGCTGAGCTTGAGGCGTTCGACAGCCCGCTCGCAGCGGCCAGACTGCGCGACTTTGCCGACGTGCTTACTAACTGGTACGTGCGCCGCAGCCGCGACCGGTTCTGGCAAGGCGACGCGGAGGCCTTCGACACGCTCTTCACGGTGCTCGAAACGGTTGCCCGCCTTGCGGCACCGCTCGCTCCGCTCGTGAGCGAGGAGATCTGGCGCGGCCTCACCGGTGAGCGCAGTGTTCATCTTGAGGACTGGCCCGAGGCCGCCGCTTTCCCGGCGGACGACGAGCTGGTTTCGGGAATGGACCGAGTGCGCGAGATCGCCTCCGCAGGTCTCGCTCTGCGCAAGGCGAACAGCCTGCGCGTGCGCCTGCCACTGTCACGACTCACCGTCGTGAGCGAGCGCACGGACTGGTTCGCCGGCGTGACCGAGATTCTCAGCGAAGAGCTCAACGTGAAGGCCATCGACTTCGAGGGGCTTGGCGAGGACAGCCTCGAGCGGCACGGAATCACCAAGCGGCTCACCGTGAACGCGCGCGCCCTCGGCCCGCGCCTCGGCAAGAACGTGCAAGACGTGATCAAGGCCGCGAAGGCCGGCGACTGGACCGAGAGCGGCGCAGGCGTGACGGTCGGCGAGTACGAACTGCTCGAGGGCGAGTACGAGTTGGAACTCGATTCGCGCGACTCGAGCGCGATCGCGTTCCTCTCTGATGGCGGCTTCGTGATCCTCGACACCGAGACCACGCCCGAGCTCGAAGCGGAGGGGCTCGCCCGCGACGTGATTCGAGCGATTCAGGATGCCCGCAAGGCCGCCGGTCTCGACGTCAGCGATCGCATCCGCCTGACTGTCACGGGCACCGAAGCGTCCGACGTTAGCGCGCTGACGACGTTCGGCCAGATGATCGCGGGGGAGACCCTCGCGGTCGAATCAGCGTTCGCGCTGGGAGGGGTCACAGACCTTTCGTCCGACGGGAAAGCGGGCCGAGCGGTTCTGGCTGCCGGCCAGTATGCAAACACTGGTTCACTAGAGATTGTGATCTCGAAAACGGCTGCGCATGCGTGACCGGGACGACGAGCCTGGCTCGGGCCGGGACGACGAATTCGACGAGCGGGATCTCGGCGATGACGACGAGAATCCGCTCGCGGACCTGAGTCCGTTCGCCGGTGGCAACGAGGGCGACAACCTCGACGACGACTCGCCCTGGGAGCTTGAGGACGCCGAGTACCAAGAAGACGCCGACCGGGTCTACGCCGAGTTGCTTGCGCGAATTGGCGAGGCCGCTCCCCAGCCCCGACTCGAGGCGACCCGCCGCGCGGTCGAGTTGCTCGGTGACCCGCAGCGCACGTATCCGATCATCCACGTGACCGGCACGAACGGTAAGACCTCAACGAGTCGCATGATCGAGAGCATCCTGCGCGCCTACGGGCTGCGCACCGGCCTCATGACGAGCCCGCACCTGGTGCGCGTCAATGAGCGCATCGTCATTGACGGGCTGCCCATTTCGAACCGGGCGCTCGCCGAGAACTGGGCGGACGTGCGCCCGTACCTGCTCATGGTCGACGCGGAACTCGTTGCGGAGGGGCATCCGCCGCTCACCTTCTTCGAGGCATTCACGGTGCTCGCTTTCGCGGCCTTCGCCGATGCCCCGGTCGACATCGCGGTGATCGAGGTGGGGCTCGGCGGCGAGTGGGACTCCACGAACGTCGCCGACGGGCAGGTCGCCGTCTTCGGCCCGGTCGCGCTCGACCACACCCAGCGCCTGGGCTCGACCGTTGCCGAGATCGCCCGCACCAAGGCCGGCATCGTCAAGCCGGTCGCGTCCGTCGTGTCGGCGATGCAGACTCCGGATGCCCTCGCCGAACTCGAACGCGCTGCGGAGTTGACCGAGTCCACGCTCGCGATCGAAGGCATCGGGTTCTCCCTCGAGAGCTCGACCATCGCCGTCGGCGGACAAGTCATCACCGTGCGCGGCCTCGCCGGCCTCTACCCGGATCTCTTCCTGCCGCTCTTCGGCGACCACCAGGGCCACAACGCCGCGCTCGCGATTGCCGCGGTCGAGTCGTTCCTCGGCTCGGGAACGCAAGCGCTCGTCGGCGATGTGCTCGCCGAGGGACTTGCCACGGCGACCTCGCCCGGTCGCCTGCAGCTCATCGGCACCGATCCGACCGTGCTCGTCGATGCTGCCCACAACCCGCACGGCGCTGCCGCTCTCGTCGCGGCACTGGCCAGCTACTTCACCTTCGATGAGATCTGCATCGTGATCGGCGTGCTCAACGACAAAGATGCCCGCGGCATCGTCGCCGCTCTCGCCCCGGTGGCCACGCGCTTTCACGTGACCCAGTCG
>SCSV01000127.1 GCA_004297555.1 Salinibacterium sp.
GTCGAGTACCTGTACCAGGATCAGAGCACGAAGGCGATCACTGTCGTGACGCGCAGCCTCACGTACGCACCGAACCTCGACGCCGAGTACCAGCTCTACGAAGTCATCCCGAAGGAGGTGGCGAAGAGCGCGCACGACCTCACCCTCCTCACGAAGGCGGAGACGGTGAAGGATGACCCCGTGCTGCGCTTCGATCGCCAGGACACGATCGCGTACGTCATCCCGAAACGCGTGGACTTCACGCGCCTTGAAGAGGTGCGGACCGTGCTCGCCAGGCCGTACGCGAGCGGCCAGTCCGTCACCGGCCTCGCGATCTTCGGCTTCGGCGACCTCCTCGGCTCAAGTGCGCTGCCGTTCGTCGCGCTCATCGCGCTCGTGATCCTCGGCTACCTCGCGTACTACTTTGACCTGCCCAAGCAGCTCAAGTATCTCACGTACCGCTTCGGGAAACAAGAGAAGGTGCACTATGTCCGTGTCATGATCAACGACGCGCTCGACCGGCTGCGATCGAACGAGTACGACCGCGCAGACCTCCTGTACAAGGAGGTCAGGCTCACGTATGACACGCTCAGCGTCCCGGAACGGAACGACCTGTACGAGGATGTCATCGGACTCGTGCAGCAGATGGACAAGTACTACTTCAACCTCGTGATGCTCGAGCTGGACGGCCACCTCAAGGCGGGAGAGCTCGATGCGGCGAT
Source organism: Salinibacterium sp. (assembly GCA_004297555.1). GTDB lineage: Bacteria > Actinomycetota > Actinomycetes > Actinomycetales > Microbacteriaceae > Rhodoglobus. The sequence goes on from SCSV01000127.1 coordinate 702, forward strand.
CCGGTCGTACGAGAAGCTCACGGGGACGTTCTCGCGGCTTCCAGAGGAACAGCAACAACAGCTTGTGGACACGGTGCACGCGCTTGCGCGGCGCGTCGGCCTGGCGGGACACGCATGAACGACACCGCGAAGCAACTGCTGCGTTCCGCCCTCCTGCTCCTGCTCGCGTTCTTCGCGCTCCATGGGCTCACGACGGTGGGGAAGTACGTCGGGTACGCGAGCTTCAGCGGCGCGGCCGGCAACATTTACGAGCTCGTGATCTCCCACCGCATTCCCGTCACGGAGTGGTCGGGGCAGTATGGGGTCACCGTCCGCGTTGACGGCTTCACGTTCCAGCAGACCCACACGTTCAATCCCGGAGAGATCGCGAATATCAACCTCCTCTACAACTGCCTGCAGCCGGACACGCAGCACGAGACGTACGCGTCCGTGTACGACCCCCTGACGCTTGACTTCTCCTCGGTCACGCCGGCGACCGCCGCGCAGGTGGACGCGTTCTACGGCCTGAACTCCTCCGGCGCGTCGTCGACGGCGAACACGCTCACCGCGAACATCACGTTCCAGTTCGGCGCGACGACCATCACCGCGCCGGGCACGTACACGTACAAGATCGACGAGAACGGCGCCCCGGCGACGTTCGCGATGATGGCACTCAAGGACGCGACCGGCAAGCTCTTCTTCGGTTCGATCCTCACGAACTTCACGGCCGGCTACAACGGCGACATCATCAACTACCAGATGCTCGTGCCGATGCTCCAGAACCAGAGCACGACGAAGTACTACTACTTCACCGACCCGAACGACCATTGTCCGGCCGGCATCGGGTCGCTGCCGCCGACGGGTTTGCTCATCGGCAACGTGAGCTCGCAGACCGGCGCGCGCCTCCAGGGCGTGATCGTCGACGTCGCGAGCACGAGCGCGCTTTCCGACGCAACCGGTTTCTACAATATGTCGCCGTCGGCGGGCACGTGGAGGATCTACGCGATACTGACCGGGTACATACCGTACGTGAACAACATCACCATCACCGCGAACAACACCACGATCCATGACATCGTGATGATCCAGAACATCCCGCCGAACCCGAACACAGGTATCGGCCCCGGGATCGGTCCGGGCGTGGGGCCGGGACAGGGTCCTGGTGTGGACGTCGGTCCGGGGAAGGCGCAGGGGCCGGGACAGGACCAGGGGCCCGGCGAGGCGCCGCCCGTGCCGTTTGTCGAACAGCCCAAGCAGATCGAGGGCACGGACTACATCATCAGCCTCGCCGACCTCAGGCGCAAGCTGC
>SCSV01000014.1 GCA_004297555.1 Salinibacterium sp.
CCCTCGTCTTCGGCGAAACCGCGCGCCTGAATCTCGGGGCCGACGATGACTTTTCCGGTCTGGGCGTCGATCGCGACAAAGATCGAGATGAAGCCCTCCTCGGCGAGGATGCGGCGGTCTTTGAGGTCGGCATCCGTGATCTCGCCGACACTGGAGCCGTCGACGTAGACGTAGCCCAGGTCGAGTTGTCCGACGATGCGCGCCTCGCCATCGCGAAGGTCGATCACGGTGCCGTCTTCGGCGATGATCGTGTTTTCTTCTGGCACACCGGTCTGGATCGCGAGGTTGGCATTGGCCACCAGGTGCCGGTATTCGCCGTGCACTGGCAGAACGTTCTTCGGCCGGAGGATGTTGTAGACGTAGAGCAGCTCCCCCGCGGCGGCGTGCCCCGATACGTGCACCCGCGCGTTCGCCTTGTGAACGACGTTGGCGCCGAGCTTGATGAGGCCGTTGATCACGCGGTAGACAGCGTTCTCATTGCCCGGAATCAAGGACGAGGCGAGGATGACCGTATCGCCCTTGCCCACCTCGATCTGGTGCTCGAGGTTGGCCATGCGCGCGAGCACTGCCATCGGCTCGCCCTGGCTGCCGGTCGACATGTAGACGAGCTGATTGTCGGGCAGGTCGACGGCCTTCTTCGCGTCGAGCAGCACGCCGTCCGGCACCTTGAGGTAGCCGAGCTCGGCGGCAATGCCCATGTTGCGGACCATCGAGCGACCCATGAGCACGACCTTGCGGCGGTTGGCGACGGCGGCGTCGAGCACCTGCTGCACCCGGTGCACGTGGCTCGAGAAACTTGCGACGATCACGCGGCGCGGGGCACGCGCTATGACCGATTCCAGCACGGGGCCGATGTCGCGCTCGCTCGGGGTGAAGCCCGGGATGTCGGCGTTAGTCGAGTCGGAGAGGAACAGGTCGACGCCGGCCTCACCGAGGCGGGCGAAAGCCCGGAGGTCGGTAATCCGGTCGTCGAGGGGAAGCTGGTCCATCTTGAAGTCGCCAGTGTGCAGAACTACGCCGGCCGCGGTCGTGATGGCGACGGCGAGGGCATCCGGAATCGAGTGGTTGACAGCGAGAAACTCGAGTTCGAACGGGCCCAGTTTCTCGTGCTGGCCTTCTTTGACCGTGAGCGTGTAAGGCTGAATGCGGTGCTCTTTGAGCTTCGCCTCGATGAGGGCGAGGGTGAGCGTGGAGCCGATGAGCGGGATGTCTTGCTTGAGCCGCAAGAGGTAGGGCACCGCCCCGATGTGGTCTTCGTGCCCGTGCGTGAGCACGATGCCGAGAACGTCGTTCATGCGATCCCGCAGCGGGCTGAAGTCGGGCAGGATCAGGTCGACGCCGGGCTGGTTCTCTTCAGGGAAGAGCACACCGCAGTCGACGACGAGGATCTTGCCGTCGATCTCGAAGATCGTCATGTTGCGGCCGATTTCGCCAAGACCGCCGACGGGCGTGACTCGGAGGGTTCCCGGTGCGAGCACGGGCGGGCTGAAGATAGTGGCTGGCATGGTTACGCCATTCTCTACCGTGTTGTGCCTGCCACCTTGGGTAGCGCGCCGCCTGCCGCCGCATTGCGGTCGGGTCGGAAGTTGTCGAAGTTGACGCCCGGAATGTCGTTGACGAGAGCGATCTCGTCTTCGATCTGGGCGGCCTCCCACTCTTCGGGCCCGACGAGCGGCAGGCGCACGCGCGGGCTGGAGATGCGGCCGAGGCCGTGCAGGATGTACTTCGCGGCGACCGTGCCGGGCACGTGCGTCATCGTGGCGCGCACGAGCGGCTCGAGAGCTTTGTGCGCGGCGGTAGCACTCTTCAGGTTGCCCGCGTTGACGGCGTCGACGATGTGCCGGTACGGGGTCGCCGCAATGTTGGCGGTGACTCCGATCAGGCCCGTCGCTCCGATCGAGAGGTGCGGGAGCACGTTGGCGTCATCACCGGAGAAGTACATGAGGTCGGTCTGGTTGAGCACGCGGCTGACCTCGGCGAGGTCGCCTTTGGCGTCTTTGATGGCGAGGATGTTCGGGTGCTTGGAGGCGCGCAGGATCGTCTCGTACTTGATTGGCACGCCGGTGCGGCCGGGGATGTCGTAGAGGATGACCGGAAGATCGGTCGCATCGGCGATCATCCGGAAGTGCGTGAGGATGCCCGCCTGGGTAGGCTTGTTGTAATACGGCGTGACGATCATGTTGCCGTCGGCACCGGCCTTCGCACTCTTCTTCGCAAGTTCGATGGCGTGAGCGGTTTCGTTCGAGCCGCCGCCCGTGATCACTTTGGCCCTGTCGCCGGCAACCTTCTTGGCGACCTCGACAAGCTTGATCTTCTCGGGGTCGGTGAGGGTGGATGTCTCGCCGGTGGTGCCCGTGACGACGATGCCGTCCGCGCCCGCGTTGATCACGTCGTCGATGTGCTTCTCAACATCGCTCCAGCTCACTTCGCCGTCGGAGTTGAACGGGGTGACGAGTGCGACTAGCACCTGGCCGAAGGGATTGTTCGTGGACACGAGTTACAGGTTATCGGTTGGAGACGCGTCGTCACCCCGTCGGCTCGAGCGCGCGCAACGCACGGCTTGTTGCCGCGCTTGCTCCACCGAGACGGCATGACGATCGCCGGTTAGCTCTGCCCGGCTCCAATGGAGCACGACAATTCTGGTCGGATCTAGCCTCAACCTCGAGGCACTCCGGTGGAGAGCGACGTGCAGTTCGTTCGGCGGTTCGGCGAGTCCGTGGTGAGCGAGAGCGCTGACGCAGCCGAGTCGGCCACCGACGGCACACGCATCGCGCACGTCTTGAGGCACGTCTGCGATGGAATACCAGCCCTTGCGAACTCGGATCACTTTCTTCGAGTAAGCAGCCATCGACAGCACCTGGGGATGAAGTCCGCGCGCCTCGAGTTCCGCTGCCGTCACGAGCCCGCCGAGTCTGCGAATCATCGCGTCAAGTCCCATGTCGGATTGTCGCCACACGATCACTCGCAGGAACGCAATGGACGCGCGAATGGGCAGAACTGCACTTGTGCTGCCGCCAATGAGGAGAAGACGGATGCGCGAACGGCGCGGAACGACGGCCCTTGACCTCACGCGATGAGGAGCAGGGTCTAGACACTCACGGACTTCAGGACGCGTTGGGATTGCCTCCGTTAGCGCTTCGGGTCACCGGAAGTGTCCTGAAGTCCGTGAACGTTTTGGGCACGGCCGCCGATGCCTTGGGAAGCAGAGACCCGGGGGAGAAAAAGGGCTAGCGGGGCGGGTCGAAGAAGGCCTAGCAGGGTGAGGTGGCGTGGGGTGAGTTGGGCGGGCTAGGGCGCGACGCGGCCGTTCTCGTTGAACGCGGCGTAGGTGAGGGGCATGAGGGTTGCGAAGAAGTCCTCCATCTTCTCCGCACACATCTCGATCTCGCGCTGCGGGAACGACGGGAAGTGTGTACCCTCGCGCTTCGTGCGCAACGAGAGGAAGTTCATCAGCGAACGCGCATTCACCGTCACGTACATGGACGAGTAGATGCTGAGCGGCAGCACGATGCGGGCGACCTCGCGGGCGATGCCCGCATCGAGCATCCGCTGATAGGAGGCGTAAGCCTCGGTCGCGACGCGCTGGGCTTCGGAGACCGCGAGCTCGGTCTGCTCGGGCGAGCCAGCCAGAAACTCGTAGGCTCCCGGTTTGCCGACCTGCACGAGGTTGCGGTCGGGGCCGGGCACGTAGAAGACCGGGTTGAGCTCGCGGTAGCGGCCGCTCTCCTCGTTGTAGGAGGCAATGCGGTGGCGCATGAACTCGCGGAACACGAAGATCGGGGCCTGCACGTAGAAAGTCATCGAGTTGTGCTCGAACGGCGAGCCGTGGCGGTCGCGCATCAAGTAGTTGATGAGGCCCTTGCTGCGGCTTGTGTCGAGGTCAGCGTCCTGAGCCGCCTCCAGGGTCTGCTCGCCCTGAGTCGAGACCCGCGCTGCGAAAAGCACATCTGAGTCGTGCGCGCTTGAGCGCACCAACTCGACCGTAACATCGGAGCGGAACTGAATCTCGGGTTTGGCAGCGGCGGGGGCCTCAGAGGTGGCAGCGGCGGGGGCGGCGAGTGCGGTGGCAGCGGCGGTGGAGGTAGCGGGGGCCGTGGAGGCGGGAGCGGGGCTATCGGTAGCAGGAGGCACGGCCTCACGATAGCGATCAGGCCTGACAACCGCGACCTGTAACACACCGAAACAACGTAGATACCGGGCTAAAGCGGACTTATCGTGGCAACACCATGAATCCGACCGTTGTCGCGGGCATCCTGGTCGGCCTCGTTGCATTCGCAACGGTGCTCGGCCTGGTTTGGCGCGCGCAACAAGGGCGCATCCGGCACACGGACGGCAGAACCGTCGTCAAGGCGGCGGAGATTCCGGGCATCCGGCGCCTGGCAAGCGGGGCAACCCTGCTGCAGTTCTCGACCGAAATCTGTGCGCCCTGCAAAGTGACACACACGGTGCTGGACGGAATTGCGCACGAACGCACCAACGTGTCACACATTGATCTGGATGTCACGCACCGCCCGGATATCGCCAGCCGGTTCCACATTCTGCAGACGCCCACCACGCTCATCCTCGACCGCAAAGGCATTGTGCGGGCGCGAATCGGCGGCGCACCCCGAGTCGACGAGCTGCGCGTCGAACTCGATCGCATCCTCTTGGCAGCCTGATCGGAGCAACAATGAGCACCGAAAAACCCACCCTCGCCGCCAAGCCAGGACAGATCGGGATCGACCCTCGCGGCCCGCGGTTCGGGGCCGGCGTCACCGCACTCGTATTGCTGATCGTCGTCGCCCTTGGCCTACTCACCCCGCTCGGCCCGACCATCGTCGAGCGCGCCGCCGAGCCCGGACTCATCCTGCTCGTGTTCGCGACCGTGATTTTCGGCTGGGGAGCCTTCGCGGGCATCCAGCGCCACCCCTACGGGCTTTTCTACAAGAACGTGATCCGCCCCCGGTTATCGCCACCCAGTCACCTCGAGGACCCGGTGCCACCGACCTTCGCCCAGGGCGTCGGCTTCGTGATCGCGCTCGCGGGGGTCGTGCTTCACCTTGCGGGCATCCCGTTTGCTCTCGTTATTGCGGCGAGCGCGGCGTTCATCGCTGCCTTCCTCAACTCGGTCTTCGGCTACTGCCTCGGTTGCCAGATCTATCTGCTGCTGGTTCGTGCGGGCATTCTCGGTCGCGGGGGTAGCGCCGCGGCCTGACGCGCCTAGTCTGGAAACTGACGGAAGGGCGACACATGGCAGTGACCAGCGAGGCAACGACTCTGTGGTTCGGCGACCTCAAGAACGGTTCCGGCACAACATCACTCGACTCTTCGGATGCGGCCGAGTTTCCGATGACCTGGAACGCGCGGGCCGCCGGCGAAAGCGGGCGCACCAACCCAGAAGAGTTGCTCGGTGCGGCCCACTCGGCCTGTTACTCGATGGCCTTCGCCTCCGCGCTTACGCGTAACGGCACTCCCCCGGAGAGCCTGCAGGTGACGGCAGCCGTGACCTACGACGTCGCCGAAGGCATCACCGGCAGCCACTTGCTCGTGAGCGCGAAGGTGCCCGGCATCAGCGAGACCGACTTCGAGCGCATCGCCGAGGACACAAGAGTCGGATGCCCGGTCTCACGCGCCCTCGCGGGCATCCCGATCACGCTCGAAGCCAGCCTGGCCTGAGCGGGGTTTGACCCTAGGCGCCGCGCGCCAGCCGGATTGCGTGGCGCGTTGCCCAGCGGGCCCGCTTGTAGTCGGCGCTAGCGTCGTAGGCGAGAGCGAGCCGCAACCAGGCTCGCCACGATTCCGGGTCGCGCTCGACTTCGGCCTGGTAGGCGGGAAACTGCTTGTCTGCCGCCTCTGGGTCCGGCCGACCGCTCGGCAGACGCGGTAGGTCATCGACCGGCAGTCCGCCCTCGCTGCCGAGTCGTTCGACGAGTCGCTCGCCGCGCAGCACGAACGTGATCTCTGCGATGAGCAGCCAGGTACCGATGACGGGGAGCACAGCGAGCGCCACGCCGAGCGCGACGCCAATGCCGGAGCCGGTCCCGATGAGTACGAGCGCGTATTGCGCCACGGCCACCAGGTAGATCGCAAGCAGGACCGCCATCACGAGCGCAGCGGCACGAGAGCGCGCCCGGCGGTTCACTCCACGGGCTCGCTCTCGGGTTCCGGCGAAGCCTCCGGCGCGGCGAGGTCCATCACTTGGTCGAGGCCGACAACAAGGCCCCTCGTCGAGCGCACCGCACGAAGCGCGAGCAGAATCCCGGCCTCATACGCATTGGGGTCGAGAATCTCGTGCTTGATCGTGAGCAGCTCACCGGTGCCGCCGAGAATGACTTCTTGCCGGGCGAGCAGCCCGGCCATCCGCAGACTGTGAATCGGGATGCTCGACACCTGCTCCCCTCGAGCCCGCTGGTCCACGTGCGGGGCCACCACCGGGCCGAGACTGCTGCGCGCCTCACCCATGAGCTCCGCCGTGCGCACCGCCGTGCCGGACGGGGAATCGACCTTCGTCGCCTGGTGCGCCTCGACGATCTCTATCGAATCAAAGTAGGGAGCGGCGATGGCGGCAAAGCGAGTGGCCAGAATCGACCCGATTGAGAAGTTGGGCACGATCACCACGCCGCCGACCGGGTTGCCCGCCATGACGAGCTCAAGTTGGGCGATGCGCTCGCCCGACCAACCGGAGGTGCCGACCAGAACGTTGATGCCGTGGCCGGCCGCGAATTCGACAACGCTCTGGGAGACCGCGGGCAGCGTGACATCCACCGCGACATCAGCCCCGAGCATCTCGCTCAATTCGGCCTTCGAGTCGAGCTGCGCGAAGAGTTCGAACTCGTCGCTCGCCTCGACGATGCGCGAAACGAGCTGGCCCATCTTGCCTGTCGCGCCGATCACGGCGACCTTCGTTGTCATCCGGCAAATCTATCAATCAAGGGCGGCAACCCACGGCCGCCCGGCTAGAACGGCTGCGCCTCGGGCAGCCCGGTGCGCAATTCGACCGGTAGGTGCCCGAGGTCGTTGTGACTGACCAGCACCGGCGGCTTCGCGCTGCGAACCCGGATGATCGTGAGTCCGCAGTTCGCCTGGTTGAGGCCCAGCCAGCGCCAGGCCGGTGCACCGAACGCCTCGCGTACGAACCAGGCGATAACGAAGTTGTGGGTGATGAGCAGGTCGTGGCGATCGTGCCGCACCGGTGTCAGGAACTCGGTGATGGCATCCGTCATCTGAGCCTCGCCGGCCTCGATCGACTCTGGAGTGATGGCGCCGAAGAACGGCTCGAAGGCCTTTGGCATGTCCGGGGTCGGACCGGAGGGGATGCAGTCCATGAGCAGTGCGCTCGGTTTTGACTCGACATCGGTCATGCGACTCGTGACGATCGTCGCGGTTTCCTCAGCGCGTTGGAGCGGCGAGTGCCATGCGCCCGTGAACGGCACGTGGCTGAGCCGGTCAGCGATCGCCTCGGCCTGGAGCTTGCCGCGGTCGGACAGCGGCCCGTCGGGCAAGCCGAACTCGGCGTCGCGCTGCTCGCCGTGGCGCACCAGGTAGATGAAATGCGACATCAGGCAACCGCGTTCGGAGCGCTGAGTCCGGAGAACGCGGTGTCCTTGACCGTGCCGACGGCGGCAATGGACAGCGGTCGCGACACGAGATCCTCGGCGAGCTCACGCACCCCATCGGGAGTGACGAGGGCCAGGCGGCGCAGCGACTCGTCGAGGTCGATGAACTCCCCCAGGGTGATCTCGCTTCGACCCAGGCGGGACATGCGGGTGTCGGAGTCCTCGAGGGCGAGGGCCGCCGCACCGCTCAGTTGGCCGACGGATCTGCGCAACTCGTCTTCGGTGACACCGTCGGTCGCGAGCCGGCGGAACTCGCCGAGCATGAGCTCCGCCACTTGGGTGACCTTGCTGGGCGAGCATCCCGCATAGATTCCAAAGACCCCAGCATCGGAGTAGCCGGGCGAGAACGAGTAGACCGAATACGCGAGGCCGCGCTTCTCGCGCACTTCCTGGAAGAGTCGGCTCGACATGCCCCCGCCCAAGATCGAGTTGAGCACCGACATTGTGGTTCGCCGCTCATCAGCCGCGGCCAAGCCGGTAACGCCGATCATGATGTTCGCCTGCTCAATCGGGCGGTGGATGATCGTCAGCGGACTGCCGCGCTCGATCAGGTCCCCGGTGGCATCCCGTCGCCCCACAGGCTCCGCTTCGAGCGCGAGATCCCATCCGGCTTTCGTCAAGGCTGTTGTCACGCCGGCAACGAGCGCGTCGTGATCGACCGCCCCCGCCACAGTGATCACCAGATCGCGCGCTCCATAGTTGGCGCGGTAGTGATCCCAGACCGCCTCATGGGTCACCGCTTGGATTGTTTCGGGGCTCCCGCCGATGGGTCGGCCAAGCGGATGCTCGCCGAGCACGGCCTCGAAGAAGCGCTCGCTCGTGACGTCGGCCGGGTCGTCATCCGCCATCGCCAATTCTTCGAGGATGACCCCGCGTTCGTTCTCGAACTCCACCGGATCAATCAGGCTTGAGGTCAGCATGTCGGCAATGACCTCCACCGCCATCGGCAGGTCGCGGTCTTGCACTTTGGCGTAGTAGCAGGTGTATTCCTTGGCCGTCATGGCGTTGTGCTCGCCACCGACCGAATCGAAACTCACCGCGATGTCGAGGGCGGTGCGGGTCTTGGTTCCCTTGAACAGCAGATGCTCGAGGAAGTGGGTCGAACCGAAGGTGTTCGGCACCTCGTCGCGCGAACCGACCGCGACCCAATAGCCGATCGTGGCGCTGCGAGATCCGGGAACGTGCTCGGTCAGAATGCGTACACCGCTCGGCAGCACGCTGCGACGAACCAGGGAATCGCCCGACGCTGTGAACGAGAGCTCAGCCACATCCAAGGGGAAAGCAACGGCGCGATTCATCGCAACGAGCCTACGTCACTTCGCCCGAGTGCACGCTGCGCTCGCTCAAGCTCGGCTTCTATTGAGCGGGCGACCGCGCCCGACAAATGCTGTGCCTAGAAATGGGGTTCAGAAATGTGGACAGACAGACTAGTCAGTCTGTCCTCATTTGTGTAAAGTCCCTCTTAGGCCCCGAAGCCTAAAAGCGCTACCAGACCCGAATCCGGTAGCACGCCAGCTCCGCTTCCCCTGGCGGAGAAATTGGTCCCCTAGGGCCATGTCCCCGCAAGGAGTCGCGCTGTGATAATCGTTGAAGATCCTCCCGTTGCACAGCGCGCTCCAGCGAGCTCCCGAATTCTCGCCGGAGCCAACGAGCTCTTCTATGAGTTCGGCATCCACAACGTCGGGGTCGACCGCATCATCGGCGCGTCCGCCGTCACGAAGGCGACGTTCTACAAGCACTACCGGGCCAAAGACAACCTCATCGTCGAATACATCACGGCCCGCCACGAACTCGTGCGCCGTGAACTCGCCGGCATCATCGCCTCTTCGAACACTGTCGAAGACGCCCTGAATCAATTCGTCGCGGCGGCGGTCGCCGAGATCGCGAACCCCTCCTTCCGCGGATGCCCCTTCATCAACGCCGCAGCGGAGTTCCCCGAGGCAGACCATCCCGTTCGCCGCGTCGTCACCGCTCATCGCGAGTGGTACGTCGATGCGCTCGCTGATCTGCTCAAAGAAATGGGCCACCCGGTTCCCGGGGATGCCGCCGACGAACTCCTGCTTGCCCGGGATGGCGCACTGGCCGGCGGCTATGCCGGCGACCCGGTGGCAGCATCCGCAGCGCTTCGTCGCGTTGCTGGACGCGTACTGGCTGATGCCAAGAAGGTAGCCTGAGCGTAGACTGAAAGCGGGCTGTAGCAGCTCGCCGCAACCCAGTATCCGAAAGGAACGGGAATGCAACTCACCTGGTTACTAATAATCACGGTCGCGGCCGCAGCGTTTGCCATTTACGATGGCGTCACGCGGCTTCGCGGTCGCCGCAGCAACTCGATCATCGCGATCGCCGAGTTAGTTTTCTCGGTACTAATGTTGGCCGCGATATTCATCCACTTCCCGGCACCACTCGGCGTGCTGTTCTTCGCCGTTGGCCTGGAGGTAGTGCTGATCTTGTTGCTGGTGCTGCGAGGAACAGGGCGTCGACGGTTCTCGATCATTACCCTCGTCGCGCTGATTCTCAACTCGATAGTCGTGCTCATTGCCTGGGGTGTTCTTCACGTGCCAGGGATCGGCTAGACATCGATTGCCGAAAGCCCGACCCTCCCGGGTCGGGCTTTTCTTGTTGGGCGGACTCAGTGCCGCGAAACGCGATCCAGCTCAGCAGCCTGATGGCGACCAAGTCGCAGGGTCGCGGACGCGGTCAATTGTGGAACCTGTTCCGGGATGCTCGCCGAGGCAACGGGCGCGACAACGTTCGGCCGGGTGAGCAGCCAGGCGAGCGCGACCGTGGCCATGCTCGTGTCGAGCGAGGACGCGACCGATTCGACCGCGGTCAGGATGCGCTGTCCGCGCCGCCCGAGCTTGTTGGCGAGCGCCGCACTCGGAGCGTTCAAGGCGATCGCCGAACGATGCCGCGGATGCGTCGCAAGGAATCCGCTCGCGAGCGCGAACCGCGGCATCACCCCGAGTCCCTGCCTCTCCGCAACGTGGGCGAGGTCGCCCTCGTACTCGTCGCGGTGCACCAAGTTGTAGTGGTTCTGCAGGGCAATCATCGGGGCAACGCCCAACTGTGCCGACGCGATCCGCGCTTCGATGAGCCGGTTGCCGGTGTGATCTGAGCCGCCGAAATATCGCACTTTGCCCGCACGAATCAGTTCGTCCACGGCGAGGAGTGTCTCCTCGAAAGCGACTTCATGATCGTCGATGTGCAGGTATAGCAGGTCGATCTCGTCGACGCCGAGTCGTTCGAGCGAAGCATTCACTGCCCGCGTCAGAACGCGTGCGCGCAAACCCGGGTTTTCGGTGCTCTTGCCCACCTTGGTCGCAACGACGAGGTCTGCACGGTTGCGGCGGCTGCGCATCCAATTGCCGATCATCGTCTCGCTTCGACCGCCGGCGTATGAGTCGGCGGTATCGATGAAATTACCGCCCTCCGCGACGTAGGCATCGAGGATGTCGTTGACCGTGGCATCCCCCGCAGTCCAGCCGAAAAGTTTGCCGCTGATGGCCAGCGGAAAGACCATGAGATCGGATGCCCCGATCCGGCGTCGCGGGGCAGCCCAGCGCCCGACAATGGCAGCGGTCTCCGCTGTTGTCGGCGCGGTGTCGCTCGCGTCAAGCTGCCTCATGCTCGTCTCCCCCAGGCGCTCCTAGAGTATTGCCCCAGGGTACTGAGCGGATCACCCCCATTCTCGGGACGACCCGCCGGAAGAGCCCAAACGCGTTAGACGCGCCGGCGGTACTGAGTGGCCGGGTTGCGCAGTGCCCGGCGGCGCAAGAGGCGCGCGATCCACATGCCGACCACGAGAAACACAACCGCCACGCTGACCGCGGAGATCGCCCAAATTCCCGCTGTGCTCTGCAGCCAATTCGACAGCGCCGTGAGGGCGCGGTTGAGAAGGGTGAGTGATTCGGGCACGATTCCACGCTACGTGCAGGCGAAAAACGGCGCGCCCCCCAATAGTCGGGCAGACAACCGGGGTACAAAGCAAACGGGCCCACCCCGGAAGGGATGGGCCCGAGTGTCTTTCTTGGGCGCCTGGCGAGAGGCCCCAAGGAGACCTGTTACTAGCCTTCTTCTGCCGGGCCCTCAGATGACGCAGCGGAGCTGTCGGTGTCCGCAGCATCCGCCTCATCTGACACCGGAGCGAGCGAGAGCTTTCCACGGTCGTCGATCTTGGTGATCTCCACCTGGATCTTCTGGCCCACGGCGAGCACGTCTTCGACGTTCTCGACCCGCTTGCCGCCAGCGAGCTTGCGCACCTCGGAGATGTGCAGCAGGCCGTCCTTGCCCGGCGTGAGCGAGACGAACGCGCCGAACGTTGCGAGCTTCACGACGGTGCCGAGGAACCGCTCGCCCACCTCGGGGTTGAGCGGGTTCGCAATCGCGTTCACGGCGGCGCGAGCGGCCTCCGCCGAGGGCCCGTCGACCGCGCCGATGTACACGGTGCCGTCATCTTCGATCGAGATGTCGGCTCCGGTGTCATCCTGGATCTGGTT
>SCSV01000128.1 GCA_004297555.1 Salinibacterium sp.
ACGATCGACTGCGATCTGGTCGAAACGAATCCACTCGTCTTCCGCGACCGGCTTTACCGCTGCGAGTGGGTGCGGCCCGGCTACTGGGCCAATGCCGCGAAGCAGTCGTATTTCCGCCTGGTGGATCATGCGACCGGCGAGCCGACCGTGCCGTTTGCGCATGGGTACCAGTTCGCCTGCGGCTTCGCGGACAACGGGCAGGTGTACGTCACGGGCACGACGGAGGACCGCGCGACGATCCGGATGTTTGTGTCGAGTGATCTCAGGACGTGGGAGCAGCGCACCGTGTTCAGCGATCCGGCCTACAGCATGTTCAACACCTCGATGTGCAAGGCGGGCGCGGACCATGTGCTGATGTTCGAGATCGACCGTCCGGCCGAACAGGCGGGCGTGCCCTTCACGGCGCGATTTCTCAAGTCGCGGGACCTGCGGCACTGGGAGTTGACCCCGCCGGTGTGCCACTACGCGAAGGATCGCTACACCGCGCCGCATTGTCTGCGGTATCTCGACGGCTGGTATTACGATTTCTATCTCGAGGCGTACCAGGGTTACGAGATGCGGGTGGCGCGTTCGCGCGACCTGATCGAATGGGAGAACAGTCCCCTCAATCCCGTGCTCAAGGCCGGCGACGCCGACCGGGTCGTGCGCAACCCGCACCTGCCCGAGGCTCAGCGCCGACGCATCGCCGCCGCGCGCGACTGCAACAACTCCGACATTGATTTTTGCGAATGGCAGGGCGCGCTCGTGATCAATTACTCCTGGGGCGACCAAGTGGGCACGGAGTTCCTTGCCGAGGCGGTCTATCACGGCACGCAAGAGCAGTTTTTGCGCGGGTGGTTTCCGGAAACGCGGTAGTTTGAAAGTAGGGCGGGTCTGCGACCCGCCATTGCATGCTGAACCGCAGCTAGTGTAGTGTCCCTCAAATAAGTGCCATTATTCTACAAGGCGAGCGAACGTGAGCGGCGGCTCGGTTGAGTGCAGCCAGGCCGGATGGTTTCGAGGCGCTGGCGACATCGTTGCACTTTGGCGAGGATGCGATCGACGCTTGCGGTCCATGTGTAGGGAACAGGTTCGTCATTCCACGCCGCGAGGAACTCATCGATAGCCCGCTGGAGTTCATCGACGCTGCGAAAGACCCCGCGCCGGACGGCTTTTTGCTCGAGTTCGGCGAACCAGCGTTCGATGAGATTGAGCCAACTGGAACTGGTCGGGATAAAATGGAGCACGAAGCGGGGGCGCTGGCGCAGCCAGGCGCGGACGCGCGCGTGACCATGGATGGCGTAGTTATCGAGGATCAGATGCAGATTGGATGGCGGAGGAAACTCGCTGTCGAGCCGGCGCAAGAAGCGCAGGAACTCCTGATGGCGATGCCGCGGGTAGTGTTCGGCGATCACGCGCCCCTTGCCGACATGGAGCGCGGCGAACAGGCAGGTCGTGCCATGGCGTTTATAATCGTGGGTGAAGGTTCCGCAGCGGCCACGCTTCAAGGGCAAGCCGGGCTGCGAACGGTCCAGCGCCTGGATCTGGCTCTTCTCATCCACACACAGCACCACGGCGTCCTGGGGTGGCTGCAAATAGACGCCGACCACGTCGGTGAGCTTCTCCACGAACTGCGGATCCCGCGACAGCTTGAAGGTCTTCGTCAGATGCGGCTTGAGCTGATGGTCCTGCCAAGCCCGGTGAATCGTGTTCTTGCTGACTCCGACGGCCTTGCCCAGTGAGCGAGTGCTCCAATGCGTTGCGCCGGCGGGCTGGGTTTGCAGGGTGCGCTCAATCCAGCCTGAGACCGTCGTCGCGCCAAAGCTCGGCTTGCGTCCTCGTCCGGCCGCGACCTGCCAAATCCCCTCGATGCCCTCGTCACGCACCCGCTGCCGCCACAGCGCCACCGTCCGCGGATGAACCCGCAAAGCGGCGGCAATCTGCTTATTGCTGCATCCCTCGGCAGCTTGGCGGACCATCTTCGCGCGCAGGACCACTTGCTGGGGCGTTACTCCAGCTCGAATCCAACGCTCCAGTTGCGCGGTTTGCTCAATCGCTAACTCCACACATCCACTTCGACGAGGCATCCATCCTTCTGCCCCGCTCTCCGAATAATGGCACCTATTTGAGGGACACTACACTAGG
>SCSV01000129.1 GCA_004297555.1 Salinibacterium sp.
GGTCCCGCTTCGCCACAAGCAGCACGTCCCCACGCTCGAGCTGACCCAACGCAACCGTCAGTCCCTCGCGGTCCTCGACGTCGCGAGCGCCAGAGACCCCGACGTCCTCGTGCACGAACGCGAGCTTCGCGCCCATGTCCTGCGCCGCCTTCCCAATCGCCGCACGCTGCGCCTCGAGCCCGAGCCCCGAAGCGCCCTGCTCCTCGGTCGACACACGGATGTACCCAATCGCCTTCGTCACAGTCGGTCCTCCGTTCGGCTTGCCGCCGCCGCAACATACGCGCGCCAGCCGCTTTCTTCTCACCTGTTTTTTTTCAGCGCGGCTTGCCCACGGTTTTTCGACGAGAGCGGGCGCTGACTACCGCCCCCCGTCGCCGCCCGGCGCCGGTCGGCAAACCCGCCGCTAATAGGCGCCTCCGCTAATGGAGTCGCTGCCCGGCGCGCAGGCATTGTGCTGCGATCAGGGCCTCCCGTTCGCGCAAGGCTGAAAAGAAACCCGTCGGTTTCTTCTCACGCGCCCGCATAGGATCGGCCACAAGCCGCGCCAGCGCATCGCGATACGCTGATCGGATCGAAGACAGCCGCGCTCGCCTGCAGCCTCCACAGGCTGCTTGCTTCGCCTCGCGCTGAGCCGGGGACGCCACCCTCTAATCTACGTATATCGCCTACGCATTAGCTGGCCGTCAGGTAATAGCTGCCCTGCCTCGGCCGGCCGCCGCGCCCGCCTGGGCGGAAGGCGCGGTGCGCCCGTCCGTCCGCGTTGGCCCGGGGCGCCCGTTTTGAGACAGGCCGGGGGTGTCTTGAGAACAGGGGGGTGGATGAAAACGGAGGGCGGGCATTCGCGCGAGGATGTGGGTGCGCTTCAACCCGGTGGGGTCTGCATGCGAGCACGCATCCCCCTTTCCCCCACAGTGGCGTCGCCGGCTGGCGCTGGCGCCACCTCCGTCACAAAGTACGGCCGGCCTGGCTTCGGGCACCGGTGATAGGTGCGGAACGGGTTGACTGCCACCACGCCGTGGCTGACGGTCGGACCGCGCGCGACGATCGTCTCCCACAGCAGCGATCCGTCGCTGCTGCGGCGCTCCCACCTCTCGAGGTCGGTCGGCAGATCGATGTCGAGGCCGCAGCCGGTGCACTGCAAGCGGTGTGTCACTGGTTCGCGCCACTGTCCACGATCACGGCGTGATGATTCCCGTCACCGTCGCACACGGGGCCCCCCCTGGCTGGCAGCAGAAGGTGAGCCTGAACGTTCTTAGGACGCAGCGCCAGTCGAATCCGATCGCGAACATGGCGTCCTCGACATCGTGCTCGTCAACGATCTCCTCGCCGCACATCTCACCGGTCACGGTGATGTTGTCGCAGGGAGCGCGGAGGACCGCGATCGTGAGGTACGGTCCGGCCGAGACGGAGGAGTTGAGTACTCTGAACTGCCAGCCGGGCGCGACGCAGACCGCCGCATCGTCGAGACATGGGCCGGCGATCGGTGTCGGCGGGAGCGGCTGAGAGAACAACGCGATCAGGAACAGTTGCAGCATGGTCGGTCTCCTTGTTGGTTCACGTCTCCCCCTTCCCCCTTGGCTGCCGCCATCACCGACACTCCATCGTGGTCTTCCTGCCGGAGCGGAGCCGTTCGCGCTGCCGCTCCGCGCGCTTGCTCGCCGCCTTCCTCTCCCGTTCCTGGCGGCCTTCCCACCAATCCGCGGTGCGTGAGTTGATGATGAACTGGCGGCGGCGGGCGTATTCGCCATCGACGTCGCGTTGGAGGGCAGGCGGGAGCGATTCGTACTGCTCGACCAACTCGTGGAAGCGCTCGTCGGACATGAAGCCTGCCGGCCACGGCGGGATCGTGCACGACGCCTTACCCACCGTTGACCCCTTTCCCCTGAGGCGGGTCCGGCTGGACTGTCAGCGCGAGTTGGGCACCTGTGCGGCCTACGACATCGGCGCCGGCCGCGCAGACCTGTCCGACGCGTTCGAGGATTCCTCGCGTGCCGGCCATCGGGCGCACCTGGACCACGACGCACGGAACGCCGCCCTTGATGGCGACCGCGGCAGCGAGCTGCAACTCCGCGATGAGCTTCGGGATGTCGGCCGGCGCGAACACGACGATCGCCGTCGGGCCGCGCTCGTCCGGAGGATGGAGCAGATCGACCATCGCGTCCTCACTAGTCGAGGATCATCGCCGGCGGCGTTGGGCCAGGAGGAGGCGGCCGCACCGGTACCCCTTTCCCCTGTTCGATCGACTCGCCGCGGAGCAACCGCTCCGCGCGGGTCTTCGTGAACACGTCGCCGGCGGCGACGAGAACGTGCAGGCCGGCTTCGTACCGCGCGATGTGCGCTGCCAGGGCCTGGCATTGCTCGGTGCGGATCGCGAGGTCTCGCACCACCCCAGCGGGGTCGGCGTTCGTCTCGAGATCCATGATGAACCGGCGGACGCGTTCGGGGAGCGAGTTGATCTCGGACGCCAGAAGCGAGTCAGGAGCCGGCGTCCCCTGTTCGGCGGCCACCAGACCGCCGTCGCCGGCCCCTGGCTCAGAAAGAGGAGAGCCGGAGGCATGCGGCGGTTGTGGAGGGTGTGCGCTCTCCTCGCCGTCGCCTGCCTCCGGACCGCGATCGTTTTCACCCGAGCCGGTCGGCCTGAGCCCGCCGGCCTCGAGTGCTTGCAAGTAGGCCACGAGGCGCTCCGCCTCGACGTCGGCGTGCTCGTGG
>SCSV01000130.1 GCA_004297555.1 Salinibacterium sp.
CGCCAACCCGATCTACAACGGCTGGTCACGGCGATACCGGCAAAGCGGTCGCGAGCAGCGCGAAGCCACGCCGTGGCGCCACAACCCACCAATCAGTGACTCACTCTGGGAGCGCGTCCAAGAGGTCCGACGGCGCCGCTATCACGGCGTGCCGCAGCCCAAGCGGGGCACGGATCCTTTGGGCGGTCTGCTCTACTGCGCCTGTGGACGCCGCGTGCGCTCCAACGGCACCGCGGGTAATCCGCCCCGACGCCAACGCCTGCACCCCGGCACCTGCGAACTCTGGGGCCAGCACCGGACGACGTGGGGCGCTATCCACGATGACCCGATCAGCGCCCAGGTCGCGTGCATCCGACTCGACGACGCAACGATCGAGCGAGTGGTCCGCGTGCTTACCACGGACGTGCCCCAGCCAACGTCGATCGACAAGGCGCGCCTCGAGCGCCGCAAGCGCGAGCTCGCGCTCGACCATGCAGCGGGGAGACTGACCGATGACGACTACCTTGACCGAGTGCGCAGTCTGCGCGAAGTCGCCCCTGTTGCAGTCACCCCTGAGCCTGCTGTCGATGCCGCCGAGGCCGTGGCACTCTTGCGGGACATGGCGACGCTATGGCGTGCGGCCGTCAGTGACGAGGCCCGCGCCGAGTTCCTCAGGGCGGTTTACGACCGGATCACGGTGACGCGCCGCGGGTTCGTAAGCGTCGAGCTCACCGATCACGCTCGCTCGATTGGTCTCGATCAGGCTCTTCCGGAGACTGTAGTGGCGCGCCCGGCAGGGGACGGCGCCGCTAGTGCAGTGGTCCGCATCCCAATCGTCGGTCGCCGTGAGCGATACCTGGCAGCGAGGCGATCCGCATGACCTTCGCCGACGCCCTGCGTGCGGCCATGACCGCCCGTGGCTATGTTCCCGGTCACAAGACAGCAGGTATCAAACGCCTCGCGGCCATCAGCCGTGTCAATCCGCAGACCATCACGAACTTACTTTCTGGCGTAAACGGTCCGCGAGTTGAGACGGCATCGGTGCTGGCTGAGGTCCTGCACAACGATGAGCTGCTGGAAATCGTGCTGCGAGACCGGCGGCGACAGTGGGCGGGGCTTCACGACCCGCCACACGAGCCTGCGCCGGGCCATCTACTGCTCGGAGCGATGCACCCAAGTCGCGTGGACCCGCAAGAACAGCGAGAAGCGAGCCAGTCAAAGGGCCCGCTATACGAAGAAGCAGGGCTTCCTGCTGCGCGAACATCAAGACGCCGTAGCCGCTCACTGCCGCGATTGCGAACCGCTGGGCCTGTGCCGTGACGCGGAATGCCACCTGCGGGGCGTGTCACCCCTGCCGTTCGTTCCCTTGAGCGCTGTCAGCACACGGAGGAAGGCCGCTTGACCGACGACCTGCTCGCACGCCACATCGCGTGGGCTCAGCAGCACTGGGACGAACCCCCGACGCGGATGCATCGCCGCGGCGTTGAGCCCGACTCCGAGATTGGCGCGCCAGCGCTCGACGAGAAGTGGCGCCGCTGGCTGGAGGGGATCGGCAACTACCGCGCAGCCTTCGCAACGATCGGTATCGAAGAGTCGAACGTGACCTGTGGCCATGACGATGGCCTTCTCGACTGCCCGCACTGCGGCGGCTCAGGACGGATCACCATCACCCGTGGCTTATATCGCTGGCCGTTCCGGGCGGCCATGGCCAAGGCGGCACGGAAACGAGTGCCTGATGGCTGGCCGGCGCTGGACTCTGTCGTCTGGCAAGTAGCCAGCCACGACTGGTCGGTCGACGTCGCGGCGGCACTTCTGAGCTGGCGCTTCCCGATCATGGGTGATCCCACGGTTGCTCGCCAGGTCGCTCTCGCAGCGTTCCGCGAGTGCCGCAAGAACTACTACGTCGCGACCCCCTGGAGGCGCCAACAAGCCGCAGCCTGACCACTACAGGTTGTGGTTTTCAGGTTGACAACGTACAACAGGGAGTGTACGGTTCAGATGCACGACGTCCGAACGTCACAACGGACAGAGTGGCCGCTGGTGTGACGACCTAGCGTTCGGGGCAGGTAGCGTCTAGAGCCCCGACAGACCCGCTTATTCGCTGACCCCTCAAAGCCCTCGCCTATCGGCGGGGGTTTTGCTTTACCCGATTTCCACGGCGTGGGCGCGCGTCGCCGTCTCGTCACCGCGGCGGCGCGTTGCCTCCTTCCATGCCCTTTCCGAACGGGAGAACGTCCCAGTGACCGATACCAAGCCGTTCCGCTGCTACTGCAACGTCGCCGTCCGCGAGTGGAAGCCCACCGCGACCTCGCTGCATGACGAGCACTGCCCGAACAAGGCCGAAGACGAACAGCCGCCGCGCGTCGACCTCCACGAAGACGACGAAACGGTGGCCTGGGACTAGATGGCCCATCTCGATGAGTTCGACCTCGCAGCTCTGAAAGCGCGCGGCGTGCCCCGCGCCCAGCGTCGAAAGATGCAGCGCGAGTCGTTCGCCGTGGCGCAGAAGGCGCTCACAGAGCGCGCTCGACGCCGCAACCAGCGCCGCGCCAGGCGCGCGGCCCTCCAGAACAACTACTCGTGGGCCTAGGCCGGTCGTGGCCGGGACTGCGCGGCTACAAGCCGCACGTCCTGCTGCGACAGGCGGACGGCTCTTTTCGCTGCTCTCGGTGCCCCTTCTCGGGATCGCCCGCTGATGCGACGGCTCATGTCGTCGCCAACCAGTTCGTAGTCAGGGAGAAGGAACGACAGTGAGGATTACCGGTGGCGCCCAGTGCGCCGCGTGTGGCCTGGTCCGGCCGAGCAATCACCTCCTCAAGGTGACCAGCCTCACCTCCGGCCGGACGCATTACGTGTGCCGCCCGGCGGTCGAAGGCCTTGACCCCAACTGCTTTCGGCGTGGCACCTGCTTCGCCGGCCATCACTCGATCGCCCCAGCCGAGTGACTGACGCGCAGGTCGTGGACCAGCCGCCACCCAAGGCCACCGAAGGCGACATCTGGCGGGCGGTTATCACCGACATGGAGCAGCGCCGCGAGACGGGTATCTCGCGCTATGGAACGCCGCTCCAGGCTCACAACGGCCGCGATGCCGTCGTGGATGCCTATCAAGAAGCCCTGGACCTCGCCGTATATCTCCGCCAGGAGATCGTCGAGCGTATAGACCTCCGAACCGCGATCCTCCGCGCCGCCACCCTCCTCGAGCAGCCGCACAAACATGACTGGCGCCCCGACCTCGTGCAATGCGCGGTCGAGCTCGACGCCCTCAGCATTCTGCGGGCCGCGTTGCGATGACCGACGACACGTGGCTGCGCGGCGACTGGATGCAAACACACACTGGTCGGCGTTTCTACCCGCGCGACCCACGCCCAGAGGAAGTCGACCCCGAGGACATCGCTCACGCGCTGTCTCTGCTGTGTCGATATGGCGGTCACGTCGATCGCTTCTACTCGGTGGCTGAGCACTGCGTCCTGATGAGTCAGGCGGTGGCCCCCGACAACGCCATCTACGCGCTGCTGCATGACGCGACCGAAGCCTACGTCTGCGATGTGCCCCGCCCGCTCAAGAAGCAGCTCGATGGATACCAAGAGATCGAGGCGCGCGTCTGGTTCGCGGTCGCTATGCGCTTCCACGTTGAGCTGACGCTTCCCGCCGAGGTTCACGAGGCTGACAACCGCATCCTGCTCAATGAGCGCGAGGCGCTGTTCTCGCGCGCCGAACCATGGCCATCGCTCGATGGACTGACGCCGCTGCCCGTGACTGTCACGGGATGGGCGCCGGCCGACGCCGAACGGCACTACCTGGACCGACTCGAGGAGCTGATGGCCTGATGCCCGAAACCATCCTCCAGGAGGCGCAGCGACTCGTGATGGGCGCACGCCAGGCGTCCTATGGCCACCCCGCCGATGACTTCGCCCGCACCGGCCGAATGTGGGGCGCCATTCTCGGCATCCCCGACGTGACACCCGAGCTCGTTGGACTCTGCATGGCCGCGGTGAAGATCAGCCGCGAAGTGAATGCACACAAGCGTGACAACTTGACAGACCTTGCCGGGTACTCGCAAACCGTCGCCCTCATCCATGAACGCAAGGGGACTGAGTGAACCAGTTCGAGCAGGAGATCCTCGACTTCTTCGAGTCGCAGCTCGGCAAGCCGTACAAGTTCGGCGCGATCGGGCCCAATGAATGGGACTGCCGCGGTTTGGACCGCAAGGGCGCCCGCGCGGCGGGGCTCGACTCGAAGGTCTTCCCGGCGTTCAACACGGTCCACGAGATGGCCGACTGGGCCAAGGCTCATGGGTG
>SCSV01000131.1 GCA_004297555.1 Salinibacterium sp.
TCCGGAGTCGCGAAGCGCAGGCCCGCGAGACCGATCGTGACGCCGACCGCGAGACCGAGTCCATAGAGCAGGCTCAGTATCATCGCGATGATGTGCCAGGGCCTGCCGCGGAACGTGTTGCGCAGCAGGATCAGTTTCAGTCGGAGAAACTGTGCAACCATTCGAGCCCCTCCACGTGCTTGCGACCGCCCGCGAGTTCGACGAAACGCTCCTCGAGCGAGCGCCCTGCACGCACCTCGTCCATCGTGCCGTCCGCGAGCACGACGCCGTTGACGATCACTGCGACGTGGTCACAGATGCGCTGCACCAGATCCATGCTGTGGCTCGACAACACGACGGTGCCACCGGCGTTCACATAGTTCTTCAGAATCTCGGTGACAGTCGCCGCTGACACCGGGTCGACTGATTCGAACGGCTCATCGAGCACTAAGAGGCGAGGCGAGTGAATCATGGCCGCCGCGAGCGCGACCTTCTTGGTCATGCCCGCCGAATAGTCGGTAACAAGGCGGCCGAGGGAATCCTCGATTCCGAAGGCAGCCGCGAGATCGGTGGTGCGCTTGCGCACGGTCGGCTCGTCGAGGCCGCGAAGCACTCCGGCGTAGTAGAGCGCTTGCGCACCTGTGAGTCGTTCGAAGAGCTTGAGGCGGTCGGGCAGCACACCCATGTTGCGCTTGGCGACCACCGGGTCATCCCACACCTCGGCACCGTAGACATGAACGGTGCCGCTATCGGGTCGCAGCAAGCCGGTCATCATCGAGAGCGTCGTGGTCTTGCCCGCGCCGTTGGGACCGACGATTCCATAGAAAGCGCCGACGTTCACTGTGAGATCGAGCTGGTCGACCGCGAGCTTCTCATCGAAGCTCTTGGTGAGACCCTCGACGTGCAGCACGTTCTCCTTGGAGAACGTCGCGGGGGCGGTCACGGGCATCGCTTCGGGCTCCGCCACGGGCTCGGGCTCAGGTTCGACAGCAACCCGGGTCTCGATTTCCTCTTCGGGCGCGACCTCAGCTGCGGCCTCAGGCGCTTCGACGGGCGCCTCTGCGGCGGTGGCCTCGGCATCCATCGTGGTCTCGCGCTTCGCGAGCCCGAGGTTCGCGAGCGAGAGCCGAGCCACGGTCAGCTTCGGGATGCCCGGGCTCGGGGCATCCGGTCGCTCGATCGTGTCGACGGCGACATGTGTCGCGGGCTCGTCAGCCACCTCGGGCGCGTTGTCGGCTTCGGCCGACACAGGCTCATCGAACTCGATCTCGTCGTGCACGTTTTCCTCCTGGGCTGAGGGCGCCGACGCACGCTGGCGCGGTGACAACGCGGGCTTGGCACCGCGACGTATCGCGGGCTTGCCTTGCGCGGGTGGTTTTCGGTTCGCTCCCGAAGGTCGTCCGCCGCGACTCGACTTCTTGCCTCGGCCGGGCTCAGGAGCGTTTTCCACCGTCCCAACTTACAACGCAAACCTTGAGCGGCTGAGCTTGCATCACAAAAGCACAACAACCCTGGCCAATCGCGTCTTGGCGCGAGAAGCCGCCGTTACTCTGGACCGAAGCACAACGGTGTGTCATTGACAAGTAGCCGCAGTGAACAACAGCCGAACATTCGCGGGTCAACACCGACTACCGAGGAGAACCCCCATGACCACCCAAATCGTGATTCTGGCCGCCGGGATGGGCAGCCGCCTCGGTCGCTCCCTGCCCAAACCGCTCACCGAACTGAGCGATGGTCGCACCATCATGCAGCAGCAGTTCGACAACATCCGCTTCGCCTTTGGTGCCAAGGCGCACGTCATGATCGTCGTCGGTTACAAGCTCGAGCACATCATCGAGGCCTTCCCGAACGCGGCGT
>SCSV01000132.1 GCA_004297555.1 Salinibacterium sp.
GCTCGACAGGAAAAAGATGGCTTGCAGGAACAGCGTATTCCAGGCGACAAGCGCTCTCGCGGACGGGACAAACAGCCCGATCGCGAGCGAAGCGACCAGGATAAAGAGGTAGGATTCCGCGAGGGCGCGTAGGGTTTTCAGCATATCGCTCACAGCGTAGCAGATTCCCCCAGCCTGCGCGCCGGATGTAAAAAAGCAAGCGACCCCGTCCAACGCACGAATCCAAGTTGAGGATTGTGTGTCGGACGAGGTCGAGAGGGCCAAGTACCCAAGATTCCAAGTGCCGTTTTTAAGGGCCAAGGGACCGAGGGCCCAAGGTCTACTTGCGGACGAACAGGAACCGGTGGCCGGAGCGCCACTCGCGGTCGAACCCGCTGATGCCGAGGATGCGCCTGCCGGAGTCGCCGCGCAGCACCGCGACGTACCGGTCACCGCCGTCCATCGTGGACGAGCCGAGAGCCACGATCCAGAACTGACGCTGCAGCTCGGGGTTGGCCTTGGCGAACGCGTACGCCTCGAGGCGGGTCGCGGGGCGGTAGCCCAGCCTGTCCATCTCGGCGATGTTCGCCTCGCTCTCGGTCTTGCGGCCGAAGTGCTTCAACAGCATGACGCGGTTGCCCGGGGTCTGGTCGATCTCGGCGCACGACGAGTGGGGCTGCCACTCGTAGTTGCCGTAGAACAGCTCCGAGACACCGTCCTTCGAGAACTCGGCCTCGAGCTTCCCCTTGTCGTGCGGCATGTCGTAGCCGACGGGCACGTGGTACTCGTTCTCACCGAGCGGACGCTCGACCTCCGAGCCGGCCGGGACGATGAGGTCCGCGATCTGCCGCTGGAGCGCAGGCTCCTTCACGATCCTGCGGAGGTGCTGCATGTTGCCGCCCTTCGCCATGACCGAGTGCGCGATCACCTTGAAGACTTCGAACGTGAAGCCGAGGTTGCTGATGACGTCGCCGATTCCCTGATCTTTCTTGTTCTGTCGCATGGTCGTCTCCCATTTCTCCGGCTCACCTCTTAATCCCGCACCTTGCAGGACCACAAGGCTTGCCTATCCGTGACCGAAAGTTAAGTAGACTCTTGGAAATGTAAGGTTCAGTTCCGTAGTCTGAATAAAATAAGATATCACAAAAAGACCTTTTTGTCAAGGCTCGTGGGCTTATATTTTGGCTCTGTTGAGGCAAAATAATTTAGCTCAACCAAGCTAAATTTATTGGCATGAACATTCTTGCTCCTGTTTCAATGTCTCAACTGATTATCGCTGATTTTTCCGTCGATGACACCCTGTAACCTATCAGGTGAACAAATCTGACTCATTGACGAATGGGGGTGATTGTCGTTATCGTGCAGGCCATACATATGCCACAAGCCCTCACCTTTGCCCTGCTCGCCGCCTGCGTATCGCTCGCCTGGGGCGCATACCTCATTCGTTGGGTCCTCCGCCAGCCTGCCGGCGAAGGCAAGATGCTCGAGATCGCGAAGGCCATCCAGGAGGGGGCCACCGCGTACCTCAACCGCCAGTACAAGACGATCGGCGCGATCGGCGCGATCATCTTCATTGTACTCTGGATGATGCTCGGACAAAACATGGCGCTGGGCTTTGCCGCAGGCGCGGTGTTGTCTGCGCTGGCCGGCTACATCGGCATGTCGGTGTCGGTCCGTGCCAACGTGCGCACGGCGGAAGCGGCCAAAAAGGGCATGACCCAGGCGATGGACGTGGCGGTCAAAGGCGGAACCGTCACAGGACTGTTCGTCGTCGGGCTGGGCTTGCTCGGCGTCGCCGGATTTTACGCCCTCACGCATGACCTCAAGGCGCTCATCGGGCTCGGCTTCGGCGGTTCGCTCATCTCCGTCTTCGCGCGGCTCGGCGGAGGCATCTTCACCAAAGCCGCGGACGTGGGCGCGGACCTGGTCGGCAAGGTCGAAGCGGGCATCCCGGAAGACGACCCGCGCAACCCGGCCGTGATCGCGGACAACGTCGGCGACAACGTGGGCGACTGCGCCGGAATGGCCGCGGATCTTTTTGAAACGTATGTGGTGACTGCCGTGGCGGCGATGCTCCTTGCGGGGCTGATATTCCCGGGCAATGAGGACGCGCTCCTGTTCCCGGTCGTCCTCGGCGGCATCTCGATCATCACGTCGATCTTTGGGACGTTCTTCATCAAGCTTGGACCGAAGAAAAACATCATGGGCGCGCTCTACAAAGGGCTGGTCGCCGCCGGCCTTCTCGCCGCCGTGGCATTCTGGTTTGTGACGCCGAGCTTTTTTGTAACGAACGGCGCCATGCAGGCGAGCGACGTGGCGCTTTCGGCGCTCGTCGGGCTCGCGCTCACGGCCTTCATGGTCTGGATCACCGAATATTACACCTCGACCGCCTACAAGCCGGTGCAGATGATCGCCAAGGCATCGGAGACGGGACACGGAACCAACGTCATCGCCGGACTCGCCATGAGCATGAAGTCGACGGCCCTGCCGGTCCTCGCGATCGGAGCATCCGTGCTCCTCGCCTTCCAAGCTGCGGGACTCTACGGCGTTGCGATCGCGGCCATGAGCATGCTGTCGCTCTCCGGGATCATCGTCGCCATCGACGCGTACGGCCCGATCACGGATAACGCGGGCGGCATCGCCGAAATGGCGGGACTGCCGGACAGCGTCCGCGAGGTCACGGACCCGCTCGATGCTGTGGGCAACACGACGAAGGCGGTCACCAAAGGCTACGCGATCGCTTCGGCCGGACTCG
>SCSV01000133.1 GCA_004297555.1 Salinibacterium sp.
TGGGCACGTTCGAGCCCCGCGTGTACTTCGGCGAGGACTCGCCCGAGTACTCCATCGTGGGGGCACCCAAGGGCAACAAGGACATCGAGCTCGACTACCCGGCTGGCGGCAAGCAGAGTGATAGCAATGCCACGACCACGTTCAAGGGCAATGGTGGCCCCGTGCTCGACAACGTGTTCAAAAAGCTGATCTATGCGATCAAGTTCCAGTCGGAGCAGATTGTGCTCTCCGATGCCGTGACCGACCAGTCACAGATTCTTTACGAGCGCAACCCGAAAGACCGCGTGGCCAAGGTGGCGCCCTACCTGACGCTCGACAGCGATGCCTACCCGGCGATCGTCAACGGCAAGATCGTGTGGATCATAGACGGTTACACGACGGGTACCAACTATCCGTATTCCAAGGTCGAGCAGCTGTCGAATGCGATCGCCGATACATACACCGACCCGCCGCAGATCGCGGTCGATGATGTCAACTACGTTCGCAACTCGGTCAAGGCGACAGTGGATGCCTATGACGGCAGCGTCAAGCTCTACGCCTGGGACGCCAAAGACCCGGTGCTGAAGACCTGGGAGAAGATCTACCCCTCGACCGTCCTGCCGATGTCGAAGATGAGCGCGGGCCTGCTCAAGCACGTGCGGTACCCGGCCGACTTGTTCAAGATGCAACGCGCGATTCTCGGTTCGTACCATGTCACCGACCCCGGTTCGTTCTACTCGAGCGACGACCAGTGGGTGACCCCGAAAGACCCGGTCGCGCCGGCAACGAACCAGCCCCTGCAGCCCCCGTACTACTTGACGATGCAGGTGCCCGGCACGAAGAAGCCGTCCTTCACGCTGTATTCAACGTTCATCCCGAACGCGAGTGGCAAGCAGAGCCGAGATGTGCTCACCGGCTACCTGGCGGCCGATTCGGATGCCGGCCCGAACTACGGCAAGCTCACGCTGCTGACCTTGCCGAAGCAAGATACCGTGCCCGGACCGGGCCAGGCGGAGAACAACTTCAATACCGACACCGAGGTAGCCAACCAGCTCGCGCTGCTGCAGAAGGGAAAGACCGAGGTGAAGCTCGGTAACCTGCTGACGCTCCCAGTCGGCGGCGGTTTGCTCTATGTGCAGCCCGTCTACGTGCAATCGACCGGTGGCACGGTGTACCCGCTTCTGCGCAAGGTGCTCGTCTCCTTCGGTGACAAGGTCGCCTTCGAGGACACTCTCGACCAGGCGCTCGACACGCTGTTCGGTGGCAACTCGGGTGCGCAGGCGGGCGACACGACGGTGCCGACCGAGCCGGGCAACCCGACCGAGCCGAGCGTGCCGACAACGATCAACAAAGCTGCGCTCGCCAAGGCGCTTGCCGATTATCAGGATGCCCTGAACGAGCGCAATGCCGCCTACGCCAAGAACGATCTCGTCGCGGCGGCGAAGGCGGACGAGGCCATGCAGGAGGCGGTCAAGAGGGCGATAGCGGCGCTCGGCTAGCACTGACCCGCAAAGGGCGAGCAGCCCGCTGTGTTACCCTGGAATCACGCCGCGGGGTGGAGCAGTTCGGTAGCTCGCTGGGCTCATAACCCAGAGGTCGCAGGTTCAAATCCTGTCCCCGCAACCAGATGAAGTAGGGCCCCACCGTCAGGTGGGGCCCTACTTAATTGGTAGCTCAGCCGATTGCGGTTGCCACCACGCGCGCCATCCGTGGTCGGATCACGTGGTCGCCGCCGCTGACCCGGTGCGCTGTGACCTGACGGAATTGCTCGACGATTTGGATCCCTGCGAGCGCCAGGAACGGATCGAGGGTGCCGTAAATGAGTTCCACCGGAACCCGGACGCTGGCCAGGTCACTGAGCGTCGTCTGGGACTCGATCGACCTTTGCAGAGAGAGCGCGAAGGCTCGCCAATTGCGCTCAGAGACCTCAAGTAGGTTCTTGATTGGTGAGATTTGCGCGAGTTGGGTCGCTGCCCTGATGGTGAACTCCTTGTTCTGACGGAGAAACTCGTAGATCACGAAGTACAGTCCCATTGCCGTTCGATCAGGTTCGCGACCAATCTCGGTCGGTGTCAGGTAGATCGGTGGGCTGATCAGTACGAGTCGCTCAACTTGGGATCGGTGCGTGGCGGCATAGCGGCTCGCGATGATGGCTCCCATCGAGTGCCCAACAAGAACGAAACGGCCCCGGATGCGCAGTGCCCGAATTGTTCGGGCGATCGCGGCGGCATGCTCGGCGACCGTGTAGTCGGCGTCGTCGGGCGCGGGCGACGCTCCGAAACCAAGAAGGTCGAGCGCGATGACGCGATGGTTCGGCTTGATCAGGGGAATGACGTTCTCGAAGGTCACCCACGACGACGCGATACCGTGCAAGAGAACGACTAGGGGACCAGTGCCGGTGTCGGACGAACATGGAGCAGGGGTTTGGAAGCGAACAGACCGCGCAGCCATGCCACGTGCGTCACCCTGCTACTGCGGGCGTCATGGTGCGGGCGTGGGTGTGTCGTGTCATGGCGCCACGCTACATCGCTCGGGCGCAGGCGGCGAGGCCGTAATCACCCGCGCTTTGGGGGTTTCGTACCCCGTTTGCGCGCGCGCTGAACGGTAAAGTTGGGATGTCTCAAAGGGGAGCGTGGATGTCCGAACCATTCAGAGTCATCATCATCGAAGACGACGTCGATGTGGCGATGTTCGTGAAGACCGTGCTGGAAAAGCGCGAATTGTGCACTGTCATGACCATCGGCGACCCGCGCCAGGTCGCAGCAGCGGTGCGCGATTTCGCGCCGGATGTCGTGATCACCGACATCGAATTGCCGGGCGGTTCGGGTCTTGAGTTGATCACACAGGTTCGCGAGGTCAAGCCCGGAACTCCGGTGATCGTGATGACCGCCCATGCCTCGCTCGACTTCGCGGTGACCGCGCTCCGCAGTCACGCCGACGAGTTTCTCACCAAGCCAGTCACGGGTGCTGACCTGGTCGCTCATGTCACCCGCCTCGGCGAGCAGGCGCGGGCCGCAGCGGAGTCCGCACCCAAGCCCAAGGTGGTGCTTGCCATCGGCGCCCACCCCGACGACGTCGAGGTCGGGGTCGGCGGAATCCTTGCTGCTCACGTGGCGGTCGGCGACTCGGTCACGATTCTCAGTCTCACCCGCGGGATGCGCGACACGGGCATCCAGGGTGCCTGGAATGAACTCTCCGCCTCAGGGGCGGTGATCGGCGCACAGGTGATGCTCGAAGACCTGCCCGGCAACGGCTTGAGCACCGCGCCGCACACGACCGAGGTTATTCAGAAGGTGATCGCGGAACTCGACCCCGCAGTCGTCTATGTGCACAGCAAGAACGACGCGAACCTCGATCATCGCGCCGTGCACGACGCAACGCTCATTGCCGCCGCGAACGTGCTGACCCTCGCCTGCTACCAAGGCAACTCGGCGACAGTCGATTTTCGGCCGAACCGCTTCGTCACTATCGAAGGCTTTATCGATAAGAAACTTGAGATGATCGCCTGCTACACCACGGAAGGCACCCGACCGCGCGCTCTGCAACCCGACTTCGTGATCGCCACGGCCCGCGCTTGGTCGCGCTACGGCCAGGGCCTGTATTGCGAACCGCTCGAGATCATGCGAGATTCCGCCGCCGTCAGTCACGCGGAGTAGGGGGTGATTCGCATGAGCGATTCTGTGATGACCGGACCGATCCGCGTGCTCGTGGTCGAAGACAGCGAAGACCAGTCGGCTCTGCTGCGCCAGAATTTCGAGCGGGCCGGATGCATCGTCACCACGGTCGAGAATGCGGAGCAAGCCATCGAGGCGTACCGTGCCGACCCGCCGGAGCTCGCCGTGATCGACCTCGTGCTCCCTGGAATGGACGGCTGGGAACTCGTAGAGCGCGTTCGCGCCGACTTGCCCGATTGCGCGATCGCCATCACGTCAGTGTTGGATGCCGCTGATTTTCCGGCCGCGGAGGCGATTCTGCCGAAACCGTTCACTGGGGCCGAAATACGGCAGGTGCTCAAAGACACCGTGCCGCGCTGGGGGAGTTGAGAGTGGGGGACATGAGAAATGACAAACACGGTTGTCGTTGCGGATGACAACGCCGACATTCGCGAACTGGTCATAATCGCTGCTGCGAAAGCCGGGATGATCGTCGTCGCCAATGTCGAAGACGGAGCATTGGCGCTCGAAGCGATCCGGGAGCACGTGCCCGACCTGGCCATTCTGGATGTCTCAATGCCCGAGCTCACGGGACCCGAAGTCTGTCGGCAGGTGCGCGCGGATCCTGCTCTGGCGGATGTTCGCATCCTGCTGCTCACTGCCTCGGCGGATGAGGCGGCAAAGGTCACCGGCATGGAGGCCGGGGCGGACTACTTCTTGGCCAAGCCCTTCAGCCCACGAGAACTGACGGCATGGTTGGCTGTGGGTAAGCAACCGCGATGAAGAAGATCTTCCAGCGCATCATGCGGGTGATTTCGGTCGACCACCCATCGCCCGCGCTCAAGCAGGGGCCGCTCTTCCTGGCTTACCTGCTCGGCATTTTCATGACCCTGTTCATCCCGGGAATGTCATCGACCAACCTGACCTTGCTCATACTGAGCTACGCGCTCATGTCGCTCGCCACGATTCTGGCGATCGTGTTCACGTTGTGGGAGAGCGTTCCGCACGTAGTGCTTTTCATACCGGCCATCGACTTGCTCGCCGTCGGCGCTTTCCGCGCGGCCACTGGCGCGGAACTCTCGGTCTTCACCGTGCTCTTGGTACTCCCAGTCATCTGGTTTGCTGCTGAGGAAGGCCGTCGCAATATCGTCTACGCGGCGGTCGGCGCCTCCGTTGCCCTCTCGCTTCCGTTGTTCTTCGGCATTGCGGGCATCCACACCACAACAGACATCACTCGCGCGATCTTCGTGCCGCTCATCTTCGCGGCGGGTGCCGCCATCATCAACGAGATCTCCCGTCAGAGCAAAGCGCAGATGCGCTCGATCAGCCGAATGGCCGAAGACAAGGAGCGGATGCTCCAGCGAACGGTCGAGTATGCCGCCCAGTTGCAAGACAGCGAGGCCAAACTGCGCGAATTCGAGCGCATGTTTAGCGGCGTGTGGGCGGCGGTTACCGAGCAGGCGGTGATCGGAACCGACCCGGAAGGGCTCATCGACGCCTGGAACCCGGGCGCGACCAAGCTGCTCGGATCGACCGCCGCCGAGACGGAAGACAAGAAGCACATTTTCGACTACCACTTGCCGGAGGAGCTCGAGGCGCGGGCGCGGGAACTGAACTACCCGCCCGGCGAGACGGTACTGAACCCGGGCTTCTCCGCCCTCGTCGAGACCGCTCGGCTCGGTCAGGCCGAGAGTCGGGAATGGACCTACGTGCGCGCGAACGGCACCCACGTGCCTGTGCAGCTCTCAGTGACGAAGCGAATGGATGAGCACGGGGATACGATCGGCTACCTTTTCGTCGCAGCCGACGTGACGCAGGCCAAGGAGGTCGCGCGCCTCAAGGACGAGTTCGTCGGCCTCATCTCCCACGAGTTGCGCACCCCACTCAGCTCGATCCTCGGCTACCTCGAACTCATGCGCGACGACGAGGACAACCCGCTCTCGCCCGAGCAAGTGCAGTACCTGGGTGTCGCCGAGCGCAACGCCCACCGCCTGTTGCGGCTCGTCGGCGATTTGCTCTTCACTGCCCAAGTCGAGTCCGGCAAGTTCCCGCTCGACTCGCGAGACATCTCGCTGGAGAGCATCGTCACCGCCGCGATCGAGTCGGCTGGACCGGTGGCCGATGCCGCCGGTATCGAGCTCGTCGAAGAGTTCCCGAAAGACCCGGCGATCGTGCACGGCGATCCGCTCCGGTTGGGGCAAGCAATCGACAACCTCATCTCGAACGCGATCAAGTTCACCCCGCGTGGCGGCAAGGTGACGCTCGCGGTCTGGGTTACCGACACTCAAGCGGTCATCACGGTGCGCGACACGGGCATGGGTATCGCGGCATCCGAACTCGACCAGTTGTTCGGGCGCTTCTTCCGCGCCTCGACGGCGACGCGCAACGCTGTGCCCGGCGTCGGGCTCGGTCTCACCATCACGAAAGCGATCGTGATCGCCCATAAGGGCGAGATGGGCGTGCAGAGCGAGGAGGGGGTCGGCACCACATTCAGCCTGACTCTGCCACTCGTCAAGCGACCAATCGAGACCGAAGTCTCATCGGATGTCGCACCCGTAGTGATGCCCGAGCCGGTCGCCCTCGTTGAGCCGGTATCCACGGCGACATCGTCGATAGAAACGCTGTCATCCAGTTCGTGAACCTCGGCCAGGGCGCCCGAGCCAGCGCCAGACCCCGAGTCCGGCCCTCTCAGCGAACGCGAATACAATGCTCAGGTTCAGCATGAAAGGCTTGCCCGAGAAGGAGGGTCAATGACCGTCGCGCCCCCGAGCGAACCCAACCTGAGCGAAGCATCCCCGATCGACTCTTCCACAGTCCCAAGCAAACGACCAACCGTCGCCATCATCGCGGCGCTGGCCGTCGGGGCGATCATTGGTGGCGCATCTGGGGCCGGCATCGCTCTCGTGACGTCAGCCGGCCGCACCGCTGGCCCGGAAGCCAGCGATCCAGCGGCAATCACCGTCAACGATCCGGCTGACGCCACGCAGATCACGGCAGTCGCGGCTGAGGCCTCGCCATCGGTCGTGACGATCTCGGTATCCTCCGCGAACGCCGGTGGCACTGGATCGGGAATCGTGCTGAACGCCGACGGCGAGATCCTCACAAACACGCACGTCGTCACTCTCGACGGGCAGATCGCTGACGCGAAGTTGCAGGTCGAGACGAACACCGGCCGGCTCTACGATGCCACCGTGGTTGGTACCGACCCGGTCACTGACCTGGCAGTGATCAAGATCGACCCTTCCGCCAAACTGCGCCCTGCCACCTTCGCCGACTCGTCCAAACTCAATGTCGGCGACACGGCGATCGCCATAGGTGCACCGCTCGGACTAGCCGGCACGGTGACCACCGGCATCGTCAGTGCCCTCAACCGCAGCATCACGATCGCCTCGTCCGAGGTGCCGAAACAGACGAGCGACACGCCGCCGTCGAGTCCGAGTCCATTCGATTTCTGGAACTTCGACCTGCCCGGGGGGCAGCAGCGCAAGGCGCCGTCATCCACCATCTCGCTTTCGGTGCTGCAAACGGATGCCGCAATCAACCCGGGTAATTCAGGCGGCGCGCTGCTCAATTCCGACGGCGAGGTGATCGGCGTTAACGTGGCGATTGCGACCGCGAACAACAGCACCGAGCAATCGGGCAGCATCGGTGTCGGTTTTGCGATTCCCTCGAACCTCGCCAAGCGCATTGCCAAAGAGATCCAAGAGAACGGCAAGGCCACTCACGGACTGCTCGGCGCAACGGTCTCCGACGTCGGTGACAGTGGCGATCAGAGCCACAGCACGGTGGTCGGAGCGAGCATCGTCGAGATCGCGAGCGGCGGTGCTGCGGATCGCGCGGGACTCAAAGTGGGCGACGTGATCACCAAACTCAACGGCATCCCGATCACCGGTAAGACCGACATCACCGCCCAAGTGCGATCCTTGCCGGCCGGGGCTACCGTGACGATCACCTATGTGCGGGGCGGCAGCGCCACGACCACCAAAGTCACGCTCGGGGCGCTCAAGTAGTCGAACCGAACGGGGCGCGGGATGCCCAGAGCCAGCCCGATCGCGCCGCGCTGGTAGGCTCTGTATTCCCCGAACGAGACACATTGGAGCTCATGGCGCAGCAAGCCGATGCCCTTCCGGGCGTCTCGTACGTGATGCCTGTGCTCAACGAAGTCGAGCACATCGAGGCCGCGATCGACAGTCTCACTGCCCAGGACTACGCGGGCCCGTTCGAGATCGTGCTCGCCCTCGGGCCGAGCGTTGACGGCACCAACGAGATCATCAAGACCATGGCGAAGGCGGATGCCCGCATCCGCAGCATCCCCAACGAGCTGGGCTCGACGCCCGGAGGTCTGAACGCCGCGATTAGGGCATCCACCTTTCCTGTTGTCGTCAGGGTCGATGCACATTCCGTGCTCCCGACGAACTACACCCGCATCGCGGTTGAGACTCTTCTGGCGACGGGAGCCGACAACGTCGGCGGCATCATGAAGGCCGAGGGCACGACGCCTTTCGAGAAGGCCGTCGCCCACGCCTACGGCTCGCCGGAAGGCCTGGGCGGAACGCAGCACCACGTCGGGGGCAAGGCAGGCCCGGCGGACACCGCCTACCTCGGCGTGTTCCAGCGCAGCCGACTGGTTGACGTTGGCCTGTTCGACGAGGACATCAAGCGGGGCCAGGACTGGGAGCTCAACCGCCGGTTGCGCGCCTCGGGCGGCACGGTCTGGTTCACGCCCGATCTCACGGTCGTCTACCGACCGCGATCGAGCCTGCGCAAGCTCGTGCGCCAGTTCGTCGCCACGGGCATTTGGCGCGGCGAACTCGCCCGGCGATTCGGCAGCGCTAACTCCATCCGCTACTTCGTGCCACCTGTTGCGGTTCTCGGCATCGCCCTCTCGGTCGTCCTCGGTATCGTCGGGGTTGCTGTCTCGATCCCGCTCCTGGCGCTCGCGCTCGCGGTTCCCGCGCTCTACGCAGCGTTCGTTCTCGGTGCCGCCGTCGTTGCCGGCGCGCGCAATGGCCTCGGCGCGGGCGCCTGGTATCTCATAGTCTTGCCATGCATCCACTTCGGTTGGGGCACCGGTTTCCTGCTCGGGTTTCTCAAGCTCACCAGGAACATCACCGAACATACGGGAAGGTGACGTGTGACTGACCTGCACTCGAGGCCGACATCCATCGCCCAACTCCGTGAAGTGACCCAACCTCCCGAGGTGCGGTTGCGCGCCAACGCCGAGCACTGGACCGCGTCGCTGTATTTGCGTGATATCTCGCCGTACCTGACCTGGATGCTCCTTAAGACGAGCATCTCGGCAAACGGCGTCACCGGGCTGATGATTCTGGTCGGCTGGTCAACGGCCGCCTCGCTGCTCATTCCAGGAGTTGCTGGTGCAGGCCTCGCCCTCGTGCTCGGCCAAATGCAGATGCTCGTCGATTGCTGTGACGGAGAGGTCGCGAGGTGGCGGGATGACCGGTCGCCCGCGGGGGTCTTCCTCGACAAGGTCGGGCACTACTCGACTGAGGCGTTCATCCCGGTGGCGCTCGGCATTCGTGCTGCCGGCTGGCCGCTCGAGTTCCCGGCCGACTTCGCCTGGACGACCGTGGGCCTTGCTCTCGCTCTCGTGATCGTGCTCAACAAAGCGCTCAACGACATGGTGCACGTCGCCCGCGCCAACGCGGGTCTCGCCAAACTCAGCGACCGCAAGGGTGAGGCCGAGCCAAGCCAGAGACTCGTCGCGCGGTTGCGGCGCGCGGCGCGCTTCCTTCCATTCCACCGTCTTTACCACTCGGTCGAGCTGACGATGATCGCCTTCCTCAGCGCCATCGCCGCACTGTTCCTACCGCCGCTTGTCGCCGAGCGCTCGCTCGTGCTGATTCTGCTGCCCCTCGCCGTGCTCGCGCTCGTCGGCCACTTCGTCGCCATCATGGCCTCGAAGCGGGTGCGCTCCTAACCGTGGCTCGCCCCGAAACACCGACAGTCGGTGTCGTCTCCCTTTCAATGGGCACCCGCCCGGATGACCTCGCGCGCGGGCTGGAAAGTCTCGTTGCGCAAACCGGCGTCGAGCTCGACATCGTCGTGGTGGGCAATGCCTGGACCCCGAGCGGGCTGCCGAAAGGCGTGAGGGCGCTCGCCCTGCCCGAGAACCTTGGCATTCCGGCGGGCCGCAACCGTGGTGCTGCCGAGGTCACCGGGGACTACATTTTCTTTCTCGACGATGATGCAAGAATCCCCTCGCCGACCTTTCTCGCCGATGCGATCGCCAAGATCGAGGCCGACTCGAGCATCGGACTTCTGCAACCGAGGGTCGTGGACCCGAGCGGCGTCGAGAACCCGACCCGGTGGATCCCGCGCATCCGCAAAGGAGACCCGGCGGAGTCGGGCAATGTCTTCTCGGTGTGGGAGGGCGCGACGCTGCTGCCCCGCGCGGTCTTCGACGCGATCGAGGGCTGGGGTGACCCGTACTTCTACGCGCATGAAGGCATCGAACTCGCCTGGCGCGTCTGGGACCAGGGCAAGCGTGTTCTCTACGCCGCCGACCTGATGGCGAACCACCCGGCCGTCAAGCCGACCCGGCACGAGTACTACTACCGACTGAATGCCCGCAATCGGGTATGGCTCGCGAAGCGCAATCTGCCGTGGCTGCTCGCGCCGCTCTACGTGGGAAGTTGGACGGGAATCCAGCTCCTGCGCTCGCTGCGCAATCCCGCTGGGCTGAAGTCCTGGTTCGGGGGATGGCTCGCCGGCTGGCGGGAGAATCCGGGAGGCCGACGCCGCATCGCGTGGAAGACGGTCTGGCGCATGGCGCGAGCCGGCCGACCACCGCTGATCTAGTCTTTTCCGGGAGGACCCATGGCACTGCTTCACGACATCCAGACCGCTCAGCGCGTGCTGGTGCGCCTGGTGCGGTCGCGCAACAATCGCAAGGCGGTTGAGGCTCAGGGGCGCGAGCACCCGCTGCCCACAGCCGGCACGATAGACATTGCCGTGTACTTCGCCGACACCAAGGTCAACATGTACCAGATTCGGCAGTGGTACGCGCCGCTCGCCGAGATCGCCGCGACGTGGCCGGTCACGATCATCTCGCGCAGCCCGAGCACAGCGCTCGCTCTCTGGGCAGAATCGCCGGTACCGGCCCTGTATCTGCGGCGGGTGACCGACCTCGAACAGTTTGTCGCTGAGCAAGATCTCAAGATCGTGTTCTACGTGAACCAGAACGCCAAGAACTTCCAGATGTTCCGCTACGGCCGCATGTGGCACGTTTTCATCAACCACGGTGAGAGCGACAAGATGTACATGACCACGAACCAGTTCAAGGCCTACGACTACAGCCTTGTCGCCGGCGACGCGGCCATCGAACGGCTCAAGCACAAGCTCTGGGATTTCGATCTCGATAAGAAGGTCATCGCCATCGGCCGTCCGCAGGCCGACCAGTTTTCG
>SCSV01000134.1 GCA_004297555.1 Salinibacterium sp.
CGTCTGAGGATCAACCTGCCGATAACTCTGAATCTCGTTCATACGTGATCATCTCCACGCCACAGCCCCAAAGCTGCAGCATCACGCCGAACCAGTTACACAAAAATCCCGACAGACCCTTCCCCGACGGCAAGCGCGGAAAAGGCTGGGTGTCCAGACTCTCGGAGCATCCCCGATGCTGTAACTGACTTCGAGAGATTTATCGTCCGCGCGCGCTCGTACGTGTTGAGCACTCGCTCTGCAAATCGCGTCGACGAGGAATCCAAGTCACTCCTTTTTTGTGCTCGACCCCGCCGAGGCGTTCGACTCGTACGAGGTGTTCGTCGACTCGAAGAAGTTCACGAGCTGCAGGGTGTCGTTGGCTGCGGCCATCCACTTGGCTGGGTTGGTGACGTTGTAATGCGCGTCGAACCCGAGCTCCTCGAGTCGCCGGTCGGCCAGGTACTTCACATACTGGTTGATGTAGGTGGAGTTGAGTCCGAGGATGCCGCCGGGCAGCAGGTCGCGGTTGTATTCCTCCTCCATCTCCACAGCATCCAGAATCATCTGCTTGATCTCGGTCGCGAACTCCTCGGTCTGCAGGTCGGGGTTCTCTTCGAGCACAGTCAGGATGAGGTTGATGCCGAACTTGAGGTGCAAGCTCTCGTCGCGCACCACCCAGTCCATGAGCGAGCCGAAGTTGCGCAGCAGGTTGCGCTGCCGGAACGACAGGGCGACCATGAAGCCCGAGTAGAACCAGACTCCCTCGAGGATCACGTTGTACGCGACGAGGTTGCGCACGAAGTCTTTCTTGCCCTCGGTCGTCGTGATGTCAAGGGTTTGCTCGGTCATCCGCCGGATGTATTTGACCTCGAACTCTTCTTTGCGGGCCATCGAAGGGATGTCGAGGTGCGAGTTGTAGGCGGCCTCACGGTCGATCGGGAAGGTCTCGAGCACGTACTCGAAGCTCATGCAGTGGTTGGCTTCTTCCCACATCTGCTTGGCCAGGTACAGGCTGCACTCCGCGGCGCTGACGTACGGGTAGACACCGAAGGCGAGCGCCTTGTTGACGAGCAACTCGTTGGGGTTGAAGTAGCTCATCAGGAAGGTCACGGCGTGACGTTCCTCATCGGTCATCTTCTTGAAGTCGGCGATGTCCTCGCCGAGCTGGATCTCGTTCGGGAACCAGGTGTTCGCGACCGCCTGGTCGTAGAGGTCCATTGCCCACTGGTAGCGGATCGGCTTGAGGAGGAGGCCTTCTTGCAGGCCGGTTCCAAGAATTCCCATGAGTGCTTCTTACGTCGAGATCGGGTGTTATTGGCAGCTGTCGCAGCGCAACTCGTCCATCGGGTCGACGGGCACGAAGTACTCGTCGATGCTGATGACGGGCGCAGGAGCATCCTGGTTCATCAGGCGCCTGCCTTCGGCGAGAGGCCTCCGAAGCCGCGGCGCGCGGGCGTAGCCCCAGCAGCAGCGGGAGTGCTCGCGGCGGTCGGCGCGTGAGCACTTGAGACGAGCTCTTCGGCCTTGTTGACCTTGACCGTGGACTGCTCCGCCGTGTGGCGCGGCTTCATGTGGAGGTAGTACGTCGTCTTGACGCCGCGCTCCCAGGCCGCGAAGTAGATGTCCATCATGTCGCCGAGGTCGCGCGTCTCGAGGTACATGTTGCGGCTGATCGACTGGTCGATCCACTTCTGCGCACGAGCCGCCACCTCGAGGAAGGCATAGGGGGAGAGCTGGAAGCTCGTCTTGTAGGTGGCCTTGATCGAGTCCGGGATGGCGGCGATGTTCTGCACGTCGCCCTGGCTGCGCAGAATCGCTTCGCGCGTGGAATCCCAGATGCCGAGCTTCTGCAGGTCGGCCACGAGGTTGCGGTTGACCTCGAGGAACTTGCCGTTGGAGGTCGCACGGCTGAAGATCTGCGAGAACTGCGGGTCGAGCCCCGGCGTGGTGCCGGCGACCAGACCAATGGATGCCGTCGGCGCGACAGCCATGAGCGTCGCGTTGCGCATCCCCTGCTTTACCTTGACGCGCAGAGCATCCCAGTCCAATCGCGAGGTGCGGTTGACCTTGATCTCGACTCCGCGGTCGGACTCGGTGAGT
The DNA here is from genome assembly GCA_004297555.1 of Salinibacterium sp. Classification (GTDB taxonomy): domain Bacteria; phylum Actinomycetota; class Actinomycetes; order Actinomycetales; family Microbacteriaceae; genus Rhodoglobus. The sequence continues at coordinate 2,083 of SCSV01000134.1, forward strand.
GCGATGGAGTCGAGCGGCACGAGGCCCTTCGACCAGCGGCTGCCCTCGAAGTTCGGGTACGAGCCGCGCTCCTTGGCGAGCTCGGTGCTCGCTTCGATCGCGGCGTAGGAGATGTGCTCGACGATCTCGTCGATGAGGTCGTAGGCCTCTTCGCTCTCGTAGCTGATGCCGAGTCGCTCGATCACATCGGTGAAGCCCATGACGCCGAGTCCGACGGCACGGTTCTGCTCGTTGGAGAAGTCGGCTTCGGTGACGCTCGATCGCGTGATGTCGATCAGGTTGTCGAGCTGGCGCACCGCGAGGCGGGCACTCTCAGCGAGCTTCGGGAAATCGACCTTGCCGTCGGCGAAGTGCTGCGACAGGTTGATCGAGGCGAGGTTGCACACCGAGACGTTGTCTTCGTCCTGAGGGAGGGTGATTTCGGTGCACAGGTTGGAGAGGTGGATCGTGCCGGTGTTGTTGTTGAGGGCGCGGTTGTTGATCGTGTCTTTCCATGTGAGCCAGGGGTGGCTCGTGGTCTGTAGGGCGATCAGGATCGACTTGAATTGCTCGCGCGCGCCTACCTTCTTGAACATGCGCATCTGGCCGGACTCGGCCTTGGCGACGTACTCGTTGTAGCGCTCGGAGAAGGCCTTGCCGTAGAGCTCGTTGAGGTCTTGCACTTCGAGCGGGTCGAAGAGGTACCAGTCGTCGTCGTTCTGCACGCGCTTCATGAACTCGTCGCTGATCCACACCGCGGTGTTCGCGGTGCGGGTGCGGCGGTAGGGGTCGCCCGAGTTCTGGCGCAGGTCGAGGAACTCGGGGAAGTCGAGGTGCCAGTTCTCCATGTAGAAGCACAGCGCGCCGAACTTCTTGCCGCCCCGGCTGACCGCTCGGAGGATCGAGTCGATCGTGTGCATGAACGGGATGGGCCCAGTCGAGGTGGTGTTGTTGGAGCGGATGGGCGAGCCTTGGGCGCGCAGCTTGGTGACCGAGAGCCCGATACCGCCGGTGCCCTTGGTGAGCCACATCACATCGCGGGTCGTCTTCGCGATGTGCTCCATGTCGTCTTGCATTTCCATCACGAAGCAGTTGGCGAGCTGGGGGTAGATCGTGCCGGCGTTCACGAGGGTGGAGCCAGCGGCAAGGTATTCGAGGGTGCTCATCTTGCGATAGAACGCGAGCGCCGCCTCGTTCGGGTCTGCCTCGTTGAGGCTGAGGCCCATCGCGATTCGCATCCAGAAGTACTGCGGAACCTCCAGGGCATCCCCGTTGCGGCCCTTGATGCCGTAGCGGTTGTTCAGGGTGACGACGCCGATGTACTTGAGCAATTCGTCGTGGGCGGGCTCCAGGTGGCTCGCAAGCTTCTCGAGGTCGAAGAGTTGGGTGAGGCGCGGGTCGAGGAGTCCCTCGGCGACGCCGCGAGTGACGTTGGGGGCGAAGTGGGCGCGGTGCAGTTCTTTCAGTTCGTCGGAGGATTCGTAGTCGCCGAGCACGCGCTTGTAGATGGTCTTGAGTAATAGCCGGGCGGCGACGATGTCGAAGGCCGGGTCGTCTTTGACGTTCTGCAATGCGACCTGGATGACCGCTTCATCCAGTTGCTGGGTCGTGATTCCGTCGAACAGGGTCAGCTCAAGTTCGGAGGCGATCTGCGTGACCCAGGTGATGTTCTCGTCGAGACCGGCGCTGGCCGCCTCGATTGCCAGGTTGATTTTGTTCGCGTCGTAGGGCTCGCGCTCCCCGCTGCGCTTGACAACTGTTATTCCCACGAAAACTCCCTCGACATGACCCAAAGCCTTACTTCAGCGTAACCCCCGGCCGGGCGGTTCCACCACTATATATCGTGTAAACCGCAGGCGGCCAACCCAACATATAGTGGGCGTGTTCCACAGCCTGTGCATAAGTTCGCCGACTTCTGAACAGGTTATTCGTACCCCCTGACAGAGGCACAAAGGCCAGAATTCCGCCGAAAATCGGCCCGGCTATGCTGAGTTTCTCGTGAGCAGTTACGCCGACCTGTTGAAAACTCCCGGAGTCGCCCGGCTTATTGCCGCGCAACTGACCGGGCGTTTTCCGTCCGGAATGCTCTCGCTCGCCTTCCTTCTGCACATTCAGCTCGTGCTCGGTTCCTATGGCGCGGCCGGTCTGGTGCTCGCCGCAACCAGCCTCGGGCAGGCAGTCGCCGGCCCGCTGACGAGCAGGTGGATGGGCGTGTGGGGCATGCGCCGCGTCCTCACCCTCACCCTTGTGGTCTGCGCCGCGAGCATCCTGAGCATCGCCCTCCTCGAAATGACGCTGCCCTTCTACATGCTCGCCGGTCTGCTCTGCGGGCTCAGCACTCCCCCGATCCAGCCCGCCGTGCGCACCATTTACCCCAAGCTGGTCAACGCCCAGCAACTCACCCCCCTCTTTGCTCTGGATGCCTCGGCCCAAGAACTCATCTGGGTCACCGGACCGGTCATCACCACGTTTCTCGCGGTGCAGGTCTCGACGGTTATTGCGATTCTCGCCGCCGCGGCGTTCCTGCTTATTGGCGGCGTCTGGTTCATCGCAAGCCCGGAGGTGGGGCGGGTGCGCATACCGCGAAGCGTCGGCTCGTTGGGGGCGGTGCTCGGGCATCCACCAGTTCTGCTCTCGACGCTCACCGGTTTTCTCCTTATCGGCGCCTGCGCGGCGACCGAAGCCGGGGTGGTCGCGACCTTCGGCCGAACTGGGCCGCAAGCGGGCATCCTGCTGTCGATCTGGGCGATCGGATCATTCGTGAGCGGACTCGCCCTCGGCCACCAGAGAATCGGGCCATGGACGCTCGCGCGCAGAATGTTCGCCGTGTTCGCCGGGATGGCGCTCGCGATGTTCGGACTTAACTTCTTCTGGCTCGGCGTCACGCTGCTCATCGCGGGCGCCGGAATCGCCCCCGCTCTCGCGGTGCTCTTCGCGATCGTCTCCTCGAGCGTGACCTTCAGCGGTGTCGCCGAAGGTCACG
>SCSV01000135.1 GCA_004297555.1 Salinibacterium sp.
GCAGGTACGTCGAACTGCTTCACGACTACTCCTCTGGGGCCGGTGATTTGCTCTTATTCTAGGTGGCGCATGCCTGGCGAACGGGTGCCTGATCAGTCGGCAAAACAGCTGGCCGCTAGAGTAGAGCGTTGTCGATTGGAGGTGGCGGAAGCGATGTTCTACTGGTTCATGAAGAACCTGATCGCGGGCCCGATCGTCAGAACCGTTTTTCGCCCCTGGGTGAGCGGTCTGGAGAACATTCCACGCACGGGCGGAGTGATCCTGGCCAGCAACCACCTCTCGGTGGTCGACTCGATCTTCCTGCCGCTGCTCATTGAGCGGCGCATCTACTTCCTCGCCAAGAGCGATTACTTCGTCGGCCGGGGCATCCGCGGCTGGGCGATCAAGTCGTTCCTGCTCGGCACGGGCATGCTGCCCATCGATCGCTCTGGCGGCAAAGCCTCCGAGGCATCCCTCAACACCGGTCTTCGCGTTCTGGTCAAGGGCGATGTGCTCGGCATCTACCCCGAGGGCACAAGAAGCCCGGATGGCAAGCTCTACCGCGGTCGCACCGGTGTTGCGCGCATGATCCTCGAGGCGCACGTGCCGGTCGTCCCAGTTGCAATGATCGACACCGAGAAGGTCATGCCGATCGGCAGCAAGCTTCCCAAAGTGCGCCGCATCGGCGTGATCTTCGGTGAACCGCTCGATTTCTCCCGCTTCGAGGGCATGGAGGGTGACCGGTTCATCCTGCGTTCCATCACCGACGAGATCATGTACGAGTTGAGCAAGATCAGCGGCCAGGAATATGTGGATGTCTACGCCTCTTCAGTTAAGGAGCGCGTGGGTTCTCGCCGCTAGCGTGGGCGCCACTCGCAACTGCACTGCTCCGCTAGGCTCATTAGCTGGCCTCTTGCTTGTATCGCCGAAACGCTCCATCGCCCAAAAGGAATTCTCCGTGGTTGATCCGTCCGAACCTGTCGTAGTCCCCGATCCTGCAGTGGTCGCCGGGCTCGACCATTGGCGGACGCTCCCCATCAAGCAGCAGCCGGAATGGCCGGATGCCGATGCGGTCGGCGCGGCGTCGGCGAAGATCGCGACGCTCCCGCCCCTGGTCTTCGCAGGCGAGGTCGACATTCTGCGCGACCGCCTCGCGCGCGCGGCCCAGGGCGATGCCTTCCTCCTGCAGGGCGGCGATTGCGCTGAGACGTTTGCCGGCGCCACCGCGCAGCAGATCCGCGACCGCGTGAAGACAATCCTGCAGATGGCGGTCGTGCTCACCTACGGTGCCTCGAAACCGATCGTCAAGATGGGCCGCATGGCCGGTCAGTTCGCCAAGCCGCGCTCGAGCGACACCGAGACTCGCGGCGACGTGACCCTACCGGCCTACCGCGGCGACATCGTCAACGGTTACGACTTCACCCCGGAATCGCGCGAGGCCGATCCGAGCCGTCTCGTCGAGGGGTACCACACGGCAGTCGCCACGCTGAACCTGGTGCGCGCCTTCACGCAGGGTGGTTTCGCTGATCTTCGCCAGGTGCACTCCTGGAACAAGGGCTTCGCCTCGAA
>SCSV01000136.1 GCA_004297555.1 Salinibacterium sp.
GCGAGGGTCTCGCCACCGTCGAGGACCCGCACCAGGTAGTGGCTGGCTCGGCGGCCGCCGCCCGCGGAGATCACCGAGATGTCGGAGCGCACGCCGTAGAGTTCGCCGATCTCCTGATGCACGCGCTTGGCGAGCTGCTCGGTGTCGAGTTCGGACTCGACCGCGATGCGGCTCGAGATCACTTGCAGTCCGCCGGAGAACCGCAGCACCGTTGCCAGTTCTGCCGCGCGCACGGTCGTCTTGCCAGCCCGCACGGCTGCTAGTTCGTTCTTGACCTCGGCGGTTAATGCCACGTAAAAGTTCTCCTCGTTATTCGCGCTCGTTATTCGCGCTCGTTATTCGCGCTCGTTATTCGCGGCCCAGGTCGCGATGCTTGACGCTCACGGCCACCCCGGGCAGGTTGCTGATCTTCGTCGCGAGCTCTTCCGCAATCACGACCGACCGATGCTTTCCGCCCGTGCAACCAATGGCGATCGTAGCGTGTCGTTTGTTCTCGCGCTGATAGCCCTCGAAGACGGGCTCGATCGCCTTGGCATAGACCTCGATGAATTCGGATGCCCCCTGCTGGGCGAGCACGAAATCGCGCACTTTGGCATCGCGACCGGTGAGCGCCTTGAGGTCTTCGTTCCAGAACGGGTTGGGCAGAAAGCGGGCATCCGCCACCAGATCGGCGTCCGCCGGCAGCCCGTACTTGAAGCCGAAGCTCATGACGGTGACGTTGAGTCCGGGGGCATCCTCCTCGGCGAAACGATCCGAGATGGTGTTGGCCAGCTCGTGGATGTTCAGTTCGGAGGTGTCGATGATGAGGTCGCTGCTGGCCCGGATCTCGGCCATGAGCGAGCGCTCGGCGGCGATTCCGTCGAGCAGGGTGCCGTCGCCCTGAAGCGGATGCGGCCGGCGCACTTGCTCGAACCGGCGCACGAGCGCGGCATCCGTGGCCTCGAGAAAGAGCACGCGCACTTGGGCGTTGGCTCTCAGTGACTCGATTGCCTCCTGCACCGCGCTGAACAGCTTGCCGCCGCGCACGTCGACGACGGCCGCGATTCGGGGCAGCGAGTTGCCCGCGTGCTGCGCGAGATCGACGAGCGGCCGCAGCATCTGGGGCGGCAGGTTGTCGACGACGTACCAGCCGAGGTCTTCGAGAGCGTTGCCCACGGTGGAACGACCGGCACCGGACATGCCGGTGACAATGAGCATTTCCTGCTGTTCAGTCGCCGCGGCCATCGCACCAAGACTACCGGCGTGTCGTCAGGCGTGCAGACGTTGCACGATGGTCTCGGCGAGCTGCTCGCCGATGCCGCGGACCTCGGCGACCGCCTTCGCATCGGCCTCTTTCAGACGCGCGACCGAGCCGAAGTGTCTGAGCAGTTCCTTCACGCGCGAAGGCCCGAGCCCCGGGATGTCAGCAAGCACCGAGCGGATATCGTTGCCCCGCTTCTGCCGCTGGTAACTGATCGCGAACCGGTGCGCTTCATCGCGGATTCTCTGGATGAGGAAGAGCGCGTCGCTATTGCGCGGCAGAATCACCGGGTAATCAGAACCCGGCAGCCAGATCTCCTCGAGCCGCTTCGCGATGCCACAAAGTTGGATGCCCGTGATGCCGGCCTCGTCGAGCGCACGTTGCGCCGCCGCGACCTGGGGTTGCCCGCCGTCGACGATGAGGAGCTGGGGCGGGTAGGCGAACTTGCGGCGGCGGTTCTCGAGACCCTCATCGGGCGGTGCTGCCGGCACGTCCGGCGTCTCCGCCGCGCCCGCCGGGTCCGACCCGTCCGGTCCATCCACCCCGCCGACCTCACCCGTCGCCGCCCGCAAGTAAGCCACCCGCCGCGACAGCGTCTGGTAGATCGAGTCGGTGTCGTCACTCGACTCGCCGATCGCGAACCGGCGGTATTGGTCTTTGCGCGGCAGGCCGTCCTCGAAGACGACCATCGAGGCGACGATGTTCGTGCCGCTCAGGTGCGAGACGTCGAAGCACTCGATGCGCAGCGGGGCTTCGTCCATGCCGAGGGCATCCTGAATATCGGCGAGGGCCTGGGAGCGCGCGACAAAGTCGGCGCTGCGACGGGTCTTGTAGAGCAGCAGTGCGCTCGAGGCGTTGACGGCGACGGTCTTGGCGAGGGCCGCCTTGTCCCCGCGCTTCGCGATCGACAGCTTCGTGGCCGCGCCGCGGATGCCCGCGAGCCAGGTTTCGAGTTCGGCCGTGTCATCCGGCAGGGCGGGCACGATCACGTCGCGAGGCGGAACCGAGTCTTCATACGCGTTCTGCAGCACCGTTTCGACGAGCACGCCCAACTCGACGTCGAGTTCCTTGTCGACCACCCAGCCCCGCACACCGCGGATGCGCCCGCCGCGCACAATGAACTGCTGCACCGCGGCGGCGAGTTCGTCGTGCGCGATGCCGAAGATGTCGACATCCACGTCGTCAGCGAGCACGATCGCGCTTCTCGACAGCGCGGCCTCCATCGCCGCGAGCTGATCGCGATAGCGGGCCGCTGCCTCGTAGTCCTGTTTCTCGGATGCTTCGCGCATCCGCTTCGACACGCTCGCGACGTAGCGCGAATCGTTGCCCGCCATGAACGACGCGAAGTCGAGCACGATCGAGCGGTGCTCCTCCGGCGTCACCCGGCCCACGCAGGGAGCGGCGCACTTGCCGATGTCGCCGAGCAGGCAGGGCCGGCCGGTCTGCTCGGCGCGCTTGAACGTGGCATCCGAGCAACTGCGCATCGGGAACGCCTTGAGCAGGTGGTCGACGGTGTCGCGGATAGCCCAGGCCTTTGTGTACGGACCGAAATAGCGCGCGCCCGCGATGCCGCGATTGCGCGTGACGAGCACGCGCGGCACCGGCTCGGCGAGCGTGATCGCGAGGTACGGGTACGACTTGTCGTCACGGAACTGCACGTTGAACGGCGGCGTGAACTCCTTGATCCAGGTGTACTCGAGTTGCAGGGCCTCGAACTCGGTGCCGACGACGGTCCACTCGACCCCCGCCGCGCTCTCGACCATGTGCCGGGTACGCTCGTGCAGCGAGCTCAGCGGCGCGAAGTAGTTGCTCAGGCGCGACCGCAGGTTCTTCGCTTTGCCGACGTAGAGAACGCGGCCCGTGGCATCCCGAAACCGGTACACCCCGGGCTGGGTGGGAATGTCACCGGCTTTCGGGCGGTAGCTGACGGTTTCGGCCATGGCGCGCGCTCGCGCGGTTCAGGCGCGCGCGCCCTCCAGGGTCTCTTTGAGGAAGGTGCCCGTGGCGCTCGGGAGGGCGGCGAGTTCTTCGGGGGTGCCGGTGGAGAGCACCTCTCCCCCGCCCGCGCCGCCTTCGGGCCCGAGGTCGATGAGCCAGTCGGCACTCTTGATCACGTCGAGGTTGTGCTCGATCACGATGACCGTGTTGCCCTTGTCGACGAGGCTGTTGAGTACGAGCAGGAGCTTACGCACGTCCTCGAAGTGCAGGCCCGTCGTCGGCTCGTCGAGCACGTACACGCTGCGTCCCATCGACCGGCGCTGCAGCTCGGTCGCGAGCTTCACGCGCTGCGCCTCGCCGCCGGAGAGGGTCGTCGCACTCTGGCCGAGCCGCACGTAGCCGAGCCCGACATCCTCGAGCGTTTTCAGGTAGCGGTGGATCGCCGAGATCGCTTCGAAGAATTCCGCGGCCTCCGTGATCGACATGTCGAGCACCTCAGCGATGTTCTTGCCCTTGTACTTCACGGCGAGGGTGTCGCGGTTGTAGCGGGCTCCCCCGCACACCTCGCACGCCACGTAGACGTCGGGCAGGAAGTTCATCTCGATCTTGATCGTGCCGTCGCCGGAGCAGTTCTCGCAGCGCCCACCCTTGACGTTGAAGCTGAACCGGCCGGGCAGGTACCCGCGGGCCTTCGAGTCGGCTGTCTCCGAGAAGAGGGTGCGGATGCGATCGAAGACGCCCGTATAGGTCGCCGGGTTCGAGCGCGGCGTGCGTCCGATCGGATTCTGGTCGACGTGCACGACCTTATCCAGGTTCTCCAGACCGGTGACGCGCGTGTGCTTACCCGGGATCTGCCGGGCGCCGTTGAGTTCGTTGGCGAGCACCTTATAGAGAATGTCGTTGACGAGGCTCGACTTGCCCGAACCGCTCACCCCGGTGACCGCGGTGAACGTGCCAAGCGGGAAGCTCACGGTGACGTTCTTGAGGTTGTTCGCGCGCGCGCCCTCGACAGTGATCTTGCGCTCGGCGTCGATCGGCCGGCGCTTCGCGGGCGTGGCGATGGCCTTGCGCCCGGCGAGGTAGTCGCCGGTGATCGAGAGCGGGTTCGCGATGAGTCCCTCGTACGTGCCGGAGTGCACGACCTGCCCGCCGTGCTCGCCGGCGCCGGGACCGATGTCGACGATCCAGTCGGCAGTGCGAATGGTGTCTTCGTCGTGCTCGACCACGATGAGCGTGTTGCCGAGGTTCTTGAGCTTGACGAGCGTGTCGATAAGGCGGCGGTTGTCGCGCTGGTGCAGGCCGATGCTCGGCTCGTCCAACACATAGAGCACCCCGGTGAGGCCTGAGCCGATCTGGGTTGCGAGGCGGATGCGCTGGGCCTCGCCGCCGGAGAGCGTCGCCGCCGCGCGCGAGAGGTCGAGGTAGCTCAGGCCGACCTCGATCAGAAACTCGAGCCGCAGACGGATCTCGCGCAGCACTTGCACCGCGATTTTCGCGTCCCGCGCGGAGAGCTCGAGTTGCTGCATGAACTCGTGCGCATCCGCGAGACTCAGATCGCAAATGTCGGAGATGCTGCGGCCGTCGACGGTGACCGCGAGTACTTCGGGCTTGAGGCGCTTGCCCTCGCACACCGGGCACGGAATCTCGCGCAGGTAGGCGGCGAAGCGCTGGCGCTGCACGTCGGTCTCGGCTTCGAGGTATTTGCGTTCGATGTAGGGCATGACGCCCTCGAAGCCGGTGGAGTAGCGCAGTTCACGGCCGTAGCGGTTCTTCCACTTGACGGTGACCTCGAAGTTGTTGCCGCGGAGGATGGCGTCTTGCACCGTGGAGTCGAGTTCGCCCCACGGGGTGTCAAGGTCGAAGCCGAGGTCGCGGGAGAGGCCGTCGAGCAGTTTCTCGAAGTAGTTGAATAGGCCCTTGCCCGAGTTGGTCCACGGCAGGATCGCGCCCTCGGCGAGGCTCACCGAGTCGTCGGCGATGAGCAGGTCAGCGTCGACCGACATGCGAGTGCCGAGACCCGAGCACTCGGGGCATGCGCCGAAGGGGGCGTTGAACGAGAAGGTGCGCGGCTCGATCTCGGTGAGTTGCAGCGGGTGGTTGTTGGGGCAGGAGAGCTTCTCGGAGTACGAGCGCCATGCGGCATCCCCCGTCTCATCGACGAAGTTGATCGCGACAATGCCGTCGGTGAGGCGCAGCGCCGTTTCAAGCGAGTCCGTGAGCCGCGTGAGAATGTCGTCGCCCGCGACGAGCCGGTCGACAACGACCGAGATATCGTGCTTGACCTGCTTCTTCAGGGTCGGCGGTTCGCTCAGTTGAATCTGCTCGCCGTCGACGAGAGCGCGCGAATAGCCGGCAGCCGCGAGCTCCTTGAACAGGTCGACGAACTCGCCCTTCTTCTGCGAGATCACCGGGCTGACAATTTGATAGCGGATGCCCGGCTCGAGTGTCATGAGTTGGTCGGCGATCTGCTGCACGGTCTGGCGCGAGATGCGTTCGCCGCACTCCGGACAGTGCGGTACGCCGATGCGCGCCCAGAGCAGGCGCATGTAGTCGTAGATCTCGGTGATCGTGCCGACTGTCGACCGCGGGTTGCGGTTGGTCGATTTCTGGTCGATGCTCACCGCGGGGCTCAGCCCTTCGATGAAGTCCACATCGGGCCGGTCGACTTGCCCGAGAAACTGTCGCGCGTAGGCGGAGAGCGATTCGACGTAGCGCCGCTGCCCCTCCGCGAAGATCGTGTCGAAGGCGAGACTCGACTTGCCCGAGCCGGACAGCCCGGTAAAGACGACGAGCGAATCCCGCGGGATCTCGACGTCGACATCCTTGAGGTTGTGCACTCTCGCGCCGCGAACGCTCAGCATTCCGGTGGCCGCCTCATGCTCCGCCACCGTCGCGAGCATTGCACTCTCGTGCAGCTCCTCGGATGCCCCGAGTTCAGTTATTGACACCCTCTATATTCTACGGATTCCGCTGACACCGGCTTGCGCCCACAGGGGCGGCAAGCCGCACCGACTTTTGGGCGACAAAATTCCGCGTGCGCCTTGGACCTGGAGCGCTACTTGGGACCCCCAGGCCCCCACCGTCGCTTGTACTGCTTCACGACCAAAGCCAAATTAGTCACTGCGATAGCCCCGAAGACAATGCACACGACGGGACCGACACGAAGCACGAATCCCGCAGCCGGCACCTCGGCCCCGAGACTAACAGGGAGGTTCGCCAGCAGAATCGCCCCAACCACACTTGCGCTGGTCAAGATGGACCACAATGCGATCCGCTTCTGCTCGTGTCGTTCGATATTCATGTTCACCAGGGCGTCCATATCTTGAAGCCGTGACCACCGCTCGCCCAATCCAGATAGTTGATCGTCGCCACAATTGCAGCCCCAATAGCGAGTACCAGAGCGATTATTAGCGCTCCCGTAACGCCCGCGAGCGTGTTCATGGCCGCCAATATGGCATCCCACGCCCACAGGACGGCAGCATAAGAAAGTAGCACGCCCGCAATAGCGACGATCGCGGCGGACGCGGAGTCTGTCTGTTTCTTTGTGTAAGTGGCTTTGGCTAGTTCAGTCCTAGGCGGTCGCCGTAGGTTATTGCGAGTGTGTTCAGGATAGCTTTCCAGCCGTGGATTTCGCCGGTCGGGTTTGCC
>SCSV01000137.1 GCA_004297555.1 Salinibacterium sp.
GGGCCGATTGTGTACCTCCTCATCGGGGTTGCTGTTATCGCCATCGGTTTTAGCCTGTTCGGCGGCAGTGAGTTCAAGCAGGTTTCCACCCAAGAAGGCCTGCGACTCCTCGATGGCAATACCGTCACCTCAGCAAAGATCGTCGACGGCGAGCAACGTGTCGATCTGACCCTGTCCAAGGCCGACGGTGCCATTGGAAAGCAAGTGACGTTCTACTTCGTGCAGGCGCGCGCCACCGAGGTCGTGCAGGCCGTGACCGCGGCCCACCTGAAGAAATTCAACGACGAGGTGCCGCAGACCAATATCTTCACGGCGCTCATCCCGATCTTCGTTCCGCTGTTGATCATTGGGGTCTTCTTCTACTTTTTGATCGGGAGGATGCAGGGCGGCGGCAACCGCGTGCTGCAGTTCGGTAAGTCCAAAGCCAAGCTCGTCGGCAAAGAGACGCCCAAGGTCACTTTCGCCGATGTCGCGGGAGTGGATGAGGCGATCGAGGAACTTGAGGAGATCAAGGACTTCTTGAAGGAGCCGGCAAAGTTCCTCGCTGTTGGCGCACGCATCCCGAAGGGAGTGCTGCTCTACGGCCCACCTGGAACCGGTAAGACCCTGCTGGCCCGCGCCACTGCCGGCGAGGCCGGCGTTCCCTTCTACACGATCTCGGGTTCTGACTTCGTCGAGATGTTCGTCGGTGTTGGAGCGAGCCGCGTGCGCGATCTCTTTGAGCAGGCCAAGCTCAACTCGCCCTCGATCATCTTCATCGACGAAATCGACGCCGTCGGCCGCCACCGCGGCGCTGGCATCGGCGGCGGCAACGACGAGCGCGAACAGACCCTCAACCAGCTCTTGGTCGAAATGGACGGCTTCGACATCAAAACGAACGTCATTCTCGTCGCGGCAACCAACCGACCGGATGTTCTCGACCCGGCTCTTCTGCGCCCGGGTCGTTTCGACCGCCAGATCGGTGTCGACTCCCCCGACTTGCAGGGCCGCAAGCAGATTCTCGAGGTGCACGCCAAGGGCAAGCCCATGGCCGAAGGCGTCGACCTTGAAGTGCTCGCTCGAAAGACCCCCGGGTTCACCGGCGCGGATCTCGCGAACGTGCTCAACGAGGCCGCGCTGCTCACGGCCCGCTCGAACGCGCAACTGATCGACAATCGGGCCCTCGACGAGGCTGTCGACCGGGTGATGGCCGGCCCGCAGCGCCGAACGCGCCTGATGAACGACAAAGAGAAGCTGATCACCGCATATCACGAGGGCGGGCACGCTCTCACTGCCGCGTCGATGCGCAACACCGACCCAGTGACGAAGGTGACGATTCTGCCCCGTGGCCGCGCGCTCGGCTACACAATGGTGCTGCCCCTGGAAGACAAGTACTCGGTCACCCGCAACGAATTGCTCGATCAACTCGCCTACGCGATGGGCGGCCGGGTTGCCGAAGAAATCGTGTTTCACGATCCGACCACCGGCGCATCCAATGACATTGAGAAAGCCACGGCCATCGCGCGCCGGATGGTCACCGAATATGGCATGAGCGCCCGGGTCGGCTCGGTGAAGCTCGGTCTGACCGCGGGTGAGCCATTTCTCGGCCGCGACATGGGTGCCAGCCGCGACTACTCCGACACCGTCGCTGAGACGATCGACGAAGAGGTGCGCAAGCTCATCGACCATGCACACGACGAAGCGTGGCAGGTGCTCAACACTAACCGCGACACGCTCGACAAGCTCGCGACGGAGCTGCTCGAGAAAGAGACCCTCGACCATGTGCAGCTCGCCAAAATCTTCGACGGCATCGAGAAGCTACCGGAACGCCCGCTTTGGCTCTCCAGCGATGCCCGGCCCGCTTCCGACCGCCCACCGGTGAAGGTCCCGGCCAAGCAGCCCATCGATCCCGCAATTGTGGATGGCGACGTCAAGTCCGGCTCTTCTGCGAAACCGCGCACGCCGCGACCTCGCAAGACCCCGGGCGTCGCCACCGCATAGGGCACCCATGGCCATCGATTCGGGGCGGGTCGAGGCCGCCATCGCGGAGATCCTCCTCGCGATCGGTGAGAACCCCGAGCGCCCCGGCTTGGCGACGACTCCGCAGCGCGTCGCCGAGGCGTACCAAGAGTTCTTCTCCGGCCTCGGCGTCGATCCCCTGGATCATCTGCGCGAGAGCTCGGAATTCCCTCCGGGCGCCGAAGAACTTGCCGACGTCGTGCTCATGCGTGATATCGAATTCCGGTCGATGTGCGAACACCATCTTCTGCCCTTCGTCGGCGTCGCCCATCTCGCCTACCGCCCGGGAACCCGCATCGTCGGGCTCGGCCGTCTCCCTCGCGTGGTGGAGACGCTCGCGGCCCGCCCGCAATTGCAGGAGCGCCTCACGGAGGAAATTGCCGAGGCTCTGGATGCGGGGCTCTCTCCGCTCGGAGTACTCGTGGTCGTCGATGCGGTGCACGGTTGCGTCGCGTCCCGGGGCGCACGACAAGCCTCGAGTTCCACGGTCACGATGGCCTCGCGCGGAACGCTGAGTGATCCGCAAGCCCGGGCCGAGATCATCGCCCTGATCGGCGCTCGCGCGACGGAGGCGTCCTGATGGCCGCCAACACCGTGGCACCCCAGATCATGGGCATCCTCAATGTCACTCCCGATTCCTTCAGCGACGGCGGCCGCTTCGCCGAGATCGATGACGCAATCGCGCGGGGGTTGCAACTGCACGAGCAAGGAGCGGACATTGTGGATGTCGGCGGCGAGTCGACGAGGCCCGGTGCCGAGCGTCTGCCCACGCGCGCCGAGCAGGCCAGGGTGATGCCGGTCATTCGCGCTCTTGTCGACGCAGGTGTCGCGGTGAGTGTCGACACCATGAATGCCGACACGGCCGCGGCCGCCGCCGAAGCCGGGGTGTCGGTCATCAACGATGTCTCCGGCGGTCTGGCCGACCCGGCGATGTACCGGGTGGTCGCCGAGACCGGCCTCCACTACGTCGCGATGCACTGGCGGGGACACTCAAAAGACATGGACCGGCTCGCGACTTACGACGACGTCGTCGTCGATGTGCGCAACGAACTCAAGGCCCGGCTGGCCGAGATGATCGTCTCAGGTATCTCGCCCGAGAAAGTGATTCTCGACCCGGGTCTCGGGTTTGCGAAGACCGCGGAGCACAACTGGCGCCTGCTCGGGGCTCTCGACGAGCTCGCGAGCCTGGGGCATCCGCTGCTCATTGGAGCGAGCCGCAAGCGTTTCCTCGAGGAGTTCGTGCCCCCAGGGGCAGCACCGGTCGAACGCGATCCGGCCACCGCGATCGTGAGCACTCTCGCTGCCCATGCCGGTGTCTGGGCGGTGCGCGTGCACGATGTTCCGGCTACGCGCACCGCCTTCGCGGTGTGGTGCGCTTGGGAGAATGGCCGCCGCTCGTGAACCCATTCGATGAGATCGCACTCACGGGTCTTCGCGCGACGGGTTTTCACGGGGTACTTGACCGAGAGCGCCAAGACGGTCAGGTCTTTGTGATCGATGTGTCCGTTTTTCTCAGCACTGCTGCGGCCGCAGCTCAGGATGACCTCGATCGTACGCTCGACTACGGCGCGCTTGCCCCTGAGGTCGTGGCGGCAGTCGAGCGCGAACCGGTGAATCTGATCGAAACAGTGGCCGAGCGAGTGGCCGAAGTGGTACTCAGACATGCACAAGCCGAGTTCGTGAAAGTCACCGTACACAAGCCCGAAGCGCCGATCTCGGTGCCGTTCGACGACGTCTCGGTCACAATCTGGCGCGGTAGCCAAGCGCGTCGTCGTTCAGCGGCGGGCTTCATGCCGGACGGTGGGCAATGATTCGAGAGCAGCGCATGCGACTGGAGTACGAGGTGGTGCTCTCGCTCGGCAGTAACCTCGGTGATCGCGAGGCCACCCTCCGCGCGGCGGTGCACGAGATCGCTTCCCTCCCTGGCGTGACCGCGCTGCGGGCATCCGGTCTGGTCGAGACCCAGGCTCTTCGTCAGAACGGAATCGACCCGTCGGCCCCCAGCTACCTCAATGCCGTGGTGATCGTGCGCAGCGCTCTCGACCCGCAAGCCCTGCTTGCCGCGCTCCATGAGATCGAGCGCGACCATGGCCGAGTTCGCTCGACGCGATGGGGTGATCGCACTCTCGACATCGACATCGTGAGTTGCGGAGCCCTCCGGGTGGATTCGCCGGAGCTCACCGTGCCGCATGAGCGGGCCGCTGAGCGCGCTTTCGTGCTGGTGCCCTGGCTCGAAATCGACCCGGATGCTGAACTTCCCGGCCATGGCCTGGTGCGCGATCTGGTTGCCGGGCTCGACCAACCGTTCTCGCGCTATCCCGCGGAGCCACTACTGTGACCAGAACGAAGACCTCGAGCCTCGTCTCGCTTGCCGGTCTCGGTGGGGCGCTGATGTGGTTGTTGGAGACCGCGCTGGCCGGCGCCGGTAGCGCTGTGCTCGTACCGCCGATCGCCTTGCCGATCGTTCTCATTGTCATCGCAATCGTGGTTGTGGTGGTGGCGGTGCCCGTTCGGCGGGTTTCACGCGGCACGCCCAATGCACGGGTGGACCCGTTTTACGCGACGCAAGTGCTCGCGCTCGCCAAGGCATCCAGCCTTAGCGCCGCGCTGCTGACCGGAGCAGGCCTCGGCATCGTCGCTTTCTTGCTCACCAGGGGGGCGCCGGCTGTGGCCTCGATCGGCCTGGCCCTTGCGGCAACCGCAGGAGCGGTTGGCTTGCTGATCGGCGGGCTTGTGGCGGAACATTGGTGCCGCATTCCGCCCACGGAGGGCGGACCGACCTCCCAGCCGGCGGCCGGGCAATGAGCCGCCTCGAACCGCCCGTCGGAGAGTGGCGACGGGTCTCGCCAAAGTACATCGCGGTCGATCTGGTCGGCACCTTCGCGGCCAGCCTGTTCAGCACTGCGGGTGCCTCGCTCCCCGCGTTGATCACGGGTATTTCGCAACTGTGGATTCTTCCGCTACCCGTCGCGCTAATCTCGCTCGTCAATCTGATTCTGATTCCCAGGCGTGTACGCGCGATTGGCTACCAACTTCGCGAAGACGACCTGCTCTTTCGCCGCGGCCGGCTCGTGCAGCGCGTCGTCGCCGTTCCCTATGGCCGCATGCAATTGGTCGACATCAACCGCGGGCCCGTCGCCCGGGCGCTGGGGCTGAGCGAACTCAAGTTTGTCACCGCTGCCGCCGCCACCGGCGTCGTGCTCCCGGGATTGCCCGAGCGCGAGGCCGAAGAGTTGCGCGACACCCTAGTCGCTCTCGCCGAAACACGCCGGGCCGGGCTGTGAGCGAGGGCCTGCGACTTGCCGACGGGCAGTGGCACCGACTGCACCCGGCGACGCCCTTCTTGCGCGGAGGTATCGGACTGCTCGCCATCGTGGGATTCGTCATCGTCAA
>SCSV01000138.1 GCA_004297555.1 Salinibacterium sp.
CACCGTCGCCGCAAAGAGAAAACTCTGCGCAAGCTCGACGCGATGCAGGCGAACCTCACCCGGCTCTCCGACCTCGCGGGCGAGATCCGCCGCCAGCTCAAACCGCTCGGGCACCAGGCCGAGATCGCGAAAGAGGCGGCGTCCATTGCCGCCGTAGTTCGGGATGCCCGCGCCCGCCTCTTGGCCGACGAAGTAGTCGAACTGCGCGCCGCCATCACCGACGTCAGCCGAAGTGAGAGCGAGCGCAAGACGCAGCGCATCGTGCTGCAAGAACAACTCGACGCCAACAAATTGCGTGAGGGGCTGCTCGAAGAAGCGCAGATCGGCGATGCCGTCGACCTCGCCCGGCGCACGGCCTTCGGGCTGGAGTCGGCGCAGGAGCGCCTTCGCGCGCTGTACACGCTCGCCAACCAACGACTCGCGCTGCTCGGTCAGCAGGTCGAGGGCCCGAACCTCGGCTCGACGATCAGCGAGGCGGCGGTGCAAGAAGCCCGGGATGAAGCCGCCCGGCTCGCGGAAGGGGTCGCCTCCGCCGAGGAGGCCGTCGGTGCCGCAGCTGCGGATTCCGCCCTCGCCAAGGCCGCGCTCGACTCCCTCGACGAGGAACTGCAGGCGCAGAGCGCGCTCGTGTCGCGCCACGAACTCGGGCTGGCGGCGCTCGCCGCGCGGGTCGACGTCGCGAACTCTACTCTGGCCGCTGCCCAGGGGGAGCTGTTGCGCCAGCAGAACGCCCTCGCTGAGGCAGAGCAACGCCGGGACGCTGCGCAGGCCGAGTTCGTTGCACTCGAAGCCCAGGCCGAGGCCCGCACGGACGGTGGCGGGCTCGACACGGCCCACGAAACAGCTGACGCTCTCGTCACCTCCCTCACCGCCGAGATCGAGGTGCTCCGCGAAGAACTGCACGCCGCCGAACGCGAGCGCGATGCCCTGGCCGCACGCAGCTCGGCTCTCTCACTCGCTGTCGACCAGAAAGACGGATCGAGCGCGCTCGCCGGGGCCAAGCTCCCGGGCATCCGCGGTCTGGTCGCCGAGCACGTCAGAATCGAGCCGGGCTTCGAGGCGGCGATCGCTGCAGCGCTCGGCTCGCTCGCCGACGCCGTACTCGCCGACGACCGGGATGCCGCCTTCGACGCGCTCGCCCATTCCGGTGCCAACGACTTCGGCCGGGTCGAGGTCGTGGTGGCGGATGCCCGCGAGTCCGCCTCGCCCCACGCGGCAAGCCCCGGCGTGCGGCCCGCCCGAGACGTGGTCACCGCCCCCAACGGCGTGCTCGGCCTGCTCGCCGACGTGCTCGTCGCCGACGACCTCGCCGCCGCCCGGGCCGCTTGGGCCTCCGCACCCGAGGCGACGTTCGTCACCCGGCAGGGCGACGTGCTCACCCAATACGTGCTGCGCGGCGGATCCGGCGCGAAGCGCTCCCGCCTCGAACTCGTGGCTGAGCGCGATGCCGCCTCAGCGAAACTCACCACAGTGACCACCCAGATCGAGCGCTCGGCTGGGGCGCTCGCCGCGAAACGCGCCGCTCTCGAGGCCGCCCAAGCCGATGCCGCCAATGCCCTCACGGCGCTGCGCGAGCACGACGCGGCGCTCGCCGCGCGGTCTGAGCACCTCGGCGGAGTGCGCATCCAGCTCGAGGCGGCGCAAGCCGAGTGGGACCGCCTCTCACAGACTGTCGAACTTTCGGCAAGCGCCGTCGCCGAGGCCGAGGCCGAAGTGACGCGGGCGCGCGAGGAGCACGCCGCGAGTGAGACCGCGCCGCGCCCGATGATCGACGCCTCGGGCCGCGACGCCCTGCTCGCCGAAGTCGAGGCCGCCCGGGCGAAAGAGCTCGAGCTGCGCATTCAACTCGAAACAGTGCGCGAACGCGTGCGCGCTGAACTAGCCCGCTCCGAGGCGCTCGCCGCGCAGCTCGTCGCCGAGCGCGATGCCGCCGAGGAGCACGCCCGGCTCACGGTCATCCGCCAACGCCAAGTTGCTGCAGCGCAAACGGTGATCGAGGCCCTCCCCGCCGTGCTCGACGCGGTCGATCGCTCCGTCTCGCAAGCGCGCGTGCAACTCGCGGCGCGCGAAGCCGAGCGCACGCAGCAGAACGAGGAGCTGCTCGCGCTCCGCCGCGAGGAGAGCGCGCTGCGGGAGCGCCTCGCCTCCATCAGCGAGAACGTGCACGGCCTCGAGATGCAGGTCTACGAGAAGAAGCTGCACCTGTCGACGCTGCTCGAGCGAGCCGCGGAAGATCTCGGACTCACCGAAGAACTTCTCGTTGAGGAGTACGGCCCGCACCTGCCCGTGCCCGACGACGCCGACGGCACCCCCTTCGACCGCACCGAGCAGCAAGCCCGCCTCGCGGTCGCCGAGCGCAAACTCGAACAGCTCGGCCGGGTCAACCCGCTCGCGCTCGAAGAGTTCGACGCACTCGAAGCGCGCCACCGCTTCCTCACCGAGCAACTCACCGACCTCGCCAACACGCGCAAAGACCTGCTCACGATCATCGAGGAGATCGACGAGAAGATGCGCGACATCTTCCAGAACGCCTTCGACGACACGAAGGCGGCCTTCAACGCGGTGTTCCCCGTGCTGTTCCCGGGCGGCACCGGCAGCATCCACCTCACCGACCCCGACAACATCCTCACCACCGGCATCGAGGTAACCGTCAAACCGGCCGGCAAGAAGATCGAACGGCTCTCGCTGCTCAGCGGTGGTGAGCGCTCCCTCGCCGCGGTCGCCCTGCTCATTGCGATCTTCAAGGCGCGACCGAGCCCGTTCTACATCATGGACGAGGTCGAAGCGGCGCTCGACGACGCCAACCTCGGTCGGCTGCTGAGCATCTTCGAGGACCTGCGCGAGACATCCCAGCTCATCATCATCACGCACCAGAAGCGCACGATGGAGATTGCGGATGCCCTCTACGGCGTCTCCATGCGCGCCGACGGAATCAGCGCGGTCGTCGGCCAACGGGTCGCAGCCGAGCAAGCAGCAGAACGGGCCAGCTGATGGAAGCCCGCTGGTCGCTCGCGAGCACCCTCAAGAACATGTTCGCGTCGAAAACGATCGACGCCGACACCTGGGACGACCTTGAGGATGCCCTCATCGCCGCCGATTTCGGGCCAGACCTCGCCGAGTCCCTCATCACCGAACTGCGCGCCAAGGTCGCGAAGTACAACACGACCGATCCCGAGGATCTGCGGCGGATGCTGCGCGAAAGCCTCGAAGAGCGCCTCTCCAAACTCGACCCCACCCTGCACCTCACCGCCCGCCCGGCCGTTGTGCTCGTCGTCGGCGTCAATGGCGTCGGCAAGACGACGACGATTGGCAAGTTCGCGAAGTTCCTCACCAACCACGGGCGCAGCGTGGTCGTTGGGGCGGCAGACACGTTCCGCGCAGCGGCAGTGGAGCAACTTGCGACGTGGGCCGAACGCGGCGGCGCTGAGATCGTGCGGCCGCAGCAGCAAGGCCAGGATCCGGCATCCGTCGCCTTCCAAACCGTGGAGCGGGCGCAGCGCGAGGGCATCGAGATCGTGCTCATCGACACGGCCGGGCGACTCCAGACCAAGACCGGGCTCATGGACGAACTCGGCAAGATCCGCCGCGTGGTCGAGAAGCAGACCGACATCGCCGAGGTGTTGCTCGTGCTCGACGCGACGACCGGCCAGAACGGGCTCGCGCAAGCTCACGCCTTCATCGAGCACGCGGGCGCGACCGGTCTCGTGCTCACCAAGCTCGACGGGTCCGCGAAGGGCGGCTTCGTGCTCGCGGTGCAGGAGAAGACGGGCATCCCGATCAAACTCGTCGGCCAGGGCGAGGGCATCGACGACCTCACCGGCTTCACGCCGCACGTCTTCGTGCAGGGACTGGTCGGCTAGCACTACTGGCGCGCGTCGATCACCTGCACGCCATAGTGTGCGAAAGCTCGGTCAGAGGTGACGATCGGCATTGCGTCAACAATCGACTGCGCGATCAAGTAGCGGTCGAACGGGTCGTTGTGATGGAAGGGCAGGGTGCGCATCGCATCAAGGTGTTCGTCCCGAATTCGTACTCGCGTGATTCCTAGCTGATCGATCTGCGCGGCAAGCCCGAACGGCACATTCAGCTTCCGTTTCGCCGCCTTGATCGAGAGCTCGAACACACTGATGTCGGAGACGCAGAGACGAGGCTCGCCCTCGAGTCGAGTTCGGCTGAGGGGGCCGAGGGCGGGATCGCCCCTGATTAGCCAGATTAGGGCGTTTGTGTCGAGAATCAGGCTCACGGTTGGTCCTCCGGGAAGATCGGCCCGTTGATCATGAGATCGAGATCTTCATCGTTGAACTGCTGCTCTGCCTTCTCGTATTCTTCCAACCACCCATCAGGGAAGAGATGCTTCAACGCGCCGAACAAGGGCGGGCGCTCCATCGCTGGCGCCGGGATCACCTGAAACCGAGTTCCCCGCCGCATGATGTAAACCTCTTCGCCTTGCTCGGCGGCATCCAGCAGCTTTGAGAGCTGACTCTTCGCTTCGTGCACGTTAACAACGATCACCTAGCTAGATTAGCTAATTGCCTCCTAAACGTCGATGGGTGCGCTCGCCCGCGCACAGGCGCCCTGTGGAGGAGCAGTTAAACTGGCTGCACTATGGCCATCTTCGGAAACCTCACCGATCGTCTCGCCGACACCTTCAAGAATCTCCGCGGCAAGGGCAAGCTCAGCCCCGCGGATGTCGACGGCACCGTTCGCGAGATCCGTCGCGCCCTGCTCGACGCCGACGTCGCGCTCGAGGTCGTCAAGGACTTCACCGGTCGCGTGCGCGAACGCTCGCTCGGCGATGAGGTGTCTAAGGCGCTGAATCCCGCCCAACAGGTGGTACAGATCGTCAACGAGGAGCTCGTGACGATCCTCGGCGGCGAGGCCCGGCGCATCCAGTTCGCCAAGAACCCGCCGACCGTCATCATGCTCGCCGGTCTGCAAGGTGCCGGTAAGACGACGCTCGCCGGCAAGCTCGCGAAGTGGCTGGCATCCGAGCAGCACACGCCGCTGCTGGTGGCCGCCGACCTTCAGCGCCCGAACGCGGTGACTCAGCTTCAGGTCGTTGGCGAGCAGGCTGGCGTTCCGGTGTTCGCGCCCGAGCCCGGCAACGGCGTCGGCGACCCGGTGAAGGTCGCCAAAGATGCCCTCAAGTACGCGAAGTCCAAACAGTACGACACGGTGATCGTCGACACCGCCGGCCGTCTCGGCGTCGACGCCGAGCTCATGAAGCAGGCCTCGAACATCCGCAAAGCTGTTGACCCCGATGAGGTGCTCTTCGTCATCGACGCGATGATCGGTCAAGACGCCGTCACGACTGCTCGTGCCTTCCAGGAGGGTGTCGACTTCACCGGGGTCGTACTCACCAAGCTCGACGGTGACGCTCGCGGTGGCGCGGCGCTGTCCGTGGCGTCGGTGACGGGGCGTCCCATCATGTTCGCCTCCACGGGTGAGGGCCTCGGCGATTTCGAGCCCTTCCACCCGGACCGCATGGCGGGCCGCATCCTGGACCTCGGCGACATCCTCACGCTCATCGAGCAAGCGCAGAAGACCTTCGACGAGGAGGAGGCCCGCA
Source organism: Salinibacterium sp. (assembly GCA_004297555.1). Classification (GTDB taxonomy): domain Bacteria; phylum Actinomycetota; class Actinomycetes; order Actinomycetales; family Microbacteriaceae; genus Rhodoglobus. Next base: position 5,570 of record SCSV01000138.1, read on the forward strand.
AGGTCAGCGAGAAGCTCGCGACCGACACCTTCACGCTCGAGGACTTCCTCGGCCAGATGCAGCAGCTCAAGAACATGGGCTCGATGAAGAGCATGCTCGGGATGCTGCCTGGCGGAAAGGGTATGCGCGAGCGGCTCGAGAACTTCGACGAATCCGAGATCACGCGCACCGAGGCGATCATCCAGTCGATGACGCCTCAGGAGCGACGGATGCCCAAGCTGCTGAACGGGTCGCGCCGCGTTCGCATCGCCCGCGGTTCGGGCACGACCGTCACCGACGTCAACTCGCTCGTGAACCGTTTCGAGCAGGCGGCCAAGATGATGAAGACCGTCGCCAAGGGCGGTGTGCCGCAAGTTCCCGGTGTGGGGCCGATCCCTGGCACCAAGCCCGGCGGTGGCTCGAAGCAGCAACCGAAGAAGAAGGGCTCCCGTTCGGGCAACCCGGCCAAGCGCGCCGCGGAGAATGCGGGGCTCACCGTGCCAACCCAAGCTTCCGGTTCTGGCTTCGGTCTGCAGCAGAAGCCCGGTGGTCCCACCGAGGAAGAGCTCGCGGCCCTCTCGAAGTTCCTGCGTTGACGGCACAACGACGCGCCGGGTGCGAAAAAGGCTCGCGTGTTGACGTGGGATGCGGCATGATCGGGGTGCAGCCCTCCGTGTGAGTGGGTGTACTTACCCTTTACCCGGAGGTCTCCCGATGTCTCTGCGCGCCCCGCGTCGTTCTGTCCTGTTTGGGGTCTGTCTGTTTCTTTGTGTAAGTGGCTTTGGCTAGTTCAGTCCTAGGCGGTCGCCGTAGGTTATTGCGAGTGTGTTCAGGATAGCTTTCCAGCCGTGGATTTCGCCGGTCGGGTT
>SCSV01000004.1 GCA_004297555.1 Salinibacterium sp.
CACGACAGCTTCAAGGCCGCCGAAGAAGCGGTGATGCTCCATGAAAACATCCACCGGGCCGATCTTAATCCCGTCGACGAAGCTCGATTCTTTGCTCGGCTGCTTGCTCGTGTTGACGGCGACACTGAGCGCCTCGCCGAACTGGTTCGAGAACGCCGCGATTACTGTGAGCAGCGACTCGCCCTCCTCGACGGAGATCCGCATATTCGTGAAGCTCTGGAGCGCGGCGACATCCCCCTCGGTGTCGCCGGCGAGCTGAATCTCTACGAGCACGAGCCGACCCGCCGCGCACACCTGCAGCTCGCGATCGCCGGCGGCAGCTCCGTTGCGATGGTCCGCGGCTGGCGCAAGGAAGCGAACCGCTTTCACCAGCTCCAGCAGACACGCGAAGAGCCCGCGGCGCCGCCGGCGGAGCCGACGCCGGCGCAGGCGTTCGAGAATCCCTATCGGTGTTACTTTTGCGGGAGCTCGGAATTTGTCGAGACGATGGAACAGGTCTACATTCACAAGCCGTGCAAGGGGCTGCTCAGGAACGCGCTCGGCGAACGGTTCAAGGAATAAGCGATGGGTCGGATCTGCCTCGTCCACGCTCCGTGCGCCTATGCGCTGCATCTGACCACCGACGACGACGGCACGATCGTGCTCTGGTGCGCCTGGTGCAACGTCGTCGTCGGTCGTCTCTCTGACGTGGAAGCTCGACACACGCGGTCCACTCGGGTGGACGACATGGACGGACGACCCTCATGACTGACTTCGATCTCACCACGAACCCACGGCGCCGTCAGGCGGTCCAACGAGTGAAAGTCGCGGCCGAGCAGCTCGCCACGCTGCCGATCGGCGACGAGCGGCTCGAACAGCTCTGCGCTGTCGTGTGCCGCCAGCTTCAGGAGGTCCACGATCTCGCCCTGGTGGTCGTCGCGACGAAGGGGGACGATGGCCATTAGCGAACGTGCTTTAGCAAGTGCGATAGCGAACGAGATCGCCGAAACTCGCCGCCAGCTCACGCCGGCGCGCGTAGGCGATCGCACGACCGCAGCCCTGCTCGGGCTACACTTCGCGCCGGGCGATCTCGTCTGCGATCGCAACACGGGTCTCGTTGGAAAGGTGCTCCATGCCTCCCGTCACAGTGTTGTCCTTCGTCCCCGTCAACCGTAAAGCGGTCGACGTCTACCTCGTCGAGCTGCCCGATGGACGCATCGTGTCGCGCACGGCCGAGGAGCTCCAACACGCCAGCAATGAGGAGCGGATCGCCGCGGGCCTGGAGCCGGCGCCCGAGACCCCATGACGATCAGCTTTTCCGTGTGGTCCGTCATCGGCTGGACGATCGAGATCCTGCTGATTTTCTTCGCGATCATCTTGTGGCGCGCGTTTCTCCGGATCAAGGCGACGCTCAAGTCAACCACCGAAAATCTCCAGAGCGTGGCGCGCGCCGCGCCGCGGGAGTTCCGGCCGGGCGACGAGTTCCGCCGGGAGAAGTGACGTGCCGACCGTGAAAGCGACGCGCGAGGGTCTGCTCGGATCGATGATGGCGAGTCACGTCCGCGTCGACCTGCAGCTGCCCTTCGTGGCCCTGCCCTCGGTCCGCGCGCTCTATCGCTTCGTGCGCGTGACGAACGCGCTCACCAAAGAATCGACGATGGCGATCGTGCTCGACGTCGGCCCGTGGAACACGCATGACGACATTTACGTGTTTGGCGATGCACGTCCGCAGGCCGAGACCGGCATCGACACGCGCGGCCGGGCGACGAACCACGCAGGGATCGATCTCTCTGAAACCGTGTGGGCCGCGCTCGGCATGGTCGATAACACGACGGTGACGTGGGAGTTTCTGAACTGATGGCGCGCGTCGCTGGCCCGCGGTCGCTGACGCTCAAGACGACCGAGCAGCTGCGCGCGCTGCTCACCTACGAGCTCGCCGAGTTCGCGAGGAGAAAGTCGTCCGACCGGCGCGAGCGTGCGCGGATGCGCGCGCGCCGCCTGAGCGCCGAGCTCGCGCGACGGGGCGCCTGATGGCTGATGACGAGGATCCGTTCACCGGCGCCGAGGATTTCCCGCCGGCGCTGCTCGACGTCGCGAAAATCGAGGACGTCGTCGCGTTCCTGCGCGCGATGCCGCTCCCGCTGTCATCGAAGCGACGCAAGCTGTTTTTCTGGGGCAAGACGTTGGGCGTGCTCGTCGACAAGAGTTACTACGCTCGGCTCGTGCCCGGCGGCGTGCAGTAAGTGGCGATGCCGAGGTTCGACCCGCGCGACCTGCCGGAGACCGTTCCGCTCGAAATCCGCCAGATTCGCCGCGACCTGGTCGTCGTCGTCGGCGCCATCACATCATCGGGGAGGGTCGACGAGACGGAGGTCGAGGAGCTGCTCGCCGCGCTTCAAGCGCCGCTCGACGGGCAGATGT
>SCSV01000015.1 GCA_004297555.1 Salinibacterium sp.
TCCCAGTCCTCGGGGATCGCGTAGCCGTCGCCGAGCTTGTAGCCGACGCCACCATCGGAGAGCCCGAGCTCGGCTATGATCGGCAGGGCGACCTCTTCCCAGATCTGCTGGCTTGGATCATCGCGCCGGTCCTTGCTGGCCTGACGATGCGGAACCAGCAGCTTGAGCTGGGCGCCGTGGCTGGGCAGGTACTGGTGAATCCAGCGGATGGTCTCCTTGGTCGAAGAGATTTGCTCGGCCGTTAGCACGGTGGCTTGTTCGTGCACGGCAGTGTCGGGGTTGTCCCAGACGCGCCCACCCCTCAGGCCTGGGAACAGGCCATCGACCTCGATACCGATCGACCGTCGGTTCCACAGATTGCCGTGCCAGACCAGTCGGTCAAAGCCATGCATCCAGTTGACCCCGCCGTTCTGCATGACGCCCAGGTGGGCGCCTACGCTGTTCCACCGCTTGGGCGCATTGCCCAGCACGCAGGCGGTCTGGTGCAGGCAGACCGCGTCGATGACGTCCCAAGATCGTGGGCCATGATCGTGGATGCGCAGCGCGCTCTCGCGTAGGTCGGTGAAGAGCGAAACCTTGGGGAACTCATCGCGGGTCTCCTTGGCTAAAAAGGCGGCCCGGATGAGCTCGACCTCCATCGGTGTGACGATGTTGATATCCTCATCGACGAGAGGCTTGCCACCGGCGGCATGGCCCCGAAGGAACATTGCAGCTGCGGCGAGAGTCTCGTCGCCCAGGTCGCCGTCGGCACCCCAGCGCGGCATGGGATAGCCGAGGTCCATCAGCATGTTCTGGAGCTCGACGACGGCGGGTCCTTTGTCTCCACGCTTCATGGAGACAAGGATGCCACAGGCTAGCCGCGGCGGGGTGACGGGACAGCGGCCGCGAGCAGCTTGCGGTTCTCAAGAGCGGCAAGCTCGGCCCGGCGCTTGGCTGACATGCTCTCTTCGTGCCGCTTGAGCAGATCGATGGCGTCCTGGGCCTTCTGCTCGGCCGCAGCGATTGCCGGCTGGGTGGCGGCGAGCTCGGCCTCGAGGTCCAGGTGCCGCTTCTCGAGCCCGGCGATCACCGCCCGGTGTGCCGCAGCCTGATATTCGAGCTCGTCGACCTTGGCCACGAGCTGGCCGCGGACGACGTCGTGGGCGATGCTGCGGCGCTCGCGGTCGGCGAGCTCGTGCTTGAGGCCGCTCGCCTGGTTGCGCAGCGGGGTGACCGCAGCAAGCACTGCGGCTCCGATTTCGGCAGCCTTGGTGACCGCCCATCCGTCGACGCGGGCCTTGAGCTCGGCGTTCTCGGCGACGACCTCTTTGTACTTCTTCTGAAACCGGTTGATGTTGAACGCCACGGTGATTCTCCTGGGGGCCTAGTAGCCATCGGTGGTTGCGATGGTGACGACTGGTTTTAGGACGATAACATCCTCGCCTGCGATCTTGGTGAGGCGACGCACGGCATCCTTC
>SCSV01000139.1 GCA_004297555.1 Salinibacterium sp.
TTTCCCCGCGTCTCGTGATGCCGCGACACCTTGATCTCGAAAGCGATCGCTCTTTCGGCGAGGTGCTCGATCTTTTCGGCCTTCTCGGTGGCGTACTGGCGAAAGCGGTCTGTAACCCCCACGTTTCGGCCGGTGACGGTGATTTCCACGGTGACCTCCTAGCCCCTGTGCGCGACCGCCTTAGGTTCCAGCGGTCATCTTTGCGCGCCTTTGGCCTTACCGTAGTCCTCGCCGCCGCCAATGTCACGCATAGGAAGCAACCTCGGAGTAAAGGCAAGGACCGCCGCGCAGACCACCTCTCCGCGGGCCGCTGAAATGGCCCGTATGGCCTCCCGAATGGTGGCCCCCGAGGTGAGAATGTCGTCCACGACGATGAACGTGCGGCCGGCAAGGTCGCGCCGCGCGGCGAGCGCCCCGACGAGATTCTCGGCGCGATCGGCGAGCGCGAGCGACTTCTGCGAGCCCGTGGAACGCGTGCGAGTGAGCACCCGCGGCGCGGCGAATCCCCCACGAATCAATAGCCGCCGAACCGGGTCATAGCCCCGGCGGCGGTAGGCCGCACGGCTCGTGGGAATGGCGACGAGCTGCGCGGCCGGATGCTCGTGAATCGCGCGGTCGAGAGCGGCCGCAAGGGGAGAAGCGAGGGCGGCCGCGACATCCGTGCGCCCATGGTCTTTGAAGGCCAGTACGACGCGACGGACCGAGCCCTCGTAACGCAGGGCGCTCACCACGGGGAGCGAATCGACCGAGTGGTGGGTGAGCTGAGGCACGAGCGCTTGGCGGCATTTGGTGCACAGGGCGCGGTCCTCGGCGCCGCAACCCGCGCATGCGACGGGCATGACGAGCGCCGCGAAGTCTCGGAGGGCATCCAGGAGCATGTCGCCACTGTGTCAACCCAGTCGCGCGAGCACGGGCCCGTCGCCGAAACCCGTGGAGATCGCTACTGCTTCGTCGCGAGCACGGAGGCGACGATGCCCGTACTCACCCAGCCGCCACCGCCCTGCGGCCGCCAGACCTCGCCGTTCGAGCGCAACAACCGGATTCCGACCAAACCCCCATTGCCGCCCACGATCGTCGTCGCGTCCGGAACCTGGCCGAGGCTGGCGCTCGCTCCGCCGATCTCGAATGCCGTAATCGCCACTCCCGCACCCGATCGAGACGCGGTTGCCACCGTACGGTCATCCACCCAGGCTGCCCCGATCGGCTTGCCCGCCGGTGCTGGTAACAGCAGCAGCGGGCCAAGACCTGTGGGCACGTTCTTGTCGCCGCGAAGGATCCCGGCCACAGCGAGCCGCGGGCCGCCCGGGGTTGAGAAGTAAAGCAGAAGCCTGGCGCCATCGCGCGACACTGCCAGCGACACAATCGATCCGCCTTGCACGGGGGACTTGGCGGGATGCTCCAGCCCGCGCTCATCGTGGGTTGTCACTGACGACGCGTTCGCCGCTTGGGCCGACCACACGTATCCGAAGGGGTCGATGGATGGGGCCGAAAGTCCAGGGCGACGATCGAGCAGGGTCGCCCCGGTCGCGTTTACGAGGTATACCTGACCATCGCCACTGAGCACTGCCGCGGAGTCATTACCGCTGGCCAGCGCGACAGCCCGCGCCTTCAGCCGAACTACTGCACCACTCACCCCCGGCACCGATTCGATGCCGGAACCGGAATCGAAGCCGAACCCAGTGGGGGTTCCGACCAACACGGGTGCGTCGACGCCGGGATCGACGACTGCCGATGAAGTGTCGGCAGTCAATTCCGCCGAGGCCACGGTGAGCACCACGTCGCTCACGCCAAGCGTGACAGCGAGTTGCTGGCGCATGCGCGCACGGTCGAGGGTCGACGCCGAAAGCGCACGGGCGTTCAGGTCTACGACAACCGAGCCGCCCCGAGATTGCACCCCACCCCGACCAAGCGCCGTGCCGACAGGAAATGCGCTGCGCACCGAACCGCTGAGCCAACTCGCGGGCCCGGCGAGAAGAGTGCGCGCGATGCGCACGGAGACGGTCGCCCGGGCCGGGAACCACCGAACGTCGGGCACGAGGTAGCCGAAGCTCGGATCGAAGAAGTAGAGCGCTCGCTCTGTGAACACAACCCTGAACGAACTTTGCGAGAGCACGATGCCGTCGGGCGCCCTACTGATGCGCCACTGGCCATGTTCCTTCACGAAGCGGAACTCCAGTCCCTGCACCCGAGGTTTCTGCTCGAAGTAGCGCCCGTCAGCATCAACGCGCGCCGTGCTGGTGAGGGAGTAGATCGTCGAGTTGCGAGCCGGTCCCGCTTTCGTTGTGACGTTGCTCGTTCGAATCAGCACCCGCGCATCCGGATCCCAGTTTCGCGCGAGATCCGCCGAGAGAAACTCGCGGGCGATCGCATAGTCGCCCTGCGGGCCGCGCATCGCTTGCATGAAGTCCGCGAGAATCTCCTCCTGGGTCGCCCCCGCGCGCGGCCCAGAGGGCAGAACCACGAATTCGGGGTCGAGCTGCTCGGTGATGATCGGCCCCGACTGCACGCCCCCGGAGGTCGGGATGCCCGCGCAGCCGCACAGCACCAGAACAGCCACGACCGCCCAGGCCGCGCCGGTCACCCGCCTACGCATTCTCACCACCACCCACGTCGTCGCTCGGCGGAAGGCCCAGCGGCGAGGACTCGAGCATCCCGCCGCGCACTCGCGGCAGGGTCAGGCGGAAGCACGAGCCCTGGCCCGGTTCCGACCACACCTCGAGCCACCCGCCGTGCAAGGCCGCATCTTCGAGGGCGATCGCGAGACCGAGTCCAGTGCCACCGGTGGTGCGCCGCCGCGAGGGGTCGGCACGCCAGAAGCGGTCGAAGACGCGCTCGGTGGCGACCTTGGACATGCCGACACCGTAGTCGCGCACCGCGATTGCCACGGCGTTCTCGTCGCTGTCGACCCAAAGAGCAATGGGCTTGCCCTCACCGTGGTCGATCGCGTTGCCAAGCAGATTCCGCAGAATGCGACGAATGCGCCGCGAATCCACTTCGGCCTCGAAGTACCCGCCGGGGGCGACAAGGCGCAACTGGGACCCGCGAGCTTGGGCGAGTGACGACACGCTCTCGATCGCGTCCTCGACGAGTCGCACCAAGTTCACCGATTCGGACTCCATCTCCACCGCACCGGCGTCGTACCGGCTCATCTCAAGCAGATCGCCAAGGAGCAATTCAAACCGCTCAACCTGGGTGTGCAGTAACTCGGCGCTGCGCGCCGTCGCCGGCGGGAAGGTGTCGCGCTGATCGTAGAGCACGTCGCCGGCAAGCCGGATCGTGGTGAGCGGCGTGCGCAGCTCGTGGGAGACATCCGAGACGAAGCGCTGTTGCACTTGGGAGAGTGTCGCGAGCCGGGTGATCTGCTGCTGCAGGCTCGCGGCCATGCCATTGAAGGATCGGGCGAGGGTCGCGATCACGTCTTCGCCCTTCACCGGGATGCGCACCTCCAGTTGGCCGGCGGCAAGTTTCTCGCTCGTCTCGGCGGCAAGTCGCACCGGCGCGACGACGAGTCGCACGACAAGGTAGACCACTGCGAGCAACAGCAGCACGAGAGCCAGACCGCCCAGCAGGAGAGTCTGCTGCACAGCGCCGAGCGTCTGCTGGGCATCCCGAATGTTGTAAATCAGGTAGAGCTCGTACTGAGTGCCGTGCACGTCGAGCGTGGAACCGAAGACCAGGCCCGGGTCGGTCGTGCCGTTCTCCTGCGGCAGCCCAACCGACTGCCAGTGGGTGCGCGGCTCCGCGGAGTTCTCCACCGCCGAGCGCATTGACGCCGAGATCACCGTTTTGGTATCGAGCCCAGGCGATTGGATGTCGGCCGGAGTGCGCGGCCCCTCCTGGCCAGGTGTGCGCAAGATGGCGAACGAGGTACCGCCCGTGCTCGATGCCGCGCTCGCAATCGCCTCCGCGGCATCTTGCATGGTGACCTCAAGGTCCTCCGAACCGAGCTGCTCGGCCGCATTATTGAAGACGCGCTGCCCCGCGATCGTGGCGGTCTCGGAGGTGTTCGTCAACTGGTCGCGCCGCGCATCGAAGAGACTGCTGCCGACACTGAACGACATGTAGGCACCGATGACTCCGATGGCCACGCTCGAGAGGGCGAGGGTCGCGGCGATCGTGCGCAATTGCAACGACGACCGCCAGAGTTTGGCCAGCCGCTCAAGCCAGGCGCGCCAGTCGAACTCGATCATCGCCGCTAGGTCGTGCTTCCCGCGCGATAACCGATGCCACGCACGGTGGTCACGATCTTGGGGTTGTCGGGGTCTTCTTCGACCTTGGCTCGTAGCCGCTGCACGTGCACGTTGACGAGTCGGGTGTCGGCCTTGTACTGATAGCCCCACACCTCCTCAAGCAGCATTTCTCGGGTGAAGACCTGATTCGGTTTGAGCGCGAGCGCGAGCAGGAGGTCGAACTCGAGCGGGGTCAGGTTGATCGGCGTCTCACCGCGCTTGACCTCGTGCCCCGGAACGTCGAGCACGAGGTCGCCGAGCTGCACCGATTGGGCGGCGGTCTCCACCGTCGGCCGAAGGCGGGTGCGGATGCGTGCGACGAGTTCCTTGGGATTGAACGGCTTGACCACATAATCGTCGGCTCCGCTCTCCAGGCCCTTGACGACATCCGAGGTATCGCTCTTGGCCGTGAGCATGATGATCGGGATGCCCGACTCCGCCCGAATCCGCGCGCACACCTCGATGCCGTCAACGCCGGGAAGCATGAGGTCGAGAAGCACAAGATCGGGCTGGGACGCATGGAACGCGTCGAGCGCGCTGGAGCCGTCTTCGCAGAAGGAGGGCTCGAATCCCGCACTGCGCAGAACGATCCCGATCATCTCTGCGAGGGCGGTATCGTCGTCGACTACAAGAATTCGCGCGTTCAATTGCCCTCGCAAGTCAATCGGCCCCGAAACGAGAGGTCTGAGGGCTTTCGCACAAGAGTAGTCGAGTGTGAAAGCATGAACGCGATCGTTGGGAACAGGTAGACCAGCCGGTCAATCGAACAGGGATGGATGACGTGACCGACAGCACCTCGTGGCAACCTCCGGTGAGCGGCGCGAGCACGCCGCCGCCCTCGCCCTTCGCTGCGCCCCCGAGCATGCCGTCTGCCCCGAACGCCGGCTGGACACCGCCGCCGAAACCCGGACTCATTCCGCTTCGGCCGCTCACCCTGGGCACGATCCTCGCTGCGCCGTTCCGGCTGTTGCGCAAGAACCCGCGGCCGCTCTTGGCGTACTCGTTGCTCCTCACCGGGGCCGTCTCACTGCTGACGCTGGCCTCGGTGGGCGGTGTCACGTACCTCGCCAACAGTCGAATTTCCAATGCGACCTCGAAAGACGCTGCCGCCATCGGCGCCGGAAACGTGTTCGCTGGGATCCTCAGCATCTTGGTGCCCGTGATCTTTTCGATCATCGTCTCGGTGATCCTCGAAGGCATTGTCATCATGGAGGTCTCTCGCGCCACTCTCGGCGAGAAGCTCACCTTCGCCGGGCTTTGGCGAGGCATCCGCGGTCGCGTTGGCGCCCTGATCGGATGGGCCGCAATTGCAACTGCCGCGACCCTCGTCGCACTGCTCGTGCTCGGCGGGTTGATTACGATCATTGTCATTGCGTTTGGCCCAGCAGGAGTCGTAATTGGCGTGCTGCTGGGCATCGTGGCGTTTCTCGGCGGCATCGTTGTCGCGACGTGGCTCAGCACACGCTTGTCATTCGTGTCGAGCGCTCTGGTCTTGGAAAGGCTTCCACTGCGCGAGGCGATACGCAGATCGTGGTCGCTGTCAATCGGCTTCTTCTGGAAAACATTGGGGATCCATCTGCTCGTCGCGTTCATCTTGCAGACAGCAATCAGCATCATTTCGTTCCCGATCCAGTTGGCCGTCATGCTCACCTCGGGCGTGCTCGAACCAAATGGCGAAACGAATCCCGGTACCGCGTATTTCATCTTCTACGGGCTCTCGCTTGTGGTCACGGTGATCACTGGAGCAATCGCAACGGTTGTCGAGTCGGCAACAATCGGCTTGATCTACCTCGACATCCGCATGCGCAAGGAGGGGCTCGACATGGAGCTCGCCCACTTCGTAGAAGCGCGCCAAGCCGGCGATTCAACGCTCGCCGACCCGTACCTCAGTCGTCCAGGGGCAACCACTGTGCCGCCCGTGGCCGCCCCGGGGTCGCCTTGGGCGTGACCGCCGCCGTGATCCCGGGTCTCATCCTGGATGTGCCGGTAGACCCCGATGCCCCCGTCGCGAGCGATTGGCTTGCGACAGAACTTGCCAAGCCCCAGTACCAAGCTGCGAAGCCAACGCTCTTCGATCAACTCGCCAAGGCGATTTCAGATTGGCTCAATTCGCTTCAGCCTCGTGCCGGGCACGCCCCACCCTCGTTCTTTACACTCCCGTCGGTGCTGGTGATCATCGCCATCGCCGTGATAGTCATCGCCTTCCTGATTTTCGGTCTCCCGCGCTTGAATCGGCGCAGTAAGGTCACTGGATCCCTGTTCGGAGACGACGACGATCGCGATTCCACCCGCATTCGACGAAATGCCGAAAATTCGGCCCGCCGCGGCGACTACACCACTGCGATTGTCGAAATGTTCCGGGCTGTCGCACGCGGCCTTGCCGAACGCACCATCGTGTCAACCAATCCCGGCACGACGGCGAGGGACTTCTCGACCCGTGCGGGCGCAGTGTTCACCGATCACACCGAGCAACTCGCACGCGCCGGGGAGGCGTTCGACCTGGTGCGCTACCTCGGCCGGGCAGGAACAATCGAGCAATACCAAGAGGTGGCGAACCTCGAGCGCGAGTTGCGCTCGCTCAAGCCGGCTCGCGACCTGGTCGACGCATGAGCGAACAGAGCGTCATCACGCCCACGGTTCGGCGCACCGCGCTGCGCTCACTGTTCTGGGTGGGCGTCGCTCTCTTCACGCTGCTCTTCGCCTTCATCGCACTGGCCATCGCCGGCGGACAGGTGGAGGGCGTCGACCTTTCCGCGTCCAACCCGGCACCGCCCGGAGCGATGGCCGTCGCCGAAGTGCTGCGCCACCATGGCGTGAACGTCACCGAGACGTCGAGCTTGAGGCAGACGGACGCCGCCATCGACGACGCTGCCGCCACAACGCTCTTCATCTACGACCCCGACAGCCTGCTCAGTCGAAAGCAGCTTCAGCGCGCCGCGGGGCTCGCCAACCACGTCGTGATCGCCGACCCCGCCTTCGATCAACTTCGCGCGATCGCACCCGGCGTCGCCCAGGCCGGCCCGGTGACCAAGATCGTCAAAGCGGATTGCGGCATCACCGCCATCATGAAAGCGGGCACGGTCAGTGGCACGGTCACCGGCTACCGCGTGGTCACGGCCAAGAATGCAACGCGGTGCCTGGGCAGCGGCGACGGGGTGTATTCACTCATCCAGCTCACTGCAGACGGCAACCGCACAACGATTCTGGGGGCGACGGATGCCCTCACCAACGAACATGCCACCGAGGCCGGTAACGCGGCACTCGCCCTCAACCTGCTCGGTGAAAAGCAGAACCTCGTCTGGTACCTGCCGAGTTTGGACGATGTCGCAGCGGGCGGCGGCCCCACCCTTGCCCAGCTCACACCGGCATGGGTCACGCCGGTCATGGCCCTACTCCTGCTCACCTTCATAGCGGCGGCGGTGTGGCGCGGCCGGCGGTTCGGGCCACTGGTGATCGAGAACCTTCCCGTGGTAGTTCGGGCGAGCGAGACGATGCTCGGGCGGGCCCGCCTCTACGAGCGCTCGTCAGCGCGCTTGCGAGCGCTCGATTCGCTGAGAATCGGCACCATTCAACGACTCGCCTCATTGTGCGGCTTGCCACGTCTCGCCACGGTTGACGCGGTGATCGCGACAGTGGCCGAGATTGTGGACCTTCAGCCGGCCGAAGTGCGGCGCATCCTGGTCGACGCTGAGCCCCGCACGGACCGCGAACTGCTGACACTCTCCGACGCTCTGTTGTCGCTTGAGCGCAGCGCGGCCGACGAGATTCGCGCCTGACCGAACCCACCCGAATAATAGGAAAGAATTGGCCCATGACTGACGCTCAATTGCGCGAATCCTTCGCGAACCTTCGCACCGAGGTAGGCAAGGCGGTCGTCGGTCAAGACGCTGCCGTGACCGGGCTCACCATCGCCCTGCTGGTGGGAGGGCATGTGCTGCTCGAGGGAGTGCCGGGGGTCGCGAAGACGCTGCTCGTGCGAACCCTCAGCCACGCGCTCAAGCTCGAAACCAAGAGGGTGCAATTCACCCCCGACCTGATGCCCGGCGATGTGAGCGGATCGCTCGTCTATGACACCAAGGCCGGCGAGTTCGAGTTTCGCGAGGGCCCGGTGTTCACGAACATCCTGCTCGCCGACGAGATTAACCGCACGCCACCGAAAACGCAGTCCGCGCTGCTGGAGGCGATGGAAGAGCGCCAGGTCTCGGTCGATGGTGTGACCCGCCCTCTGCCGGTGCCGTTCATGGTGGCCGCAACAATGAACCCGATCGAGTACGAAGGCACCTACACCCTGCCCGAAGCGCAACTCGACCGCTTTCTGCTCAAGCTCGTGCTCGATGTTCCGGAGCGCGAGAGCGAAGTCGAGGTGCTCACTCGCCACGCATCGGGCTTCAATCCCCGCGATCTCGCCGCTGCTGGGGTCAGCCCCGTGCTCGATGCCGCTCAGCTCGCTGCCGCGCAGGCCGCTGTTGCGAAGGTCGGCGCGAGCGCCGACGTGCTCGGCTACGCCGTGGATCTGGCTCGCGCCACGCGGCAGAGCCCGTCGGTGAAGCTCGGCGTCAGCCCCCGCGGCACCACCGCGCTCTTGGCAGCAACCAAGGCCTGGGCCTGGTTGAACGGTTTCGATGCCATCACGCCCGACCATGTGCAAGCGATGGCTCTGCCCGTGCTGCGCCACCGCATCCAGTTGCGACCTGAGGCCGAACTCGAAGGGGTGTCCGCCGATTCGATTCTGCGATCGATCCTGCAGCAAGTGCAGGTACCGATCTAATGATGCCGGGCGCCTGAATGGCTGTCTCTGGTTGGTTCGTACTCCTCGTCGGCCTCGGCGTAGTGCCGCTCGTGGCCACCGGGCAAGCGATTGTCTTCTGGCTCTGGCTCGCTGCGGTCGCTGTGATCACCATCATCGACCTGGCTTTCGCGGGCTCGCCGCGTCAGGTTGTGCTGCGGCGCGAGCTGCCGCGGCGGGTGCGGCTGGGTGAAACAGTCGCGTCAACCTTGCTGGTCACAAACACCGGGCGGCGCACGATCCGCGGCCTCGTTCGCGATGGTTGGCCGCCCTCCGCGGGCGCAACGCCTCGCCGCGCGCGAATCGACTTGCCGCCAGGTGAAAGACGGGCATTCACGACCATGCTCACCCCGTTCCGGCGCGGCGAGCGCAACGCGGCCCACGTGACCATCCGATC
>SCSV01000140.1 GCA_004297555.1 Salinibacterium sp.
GCCTCCGAGATCGCACTCTGATGAGCCGCTCGATGTCCCGCTGGCTCGCCGAACAGGCGGGCGTTCGTACGGCCAGGAACGTTGAGCGCACCCTCATGACGCGGTTGCACGACGCCGAGGTGATCGACCTCGCGAGTAACGACTACCTCGGGCTGTCGCGCGACCCGCGGCTTGCCGAAGCGGCTGCCGAAGCGATTGCCCGTTGGGGCACCAGCGCGACCTCATCCCGCCTCGTCGCCGGCACGACGCAGCTGCACGTCGACCTCGAGAACGCGCTTGCCGACCTCACCGGCATGGAGACCGGCCTCGCCTTCTCTTCGGGCTACCTCGCGAACATCGGCGTGCTCACGGCACTCGGCGGGCCCGGTACCCTCATCGTCGCGGACGCCCACTGCCATGCATCCCTCATCGACGGGTTCCGGCTCAGCCGCTCCCGCACGGAGACCTACGAGCACGGGGATGTGGCGGATGCCGAGCGCTTGCTTGCCGATCGCACCGAGCCGCGAGCCCTCATCGCGACCGAGTCGATCTTCAGCGTGCTCGGCGACGAAGCCCCGCTCGACGAGCTGCTCGACCTTGCGGTACGCCACGACGCAATGCTCCTCGTGGATGAGGCGCACAGCCTTGGGGTGACGGGAGCCGGTCGTGGCTCGGTGTTCGGAACCGCGTTGGCCGGGCATCCGAATGTCATTGTCACCGCGACGCTCTCGAAAGCCCTCGGCAGCCAGGGGGGCGCGGTGCTCGGTTCGGCCGCTCTGCGCGAGCACCTGATCAACCGGGCGCGCACGTTCATCTTTGACACCGGGCTTGCGCCCTCGGCGGCGGCCGCCGCGCTGACCGCGATCGGCATCGTCATCGAAGAGCCCGAGCGCGTCGCCTCCCTTCACGCCAACGCAGAGGCGATCGCGAACACCCTCGTGCCGACCCTTGAGCCCGGCCAATTCGATCGCGGTGCCGGTGCGGTGCAATCGATCCGGATGCCCGACGCGCGCACCGCGTTGGCGGCTAGTCTCGTGGCCCGCGCAGCCGGTGTCGCGGTCGGTTGCTTCCGGCCGCCCTCGGTTCCCGACAACATCTCCCGCTTGCGGCTCACCGCCCGGGCCGACCTCAGCAGCAGCGAACTCGACACGGCGTGTACCGTGATCGAACGCGCAATCAAGGAGCAGAAATGACCCTCCCCGCGATCATCATCGTCACCGGAACCGACACCGGCATTGGCAAGACCATCACCACGGCCGCTCTCGCCGCGACCCTCATCGCGGCCGGCCGAACTGTCGCGATGTACAAGCCCTGCCAGTCGGGGGCGTCATTCGGCGATTCCGACGTCGACGAGGTCAACCGGCTCGTACCGCTCAGTCACGCCGAGAACGGCATTGTGTTGGGGTTGCCGATGGCACCCGTCGCGGCGGCCGAGATCGACGACGTGAGCCTGCCGCCGGTGAGCGTGCACGCCATGCGAATTCGCGCCCTCGCTGAGACAGTCGATCACGTGCTTGTCGAAGGCTCGGGCGGACTGCTTGTCGACCTCGACGACGAGGGTCGCACGCTCGCGAACCTGGCCCTGCTGCTCGGCCATCAGGCCGGCTTCGTTGTCGTGGCCCGGCCCGCCCTCGGCACGCTGAACCACGTCGCCCTCACGCTGGAGGCACTCCGCTCGCGGAAATTGCGCATCATCGGCCTCGTGCTCGGCACCTGGCCCAAGTCGCCCGGCGCTGTCGAACTCAGCAACCGCGAGGTTTTCGCGGCGGGCCCGGTGCCGCTGCTCGGGAGCCTTCCCGAGAACGCCGCGGCGCTCCCCTCGGCCAAATTTCGCGCCGCCGCGCGCGGATGGTTGGATGGGCTGACCTTATGACAGCCAGCCCGTACCACGTGGTCAGACGCCCGGACCAAGTCCGCGAGGTCTTCAACCGACCCGAGGCGTTCCGTTCGGCGAACGCGCTCGTGGCCGTGCGCACGCTCAGTCCGCAGAGCCTGCGCGTGCTGCAGGGCGTGAAATTCGCGCTGCCGCCGGTGCTCGCCAACAACGACAGTGACTCGCACGCGGGCATCCGTCGCGTTGCTGGCGGCTTCTTCACGCCCGCAATCGTGATGGGTCTCGAACCGCGCATCGCCGAGCTGGCGCAGGAGGCCATGGAGCGGGTCGCCGGCGAACTCTTGGCGGACGGAACAAGCGATCTCGTCACAAGCGTTGCCGCGATGCCACCCGTCGTGCTCATGCTGGAGATGCTCGGGCTGCCCGTGCGCGACCTGCCGCAACTCAAGATCTGGAGCCGCGACTCACTCGAGCTGTTCTGGGGCTGGCCCGATGACGAGCGCCAACTTGAACTCGCGCACAGCTCGGCCGCGTTCTACACCTGGCTGCGTTCGCTCGTCGCTGAGATGGTGGATGCGCCCGGCCGCGACCTGTTCAAGTCCCTCGCGGAGCACGGCCTCGACTCCGCACAGATTTGCTCGCTCGGCTACTTCCTCCTGATCGCCGCGCAAGAGACCACCTCGCAGCTTGTTGGCAGCACACTCTTCCGGCTGCTGGATGGCACGGTGCCGGTGAGCTGGGCCGACGCAGCCACCCGGGCGGGCGCGACCGCCGCGGTGCGGCACATTCTGGTAACTGAGTCGCCCGGGCCGACCGCTCGCCGCATCGTTGCCGAAGAGCTGGAGTTCCACGGCGAGGTGCTGCCGGCGGGAGCGGAGATCCTGTTGGAGCTGACGGGAAACCACGGACCTGAGTCGGAGCCCACCGCCTACAGTTTGGCGTTCGGATCGGGC
>SCSV01000141.1 GCA_004297555.1 Salinibacterium sp.
TGATCGTCTTGTCGCCGCTCTTGTCCTTGAGCATGTCCACCGCGGTCTTGAGCGCGACGTCGGGAGCGGTCGTGCCGCCGCCCGTGATGCGGGGGATCTTGTCCACGAGGTCCTGCTTGTTGTTGTAGAGCGGCGCGATGTCCGCGATCTTCACGACGCTGTGCTGGAGCGTCTCCTCCGCGCTGCTAAACGACTGTCCCGCGGTGCTGATGCCGAACGCGACGACGCCGACGTTGTTCTTGAGGTTGAGGCTGTTGATCGCGTTCACCGCCTGCGCCTTGATCACGTCGATCGTCGGCTCGGCTTCCGTGACCGTCTTCTGTTGCCCGTTCTCGACGACGATCTTCGTCGCGCTCGTGCTGCCGCTCACCTGGATGACGAACACGATGTTGTTGTCCCCGATCGAGCGCTTCGGCTTGCCGATCTTCACAGGCAGGAGCGTCTCGAACTGCGTGCCGCCGTAACCGCCGCGATCGAAGCTGTTGAAGCCCCCGATTACGACGAGGCCGCCGCCGTACTTGCCGCCCGCCTCGTCGCGCAGGAAGGAGTCGTAGCTTGCGAAGTCCCCGGCCTGGCTCGCCGGCACGTCGTCGAGGACGATTGCGTAGTACTGGCTAAGTTGCCCCTTGTCCGGCAGGTGGTCGGTCGTGGTCGTCTCGAAGAGCGTGGGCAGGATCGCCTCGAGCGTCCCCTGCTTGTGGGCGACGACGAGGATCTTCGGCTTGTCGAGCACCTGCACCACGCGGTAGTGGTCGTTGTTCTGCGAGATCGCATCCTGACTTGCGATGTGCGCCTCGACCTTGTGGTAGCCCGGGCTGAGGTCGGGCGAGAGGTCGACCGTGCCTAGAACGGCGTCCGCGAACGCCTGCTTGCCGTCGATCACGACGAGGAGCGGCACCGGCTTATTGTCCGTCGACGTCACGTCCACCACGATGTGCGGCGGGAACCCGACCGGCACGGATGCCGGCGCGTTGATCATGACTGCCGCGTCGTGCTGCTTCGGCGTGAGGGTGATGGTGCTGATGCTCTGCTTGTTCTCGCGAGCGACCTGTGCGACGTCGTCGATGTCCACGCCGGTCGTCGCGTACCCGTCGCTGATGAGCAGGACGTGGTCCTTCTGCGTGAGCAGCGCGTCGCCCACGGGGCTGGTGGTGTCCGTGCCGAACTCCTTCACCTGCGTCGGCAGGCGTGCGCCGAGCTCCTTGACGAGGCCGTTCACGAACGACGTGTCGTACGCGCCCATGCTGCCGCTCTTGTCGACGAGCACGACCGCGTGCGGGTCCCCGGCGGACTCCTTCGCGAGCTCGGTGAACGGCGTCGCGAGCGCGAGGCACAGGACGCTCATGCTCGCGAAGCGCAGGAGGAACACGAGCGTGCGCATCTTGCGCAGCTTTTTCGCGCTCGCCTCATCAAGACTGTACCGGACGAGGTTTCTCGTGATGAGAAACAGAAGCACGACGAAGAGGATCGGAATGCCCCAGAGGAACACTGGGTACTTGAAGTGGCTTGCGGCCGCGGCCGCCTGCGCGAAGAGATAATCGGTGACCTGCATCAGAGGTCACCTCGGAACTTCACGTACACGAGCTCGAGGAGGAGCAGGAGCATGCCGGCGATCAGCGTGTAGTACGTGAGGTCGAGGGGGACCTTCGCCTCCTCGCCCTGCTCGCTGGGGCTGCCGGGCTCCGTGATGCTGATGTTCGCGCTCTTGTGCACCGCGCTCTCGTACTGGATGCCCGTCGCCTGCGCCGCACCGGCGGTCTTGAGCGGGTAGAGGTTCGCGGCGATCGTCGATGGCCCCGCCTGGTAGAGACCAGCGCGGCTTGCGAGCGTCGGGGATTGCTGCTTGCCCAGGGGCGTGCTCACGCTGCCCGCGCTGCTCGTGATGACGCTGCCCGTCGGCACGTTGAGCA
Source organism: Salinibacterium sp. (assembly GCA_004297555.1). Taxonomy (GTDB): domain Bacteria; phylum Actinomycetota; class Actinomycetes; order Actinomycetales; family Microbacteriaceae; genus Rhodoglobus. Next base: position 1,911 of record SCSV01000141.1, read on the forward strand.
GCCGGATGTCGGGCACGCTATAGAAGAGGATGCGTCGCCAGATGATCGGGTACGCGAGCGGGTCGATGTCGATGCCGTGCCGGTCCTCGATGCCGTAGTAGATGACGATGCCGCGCCCGATGCGTTTGTGCGCGATGACCGGCTCGGGGCCGTCATTCGTGTTCACGGCCACGTGCACGACCGCGCCGTCCGTCCTCTCGACGCGAAGG
>SCSV01000142.1 GCA_004297555.1 Salinibacterium sp.
CAAGGGCGCGACTCGTCAAGGAGCAGGAGCGGGCAGAAAGAGGCGCTGGCTCTAGGAGCGCGAGCGCTTTGGCGGCGTGTTACTAATGAACACAGCTCTGGCCAACAGTAGAAAACCTCCGATGCGAACGTGCGTTTCGGAAACTCACCACCGGTGACCAGCTTCGTGCCGACCTGCTCCGGTTGTCTTACGGATGCCCGTGAGCAACCGAATAGAGCCTACCAGGGTGGCATCGACCCGACCTAGCATGGACACACCGCCACCATTCAAGGAGGAACGCATGGCTACCGTCGCGCAACATCGTGGCCTGGCAGGTCACGATGGAAGTGACGTTCGTTCTCGACAACTGGCGCGGCGCGCTACTTCGCGAGGTGGCCGACCACGCCCTTTACGAAGTAGTTCATCGCGTTGATCTGCCGATCGCTCAGCACTTCTCCGTCGGCCAGCACCTGGGTGCCATCCTGGGCAAAGAGCGGGCCGGCGAACGGTGAGCCCTCGGCCGTGCCGAGATTGATTTCGGCCGTCGCTACCAGGGACTGGGTGCCGCCCTTGACCGAATCGCCATAGCCGCCGAGCGCGACCGGGTTCGTGTCCGACCTGAAGTCGAAACGGTAGTTGGCGTTGAACTCGCCACCAGTGAATTCACCATCGAGGATGTTGCGCGCGATGCGCTTGTAGAGCGGCGCCCAATTGAACTCGACGCCCGTCAGCCAGCCCTCAGGAGCGATCTCGGACGCATCGGAACCATAGCCGACCGAGTCGACTCCCGCGGCTTCGGCGGCCTCAATCACTGCGCGCGGGCAGTCCTGATGCTGAGCCAGCACATCCACGCCCTCCGCGAGGGCCCGCGCCGCGGCTTTGCCCTGAGCGGTCTTGTCGCACCGGCTTGCCGTGCTCACTGCGATGGTCTGGACGTTCGGGTGAGCCAACTGAGCCCCGCGCTCGAAGGCATTGATCTCCACAATGGTCTGGCTGGTCGGAAACTCGTAGACGAAACCGAGTTTGCCGGTCTTGGAAGTCGCACCCGCGACTATACCTGCGAGGTACATCGGCTGATAGACGAAGCCCCCATAGGTACCGATGTTGGGCAACAACTGCCCTGTGATCGAGTCGCCCTGCTGCACGACCACGACTTCGGGATGCTCGCTGGCAATCTGCTGCGCGGCGCCCAGCTGGCCGGGACCGGTGGCAAAGATGATTCGGGCGCCCTGTTCGATGAGGTGCTCCATTGCCGAAACGGCGGGCAGGCCATCCTGAACATTCTCCTCGACAAGCACGTCAAGCTCCGGGTAGTCCTTGCCGAGTTCTTGGGATGCCTCGAAGACGGCTTGGCTGTAGCCCGCGTCGTTCTTGGCCCCCGGAAGGACAAATCCGATGGCGGTGCCAGCCAGGCCGGGAGCATCCCCGAGGCCGGAAACTGGGCTGGCGGGGGCGCACCCGGTGAGAGTCAGCGCTGCTGCGACAATTGCAGCGACAGCGAGCCGCGAGATCAACTTGGACATACCGTTCCTTTCAGCCTGCAAAAACCCTACGTGGTCTCGGCACGCGTTGCTCCCACCGCGATTACTCCGTGAGGAGCACGACCTTGCCGCGCACGTGCCCGCCCATGAGCCGCTCGTAGGCGGAGCGCACGTCGTCGAGCGGGTAGCTGGAATCGATGGGGAGGACAACTTCGCCGTTCGCGATGAGCTTGGCCAGGGCATCCAGGTCATCGAATGAAGCCCCGGATGCCCCGAGGCCGAGTATGCCCAGCTCGGCCACCGCAGCGCGGTTGGCGATGGCGTTGATACGGGTGGGGCTGACGCCGAGCGCGAGTGCGGCATCCACCACTTCGCAGCCATGAGCGTCGAGAGCAGCAGTGATGCCCTCGGGAGCGAGCTCGCGCACTCGGTCGACGAGGCCTTCACCGTAAAGAACAGGGGCGATGCCGAGCGAGCGCAGAAACGCGTGGTTCGCTTCGCTCGCGGTGCCGAGCACTCGGGCTCCGGCGTGCGCCGCGAGCTGTGCCGTGAGGATGCCGACGCCTCCGGCCGCTCCCCCGACCAGCACGGTGTCGCCCGGTTTCGGGGCAACCGCGGCCACGCCGGCCCAGGCGGTGCGGCCGGCAATGTCGAGGGCGCCCGCTTGCTCCACGGGCAGCGCCTCGGGCCGCTTGTGCAGAGACGCCGGGTCGACGACGAGGAAGTCGGCTTGCGCCCAGCGCGCTCCCCCGAACACCTCGTCGCCCACGACGAAGTTGGTCACGCCCTGGCCAACCTGGTCGACGGTGCCGGCGAAGTCGTTGCCATTGCCGCTCGGCAATGGCAGGGACGCGCTCGCCGCTGCCCCCGAGAAGACCTTGTGCTCGAAAGGGTTCAGGCCGGCGGCCCGCACGCGAACTCGCACCTGCCCGGCCGCCGCCTGCGGCTCGGCGACCTCGCGAACGGTGAGCACGCTCGCGTCGCCGAATCGGTCGAATTGCACCTGCCTTGCCATGACTACCTCCGGAGAATCAAGAACGGGCCGCCACCTCACTCAAGAGATGACGGCCCGTCGTCAAGAAGAATTCTACTTCGACTAGCGGCGCAGACCCAGCTTCTCGATCAACGAGCGGTAGCGCTCGATGTCGATGTCCTGCAGGTAGCCCAGCAGTCGGCGACGCTGTCCAACGAGCAACAGCAGGCCACGACGTGAGTGGTGGTCGTGCTTGTGCTCCTTGAGGTGCTCGGTCAGATCCTTAATGCGGTGCGTGAGCATCGCGACCTGGACCTCGGGGGATCCCGTGTCACCTGGGTGGGTAGCGTACTCGTCGATGATCGCCTTCTTGGCACTGGCTTCTAAAGCCATAGAAGTGATCCCCTTTCTCCTCGTTGCGCGGCGCCCTAAGGCGGGATGCCTGAGCTCTCTTTATCCGCGGCCGTTAGACGGCAACCTTGGGAGTTTAGCAGCTTGCGGAGCCGCATCCGATCCGCTTCGGCGAAGGCAGAGTCTGCGCGCATGGCGGCCTGTCACGAGCGATGCCGAGACCCCATACTTTCTGCATGACCGCGATTGCCGATGGTGCCTACTGGTCGGTGCCCGCTGCCGATGTGCTCGCCGACCTCGAATCGAGCGAGCTGGGCCTCTCCTCCGATCAGGCGGCGCACGTGCTCGCCCGCGTGGGAGCGAACGCGCTCGAATCGCATCGCGATCTTTCCACTTGGCGATTACTCGGGCGGCAGTTCCTCAGTCCGATCGTGCTCATCCTCGTCGCGGCGACCGTACTTGCCGGGGTACTCGGCGACCTCACCGACACGATCATCATCCTCACGATCATCCTTGCCTCGGGCCTGCTGAGCTTCGTGCAAGAACGCGGCGCCAGTCGTGCAATGAGGCGCCTGCTTGAGACCGTGCAAGTCAAAGCAACGGTGTTGCGAGATGGAGTCGCCCGGCAGATCCCGTTCAGCCAGATCGTGCCAGGGGATGTGGTGAAACTCGACGCGGGCGACCTGGTGCCCGGCGATTGCGTTCTGCTCGCCTCGCACGGCCTGCTGGTCGATGAAGCGGCCCTCACCGGCGAGACGTTCCCCGTTGAGAAAACCGTTGGCACCGCGGCGGCCGACAGTGCGTTGACGGAGCGATCGAACGCGGCGTTCCTCGGCACACATTGCTCCGCGGGAAGCGGCACTGTGCTCGTGGTGCGCACAGGCCGCGACACCGAGATCGGAGCCGTCTCCTCGGACTTGACCGCGCCATCCCCTCAGACCGGCTTCGAGATCGGGATGACCAAGTTCGGACTTCTACTGACACGGGCTATGGTCGTGCTCGTCGTCGTCATCTTCGCGGCCAACCTCGCACTGCACCGGCCGATTATCGACTCTGCCCTGTTCTCCCTCGCGCTCGCGGTCGGCCTTACGCCGCAGTTGTTGCCGGCCATCGTGAGCATCAGCCTCGCCCAAGGGGCGCGAATCATCGCCAAGCGCCGGGTGATCGTGAGACGCCTCGACGCCATCGAGGACTTCGGCTCGATGAACGTGCTGTGCTCTGACAAGACCGGAACAATGACGGTCGGAACGGTCGTCCTCGATGCCGCGACGGAGATCGACGGCTCGCCCAGTGCAGAGGTGCAACGCCTCGCCTGCCTCAATGCGGCGCTGCAGGTGGGCCTGGAGAACCCCATCGACGCCGCGATCGTGTCCGCGAGCACCCTCGATTCCAGCGTGACCAAGCTCGACGAACTCGCCTATGACTTTGATCGACGCAGACTCAGCGTGCTGACGATCTCGAGCGCACCCGGGTCAGGGCCCCTCCTGGTCACCAAGGGTGCTCTTGAGGCAGTGCTCGATGTCTGCAGTCGCGCGCAGCAACCCGATGGAACAGTCGTTGACCTATCGAACGTGCAGGCAGCGATCGAGCAGCGGTTCGCCGAGTTGAGTGCGAACGGCTTCCGTGTGCTTGGGCTCGCCATCGCGAGCATCCCGAATCGAACTGTGACGATCGACGATGAACGCGACATGACCTTTGTCGGGCTCCTGAGCTTCGCCGATCCGGTGAAACCGGATGCGGCAGCGACGCTGGCGGACTTCGCCTCAAATCGGGTCTCGGTGCGCATGCTCACCGGCGACAACGCCCTTGTCGCCGCGCACATCGCCGGCGAGGTCGGACTCGATGTGACCACCGTGCTCAGCGGCAAAGACATCGATGCTCTGGATGATCGCGCGCTCGCGTCAACCGTCCGCGAGGTGCAGGTCTTCGCCGCCCTCAATCCGCTGCAGAAGGAGCGCATTGTGCGCGCCCTGCGAGCGGCAGGGAACGTGGTTGGCTACCTCGGCGATGGCATCAATGACGCGCCCTCGCTGCACGCCGCCGATGTTGGCATCTCGGTTGATTCGGCCGTCGCGATTGCCAAGGAGTCCGCCGCGATCGTGCTGCTCGACAAGGACCTCGCGGTGCTCCTCGACGGAAC
>SCSV01000143.1 GCA_004297555.1 Salinibacterium sp.
CAGCACGACCGGCATCCGTGATCTCGTAATAGCGGCGGCGGCGGCCTTCCGGCGAGGTGCCCCAATCGCCGCGCACGTAGCCCAGGCGGGCTAAGCGATGAAGGAGCGGATAGAGCATCCCATCGGTCCACTCGAGTTCGCCGCCCGAGAGTTCGCGCACGCGCTTGTGGATCGCGTATCCATAGCTCTCGTCTTCGGCGAGTATCGCGAGCACGAGCGGGGTCGCCATCGCGGCCACGAGGTCTTTGTCGATGTTCATGCCGCCTCCATACCTTCCAGCGCTATACATTGTAGTGCAATGTATCGAGGTTGGCGAGGGCACCCGCCGGATGCGCAGCACAGTGCTCCCGGTAGAATCGTCAGGCCAGCGGGAGTGGTGAAATTGGCAGACACGCAGGATTTAGGTTCCTGTGCTTTCGAGCGTGCGGGTTCAAGTCCCGCCTTCCGCACTTAGCCTCAGCGTCAGCCGAGCATGACCTTGGTCTTGTCGACCGGGTCCACCCGCAGCGTGATGACTTTGCCGGGTTGCCAATTGCCGAGGGCGGCCGCCGCGATCATCTGGCGATGAACCACCGAGTAGGGAGCCTCGCCATCGATCGTGACATCGAGGCTCACGTCATAGATCGTGGTGGTCTCGAATTTCTGACCGGTGTCGGTGAGCGCGGTGACGACCCCTGAACCGCGAATCGCTGAGTTCATCGCCGCGGCGTTGACGAACGGGTTGGCGCTCGGAGCACCGGCCTGTGCCGCCGCGCTCGCCGCCCTGAATTCGTTGGCCTTCTCCGCAGCATCCGCGGCCTTCTTGATGCCGTCAGCGAAACCGGGTCTGGGATTGTTCTTCGAGGCGTCCCAGAGACGCCCCATGTCGTCGAGAACGCCCACGTCTACATGAAGGGCTTATCGCCGAAGGCTACGAGATTCTTGTCCGCCGGGTCGATCCGACCGACCGACGTCATGCCGTCGGAATAGGACGCAAGCGTCGTCGAGGGGATGATTTCTTTCTTCTTGACGGTGTATGCCGTGCCGCCTTCTGGCTCCACTTTGAGTTCGAGCACGTAGATGGGATTGCCACCCGCCGTCTCCCCGGTATCGACCTTGCTCATCAGAGTGAGCGTCGCGGGCGAGCCGACGCCCAGAATGCGGTTCTGCTCGTGCGCCTGGGCCTCTATCGCTGCCCGATCAGCTGAGAGCTGGCCGACATCCATTGCCGCCGGATCGGCCGTACCGCCTGCGTAGCCGGAGTTCTTCAGAATTTCGTCCGCCGCGGCCTGTGCATCCGCAGCCTGCTTGGCCCAGTCGTCGCCGCCTGGCGCGCTCGTGCCCGCACCCGGAAACTTATCGAGAAAACCCATCTCAAGCCCACCTTCTCCTGTGAATCGACTCCCCATCGCGAGCCTAGTCAGCGGCCCGGACGAGGTAAAGGGATCCGGGCGGTACCCTGTCATAGACGCGCCGTGATCGAAACGGCCCCCGAAGACTTGGAGCACGCGCAGTGGTTGCTGCCTCACTCATTCCCTGGCTCGACCCCACGCAACTGATTGACGGGTTCGGCGCGTTCGCGCTGCTCGGCATCTGCATTATCGTGTTCGCCGAAACGGGCCTCCTGGTCGGATTCCTGCTGCCCGGCGACACCTTGCTGATCATTTCCGGCGTGCTGACGTTCTCCGGGGTCATCACGGTCGACATCTGGTGGGTGTGCCTCGCCATCGCCTTCGCGGCATTCCTCGGTGGCGAAGCCGGCTACCTCATCGGGCACAAGGCCGGGCCACGCATCTTCGAGCGCAAAGAGACCGGGCTCTTCAGCATCGAGAATGTCAAACGAACGAACCACTTCTTCGAGCGCTTCGGTGCCCTCGCGCTCATTGTGGCTCGTTTCGTTCCCGTCGTGCGCACGTTCGCGCCTGTCGCCGCAGGCGTCGGCCACATGAACTACAAGAAGTACTCGCTCTACAACGCCGCAGGCGCGTTTCTCTGGGGCACGGGTTTCACCTACGCCGGGTACCTTCTCGGCTATGTACCCCCGGTGAAAGATTTCGTGACCAAGTACATCGACCTCATTCTGCTCGCCGCGGTGCTCGTCACGCTTATCCCGACCATCTACCACTACATCCAGTCGAGCGTCAAAGCCCGCCGCAAGCGCAATCGCGACGCGGTCAGCGACGCCGAGGCAGCCGCTCTGGTGCTCAAGCTCGACGATGAGGCGCGAAACAGCTAGGTCGCGAGTCGCTTTCGGATCGCGTCGATGCCCTGCTGGGCGGCGCGACGAACGTCTATCTCGGCATCCTTCAACAGCGGGCGGATGACCTCGATCTCGTCGAGCGACCCCAGTGCCCCCAAAGCCAGGGCCGCGGATGCCCGCACGCGCGCAACCTCGTCGGCCACGAGCATCCCGACCTCGCGTACAAGCGGTAGCCCGCGGGCCGCAGCCACTCGTGCTCCCATCTCCCGCACGCGCCAGGCCTGGTTGCCGAGGGCGGCGGCGACCGCGGGACGCGCGGAGTCATCCCACACGTACAGCAGAGCCCGAGTGCCCCAGAGTTCTGGCCAGTAGAGCGGAGGAGCCCCGCCGAGGATGCCCCGCGCATGCTCGCCACCGACATAGAGCAGAAACTCTTCGCCCTCGTTGTTGCCCGCGAGCAGCGAGACTGCCCGCAGCACGACGGTTGCCTCGCCGTAGCGCTCGACGGCGGCCGCGAGGCGCTTTTCGATGGGGAGGTCTACCGGCACTTCATCGATTGGCTCAGACACTCTTCAACCCTAGGGCGCAGCCCGAGCATCTCAGTCGACGGCTATCCAGATCAGATTGAGCTCGTGGATGCTGAACTCGCGCCGCCCTCCCGGCAGGTCGACGAGCGCCCTCGCGTCGGTGCGCTGCGCGATGGTGAGATTCGCATCGAGGGTGGCGCCGGCGCCCTGCAGGTCGCGCAGCAGCGCTGGGTCACGATCGCTGATCCGAACGATGCGACCGGATGCCCCCGCCTCCGCTTCGGCCAGCAGCACGGCACTCGGGCGCGTCACGGTGCCGTCGCTCGCGGGTATCGCGTCGCCGTGGGGATCCCGCACCGGGTGACCGAGCCGCGCGTCGATTGCGTCGAGCAATCGGTCGCTGATCACATGCTCGAGCCGCTCCGCTTCATCGTGCACTTCGTCCCAGGCGTAGCCAAACTCGTGCACGAGCCAGGTCTCGATCAGCCGGTGCCGGCGGATGACCCGCAGCGCCAGGGCGGCGCCTTCCGCCGTCAGCTCGACCGAGCCATAGGGCTGATGACTAACAAGTCCGAGCCCGACGAGCTTCTTGACCATCTCGGTGACCGAGGAGGGCGCGAGTGACAAGCGGGCCGCGAGGGCCGTGGTCGAGATCTTCTCCGGCTGCCACTCGGTGTGCGTGTAGATGGCCTTGACATAATCTTCGATCGCGGTGTTGCTCGCCTGAGTGTTCACGCGATGCCGCCCACCACCAGCACGATGAGCAACACGTTGATGATCACGATCATGGTGGTGCTAATCCAGCTGGCCCAGCGCATCCAGGTCGGGTTCACGAACTCGCCCATCTCCTTGCGGGAGCTCGCGAGTCGAACGAGCGGAATGAGCGCGAACGGGATGCCGAAGCTCAGCACGACTTGGCTCAGCACGAGCGCTTGAGTCGGGTCGAACCCGGTGCCGAGCACGATCAGCGCCGGGATGAGCGTGATCGCCCGTCGGAGCAACAGGGGCACGCGCACCTTGAGCAGTCCGCCCATGATCGCCGCGCCCGCGTAGGTGCCGACCGAGGTGGAGGCGAGTCCCGAGGCGAGCAAGCCGACAGCGAAGACAACGCCGACCGCCGGCCCGAGCACCAAGACGATAGCGGCGTGCGCGCCCGGGATCGTGCTCGTGCCCTCGACGCCGCGCAAGCTCGATGCGGCCAGCAGGAGCATGGCGATGTTCACGACACCGGCGATGCTGAGCGCCGCGAGCACATCCCAGCGGGTTGCGCGAAGCAGGGTGCGGATGCGGCCGGCGTCCTGCGAGACGCCGTGCCGGTCGCGCGCGAGGGCGGAGTGCAGGTAGATCACGTGCGGCATGACCGTGGCACCCAGCATGCTGGTTGCGAGGAGCACCGAGTTGGTGCCCTCGAATCGCGGCACGATTCCTGCCACAATCTGGCCGGCGTCGAGTTGGGCGAAGATCAGGCCCGAGGCGAAGCCCACGACGATCACCGCGAGCAGCGTGATGATGATCGCTTCAAACTGTCTCTGGCCACCGGTTCGAGACTGGATCGACAGCAGCAGCATCGAGGCAATGCCGACGATCACGCCACCAAGCAGCAGCGGCAGCCCGAACAGCAGGTGCAGCGCGATCGCCCCGCCGAGAACCTCGGCGATATCCGTCGCAGCAGCGACGAGCTCGGCCTGCAGCCAGTAGATGCGCCGCGGGCCCGTGCTAAGCCGCTCGCCCAAAATCTCGGGCAAGCTGCGGCCGGTGACGAGCCCAAGTTTCGCGGACTGGTACTGCACGAGCATGGCGATCAGGTTCGCGGCGATGAGCACCCAGAGCAGCAGATAGCCGTAGCGCGCACCCGCGGTCAGATTCGCGGCAACGTTGCCCGGGTCGACGTAGGCGATGGATGCGACGAAGGCGGGTCCGAGGAGCGCGAACGTGGCACGAAATCCACCGCTCAGGCGAGTAGTGGCAAGTTTCGGCACGCCGAAATCCTATCCTGCGCCGGGAGCTTGCGCTCGACTACTTCATTTCAGTCGTGATGCGGATGCTCGCCCGCCGCGTGTTCCTCTGGCTCGAGCTGAAAGGTCGAATGCGCCACATCGAAGTGGTCCGCAAGACACGATTGCAGGGCATCCAATAGGCGTGCCGTGCGCGCGGATTCGAACACCTCGTTTGCGACGACCACGTGCGCGCTGAATACGGGAGCGCCCGTCGTGATGGACCAGACATGCACATCGTGCACTCCGGCCACTCCTTGTGTGGCGAGAATGTGGTCGCGAATCTCAGTCACGCTCGTGCCGCGCGGCACGGACTCGCTCAGCACGCGAAAAACATCTCGCAGTAGCACGATGCCGCGCGGAGCGATGAACGCGGCGATGACCAGCGAGGCGATCGCATCCGCTCGCCCGAAGCCCGTGGTCAGGATGACTGCGCCGGCGATGAGTGCCGCGACCGAGCCGAAGAGATCCCCGAGTACCTCAAGGTAGGCGCCGCGAACATTGATCGAACCATGTGCACCTCCCCGCAGAACGAGCAGCGAGACGACACTCGCGACGAGACCTACCGCTGCCACGAGGAGCACCGGCAACCCGCCAACTGCGGCGGGCTGCGCTTCTAGGAGTCGACGCACGGACTCGATGGCAATCGCGATCGCGACCCCGGCGAGAATGAGGCCGTTCGCGAGCGCGCCGAACACTTCGGCGCGCTGGAAGCCAAAAGTCTGCCGGTCCGTGGCGGGCCGGGCCGCAACCGCAGTTGCAACCAAGGCGATGCCGAGCCCGACCAAGTCGGACAGCAAGTGACCGGCATCCGCCAACAGTGCGAGCGAGCCGGCAATCGCCGCCCCGACCAACTCGACCACGAAGATGGTTGCCGTGATTGCGAGCGCGACGAGGAGCCGGGTGCGATTTGCAGCGCCGTGGTCGTGACTCACGCTTCAAGGCTATGGTCTTGGCGGCGGGCCGCGCCTAGATAGAAATGAGTCGCATTATCGAAGCAACTCGGATCGAACAATCGGCATGAGCGCTCTGAACGCGAGCGCCCGGTGACTGATCGCGTTCTTCTCGTCGGCAGTCAGCTCGGCCGCGCTCAAGTCGAGGCCGTCCGGCTGAAAGATCGGGTCGTACCCGAAACCTCCATGGCCGCTCGGGTGCTCGAGAATGCTGCCGTGCCACTCCCCGCGTCGCACGAACTCGGTGCCATCGGGCAGCACGAGCGCGGCCGCGCACACGAAGTGCGCCGCGCGATTCGACTCGGCGCCGAGATTGGCCAGCACCAGGGCGACGTTATCCGCGTCATCCCGGGTTCCCGCGTATCGAGCCGAGTGGATGCCCGGGGCGCCGCCGAGCGCATCCACAACAATCCCGGAGTCGTCGGCAATCGCGGCCCGACCGTTCGCGGCGGCGGCGCGGGCCTTGATGAGTGCATTCTCCTCGAACGTCGCGCCGTTCTCGACCGGCTCCGGCCCCTCGTAGGAGACCAGGTCGATTCCGTCGAGGTCGGGACCAAGTATGCGACGAAGCTCCTCGACCTTATGCGCGTTGCGCGTGGCGAGAACCAGCGCGACAGTCATGGAGTCAGCGGGGTCTCGAGAGCCGCGAGTTGCAGGGCGGTCAAGGTGGCTGCTCCCCCGACAGCGAGGTCGAGCAGCGAGTCGAGTTCGGCGCGGTCGAAGGGCGCGGCCTCGGCGGTGCCCTGCACTTCGACGAAAAGACCGCGACCGGTGACGACAACGTTCATGTCGGTATCGGCGCGCACATCCTCGGTGTAAGCCAGGTCCAGAAGCGGCACTCCGTCGACGATTCCCACGCTCACCGCGGCGACGCTGTCGATGAGCGCTTTCGCGTTCTTGCCGATGAAGCCTTTCGCGCGACCCCACTCGATGGCATCGGCGAGCGCGACATAGGCACCGGTGATGGCTGCGGTGCGGGTTCCGCCGTCGGCCTGCAACACGTCGCAGTCGATGACGATCGTGTTCTCGCCGAGCGCTTTGGTGTCGATGACGGCCCGCAGTGAACGGCCGACCAGGCGGGAGATCTCGTGCGTGCGCCCACCGATCTTGCCTTTGACCGACTCGCGATCCATGCGCTCGTTCGTCGAGCGCGGCAGCATCGAGTACTCGGCCGTCACCCAGCCCTTGCCTTTGCCCGCAAGCCAGCGCGGAACCCCGTTGGTGAACGAGGCGGTGCAGAGCACTTTGGTGCGGCCGAAGCTGATCAGGGCCGACCCTTCGGCCTGCTCGCTCCAGCCTCGTTCGATTACCACAGCGCGCAGCTCGTTTGCCGCCCGCCCGTCTACTCGCGCATCACTCATCAGGCGTCCTTCCTCGGCACGGCAATAGTCCCGGTCTCGAAGTTCTCCACGCGCACGATCTCGGGCCCGAGAAACCGGGCGGCGAGATGCTTGAACGCGGCCTTGTCAGGCCCGGTCGCTTCGAAAACGTGGGCGGGGGCATCCGTCGCATGCCGTTCCAGGCCGTGCTTCACGAGCGTTCCGTACACATCGAACGCGGTCTCTTCGGCGCTCGAGATGAGTTGCACTTCGCTGCCCATGACGTACTGGATCGCCGCAGACATGAGCGGGTAGTGGGTGCAGCCGAGAATGAGGGTGTCGACCTCGGCAGCCTTAAGGGGCGCGAGGTACTCCTCCGCAACGGCGAACAACTCGGGTCCGCTCGTGACGCCCGCCTCGACGAACTCAACGAAGCGCGGGCAGGCCTGGGTGAACAGAGCGAGGTCGGATGCCGCCGCGAACGCGTCTTCGTAGGCCTTCGACTTGACCGTGCCCTCGGTACCGATCACACCGACCCGGCGGTTTCTGGTGTGCCGCACCGCAGCGCGCACCGCGGGCTGGATGACCTCGACCACGGGAATGCCGTAGCCGTCGGTGAACCGCTCCCGGGCATCCCGAAGCATGGCTGCGGATGCCGTATTGCAAGCGATCACGAGCAGCTTGACACCTTGCGCAACGAGGTCGTCCATGACGGCGAGCGCGTAGCCGCGAACCGCCGCGATGGGCTTGGGCCCGTAAGGTGAGTGCACCGTGTCGCCGACGTACACGATCGATTCGCGCGGCAATTGGTCGATGATCGCCCGGGCGACCGTGAGTCCGCCGACACCGCTGTCGAAAACTCCGATCGGCGCGTCAGTCACCCCGAAAGCCTACCGTTGCGGCGATATCCTCAACCATGAGCACCGCCTTGCTGACCGACCGCTACGAATTGACCATGCTCGACGCGGC
>SCSV01000144.1 GCA_004297555.1 Salinibacterium sp.
CTGAGAGGCCGGCGGGGGCGCGATCGGCGCCGGCGATGGTCGGCCAGGTCATGCGGGGAGGCGCTGCCTGAAAAACGCGGCGTGGAGCCCTCTTGGCTCGTGGCTCGGGATGACTGCGGGGCCCGCCCGTTGGTCGTCCGAACCACCCGGCCTGCGGGCGGCGTCGCGCCTTCGGTGCAGCTGATCCGGGCGCTAGGAGGACGTGGACAAGTGAGCCGCGTGTTCCCCGGCTGAGTGTTCAGGGCCAGCTGGAGGTCCCTGTCACGGGCCACGGTTTGAGCAGGGTTGTTCTGTCCTTCTGAGCTCTGGCCTGGGTGTGCCCCGGCTGTACGGGTCTGACCGGCGATCAATCACGAAAAACCTAGGGCAGGGCGGTCCACCTCCGAAATCAACCTGCTGCGCAGGCGAAACCTGATCGGGAGCCTCCGTCTTCGGCGCTGCGCGCCTGCCAGCCGGTATCCCTGGTTTCGGATTTCTCGGCGTCCCTCGGTCCCTGCCCGAGTCGGTCTCGTGATCGCGGGCAGACCCGCGAGCGGCCGGGGCCTCTCTCGGCCGTCGATACGGAAGGACAGACATCATGATCAACCAAGTGACCCTCGTCGGTAACCTCGGCGCCGACCCGGAAGTGCGCAGCCTGAACGACGGCGGCAAGGTGACCAACGTCCGCGTCGCCACCACGGAAACCTGGATGAAGGACGGCGAGCGCCGCGAGAAGACCGAGTGGCACCGCGTCACCATCTGGGGTGAGCCCTCGGCCAAGTACCTCGCCTACGCCAAGAAGGGCACCAAGGTCTACGTCCAGGGCAAGCTGACGACCCGCAAGTGGTCCGACCAGGACGGCGTCGAGCGCTACTCCACCGAGATCGTCGTCAACGAGATCAACGGCGTGAAGATCCTCGACGGCGGCCGTGAGCGCGAGCAGGAGCAGCCGCAAACCCAGGCCCGTCGCAGCCGCAGCACCAGCCGGGCGAAGGCTCAGCCGCGGGAGGAGTTCTCGGCCAACCTCGACGACGAGATCCCGTTCTAGAACAAACCGTGAACACCAACAGCTAAGGCCTAGCCCTCCCGGTTCGCCGGGGGGGCTTTGGCGCGTCTATGCGCGTCGTCGCTGCTGGCTTTACGGATGAAGGGTTTTTGCTTTTTGCCCTCCGCTTCGGGGGGCTCTTGGACAGGTAGGGGGCGCTCGCGCTTCCGACGCGGACCTGGCCTACGGCTATGGTCCGCTTGGTCGCCTCGCGTCACATGCAGCAAGAGGGCGCGCGTGTAGCGCGCGCCCGGCCGGGAGTGGAGGAGGGGCGCGACGTCTTCGCATCGTTCCATGTCGACCGCCGCCGTCAACGGCTTCGCCGTTTCCCTCCCGCTCGGCTGCGCCGTGCGTCCGGTGACCGCGGGGCCCCCGCCATGAACGAAGGCTCCAACGACGCCCGCAGTGGGCGACGACAACGGAGACACGATCATGACCAACCGCATCACCATCGGCCAAGGCTCGTTCCAACGCTCGGCTCTCGTGGGCGACACCCAGCTCGATCAACGCGATCCGCTGGCCTACATCACCTTTGCGGATGAACCCGAGTACGGCGACGAAGACGGTGGCGACCTGTGGGCCAAGCTGCTGGACGGGGCCAGCGCCGGCACCGAGGACGAACTGTACGACCTGGTGCAGCTGGAGCGCAGCACCCGCGAACTCATCACCGTGCAGTTGCGCGATGCTCACCTCGAGGCGGCCTAACTGAGGGGGCTTCGGCCCCCTTTTTTGCGCGCCTGGAAGCCGCTGGGTCAGCGCCGGCCGCCACGCTGACGCGGGCGGGGACGGCGACGCCAACACCGTGACCGCTCCGGGCTCCCCTCGCCCTGGCCGTTGGCCTCGGGCATCGGTCGCCGTCGCGTCGGGCAGGAGCACCGGCCGCCGCCACGCTGACGCGGGCGGAGGGCCGACAGGAAGGGCGGGGTCGCTCGCAGCTCCCCTTGCCCCGGCCGTCGGCCTGGGGCGTCGGTCGCGGTCGCGTCTGGCCATCTCGCGCGCGGCGCCGAGGTCCTCGCCCTGCTCGGACCGGGCGCCTGCGGCGCGCGCCGGAAGCGGCGGGGGCAGGCCGCCGCTCTCGCAGTTCACCTCCTCACCCACCTCGACAGGAGCGGGCGGACCTAGTGATGGCGGGGGCCGCGAGGCCGGGCGCGATGCGCGCCCCGGTTGCCGACATTGGAACCGCCTGCACCTATGACGGGTTCTCGTTCAATGAAGGACTGCCAAGCTCTGCGAAGCGGAGCGGACTGGCCCGCGACTTCAGCGGGGCCGATGGCCGCCGGTTCAATCCTCGCGATTGGGTCGCCCGCTGCGGAGTGCA
>SCSV01000145.1 GCA_004297555.1 Salinibacterium sp.
CGCCCCCATCTCCCGCGGATGGCGCTTGCCGGTAAAAAAGATAAAGCGCTTTATCCAGTGGACGTAGCTCTGCTCCGTGCGCAAGCTGTAATGCCGGCGCCGGACGGCATCCCGTACCTGGTCCAGAAGTCGCGGCGCCTTGGCCGGCGCAGTCGTTCCCTCCCCCATCTCGCCTCCCATGGTCGAGTTGCTTGGACGTGCCTTCCCGCGTAACGTCCTGACCCAAAGGGAGGATGACAGCCGCCGTTACATCTTGTGCGGTTTGCAAACCGACCACAAATGTCAACTAATAAGTCAACTAATACTATATAAAGACTTCCCCGTTTTCTCAATTTGCGCTGCATGTCCGGCGCTGATGGTCGATCTGCAACTCTATAAACGGCCTGTTGTTGAGCAGCGTTGTGCTCTGGCCCGAATAAAAGCCGCGCGTTCGGTCCTCGTTCGTTAGTCGGCATCGATAGCCGCCCTAGTATTAGTCAGGTTCTCCGAACGCCGGTCTGACCTGTGACGCCGTTGTGGCATGCGCAGTTGAGATGGAAGATTTAGGCTGCCGCAGCGATAGCGGGTTTGCTCTGGAATGTTTGCTCGCGAGTCAGGAGAGCCCAGACGATGCGCGCGTTCTTTGCTGCGATCGCGACGGCGGCCCGGTAGTAGCCGCGGCGCGCTTTGAGCGCGAGCGCCCAGCGACTGAGCCGATCGTCTCGGCGCGAGGCGGTATTGAGAACCACCCTCGCTCCGAGGACCAGCAGCATGCGCAGGTACGCATCGCCGCGCTTGGTGATGCGCCCTAGACGCGATTTGCCGCCGGTGGACCATTGGCTAGGTACCAGGCCGAGCCAGGCTGCAAACTGACGAGCGCTCTTGAACTCGTGCGCAGCGCCGACCGTGGATACCATGGCCAACGCGGTGAGCGGGCCGACACCGTTGATCGTCATCAGCCGGCGCGCGGCGTCATTGCTTCGAGCGAGCTGCTCGAGTTGCCGGTCGTATTCTTCGATGCGCTCGTCAAGGGTACGAAGATGCGCAAGTAGATCCTCAATGGCCCGCCGGGCGAGAACCGGCAGCGTTTCGGCGAGCTGGGCGGCGCCTCGGCGCACCTGCACCGAGCGCTGCGGCAGCACGGCGCCGAACTCCATCAGAAGACCTCGAATCCGGTTGATCGTTGCCGTGCGCTCTTCGACAAAGCCCTGGCGCACACGCTGCAGGCTGAGTAGCGCCTGCTGCTCTACCGACTTGACCGGTACGAACCGCATCGTGGGGCGGCTTACCGCTTCGCAGATCGCCGCCGCATCGTTGCCGTCGTTCTTGCCGCCTTTGCGGTACGGGGCGACAAACTTCGACACCATCAGTCGCGCCGTGTGGCCAAACTGCGCAAACCGCCGTGCCCAGTCATGGGCGCCCATCGACGCTTCCATTCCGATCAAGCACGGCGGCAGGCTCGCCACCAGCTCCACAAGCTTGGCTCGGGTCACCGTGCGCTGCAGCACCACGCGTCCATTTCCATCCACTCCGTGCAGAGAAAACACGTTCTTTGCCAGGTCGATACCTACGGTAGTAATCTTGTTCATGAC
>SCSV01000146.1 GCA_004297555.1 Salinibacterium sp.
CCTCGATCGTCACGGGTGTCTGGGTCGGCGTCTGGACGAGTTTGACGGCGGCGTCCGTCACCTTCTCCTGGGGCGTTTTCTCGTACTGCTGACGGGTGGCGCCGCCATGAATACGAGGCGAGGCGGCGCCGTCGTTCGCCAGCGCAACCTTGCCAGCTTCGGTGTCGTCGGCCGCGATCTCGACCTCGGGCTCGACGGTGGCGAAGTAGGTGAGGCCGATCCCGAAGTCCTTGTCCGGCGTGACGATGACCGCCCCGATGTGGGCTTCCGGTTCACGGGCCTGAGCGTGCGCGCGGCTGCGCTCGACGAAGGTCATGAGCGCGTCGGTCGTGGTGTCGTCGAACTCGACAATTTCGCGGAGTTCGTTCTGGCTCTCACCGAGCGCGCGAAGCGCCGCTTCCCGCTGCTCGGTGTCCTCGGATCCGCCGTAGATCGAGACAGGAAGGTTCCGGAAGCCCTCGGGGGCCTGGTACTGGCGGTCGAACGACACGAAGACCGCGAGCCCGGCGTCCTTCATGCCGGCGCACAGCGGGCGGGCGCAGTCGGTCCAGGCCGACTGAAGCTTGTCCGGATCTAGCAGGATGTCGGGCGTCTCGTTGAAGAGGTCGCTCTCCACGCGGCCGCCGGCGGCCGTGTAGCGGCCGAGGCCCACGAGGCGAACGCGAGGGTCAGCGGCGGTGATGCGGGCGCCGACGATCATCGAGCTGATGGATTGATCGTAGAGTGAGCCGTTGCGGGCCTGCTCGACGAGGGCGGCCTGGGTCTCCGCGTCGGGGATTTTCGTCAACAGGGTGGCTTGCCGGAACGTCAACTTGCCCGCCCGCAGCGCTTCCAGGGCGTCGTCGCTCAGGGTGGAAAGCGCGCCCCAGCGGTCGATCTGCAGCTTCTCGTAGCCGAGCGCCTCGGCGATGGCGCCGGTCTTCATCTTGCGAGCCCGCAGCACTCCGATGGTCTTGATGATGTCGACCAGGTGGGTGGGCTCGGTTTCCGACGCCGTCAGCAGCGTGGCGGCCAGCTGGCGGTTCTTGTCGGTCTCGACCTGCACCTTCACCGCATGGTCGGCCGGGATGTCGCCGATCGTCACGCCGTGGCTATAGGCGAGGAAGCGGCGGCGGCCGTCGAGGATCATGTGATCCTGTTCGCCCTTCTTCCCGGGCCGCACGAGCATGCCGTAGAGCAGGCCGGCGGCCTTGATGGTCTGCCAGAGCTGCGGGATGCCGGCGTCGGCGGCCAGGTTGGCGCGGACATTCTCCGGCGCAATGGCCAAGCCGCTGAGGGGTACGAGGATCGTCGCGGAAGGGTCGATGGGGTTGGGGTCGGACATGAGAGGCTCCGTCTTGGCGCGGGCTCATCCCATCGCCAGATCACCCTCTCCCCCCTCGCTTTTCCCTTTAGGCGGGGAGGGCGAAGTCCGGGCTGTCTGGATTGAAGCGGGCCGGGAGCAACGGGCCGACGTGGGCGACGATGTTGCGGAGTTCTGATAGCCGCCCGCCGCTCTTCAGGCGGCGGCAAGCGCCAACGACGGCGGCCTCCCAGGTGGCGACCTCAACGTGGACATCGCCTTCGTCGTCCAGCGCGGGAATGACCGTCAGCGGGTCGGCCATCTCGACCTCGTCCCATCGGTCTAGGCCGGCTTCGAACGCC
>SCSV01000147.1 GCA_004297555.1 Salinibacterium sp.
CTCCACTGTCCGAAGTGCAATGGGACGTCGGTCGCGATTTCGGCACCATTGCGGCGCTCATCGGCGGTCACAACGTGGAGATCACGACCTATCGGGCGGACTCCTACGACGGCGCGACTCGCAAGCCCACGGTCGAATTCGGCACCTCCCTCGACGACGATCTCGCGCGCAGGGACTTCACCATCAACGCGATGGCCCTGCGGCTGCCCGACCGCGTGCTCGTCGACCCCTGGGGCGGCCTCGAAGATCTGCTCGCCGCGCGCATCTCCACGCCCGGTGCACCCGAGGTCTCGTTCGGGGATGATCCGCTGCGGATGATGCGCGCGGCGAGGTTCACCGCTCAGCTCGGCTTCACCGTCGACGCGGCCACCGCCGAAGCGATGAGCACGCTCGCCGAGCGCCTGTCGATCGTGAGCGTCGAGCGCATCTGCAGTGAGTTGTCGAAGCTGCTGCTGACGGATGACCCGGTGCCGGGCATCCGCTTGCTCGTCGACAGCGGCATCGCGCAACTGGTGATTCCCGAGATTCCCGCGCTGCGCCTTGAGGTCGACGAACACGCCCATCACAAGGACGTGTACGAGCACAGCCTGACAGTGCTGCGCCAGGCGATCGATCTGGAGAAGGAGCGGCATCCGGATGCTCCTGCCGATCTAGTACTCCGCCTCGCTGCCCTGCTGCACGACGTCGGCAAGCCGGCGACGCGTCGGATCGAGGCCGGCGGAGTCGTGAGCTTCCACCACCACGATGTGGTGGGCGCCAAACTCGCCGCGAAACGGCTCAGAGCCCTGCGTTTTGACAACGACACCGTCAGCCAAGTGAGCCGACTGATCGAACTGCATCTGCGGTTCTTCGGCTACACCGAAGGGGCATGGACCGACTCGGCCGTGCGTCGCTATGTTCGGGATGCCGGCGACCTACTTGACCGCTTGCACATTCTCACTCGCGCCGATGTCACCACCCGCAACCGCCGCAAGGCCGATCGGCTCTCGTTCGCCTACGACGACCTGGAGGAGCGCATCGCCGCGATCGCGGAAGCGGAAGGCGTCGCTGCTGTGCGCCCCGACCTCAACGGCGAGCAGATCATGGCGATTCTCGGGCTCTCGCCAGGTCGCGAAGTGGGCGAGGCTTACCGTTTTCTCCTCGACCTGCGCCTTGACGAAGGACCACTCGACGAGGGCGAGGCCGAGCGGCGCTTGCGCGAGTGGTACGCCTCGCGTTGAGCGGGCATCCCGATTACGACTACACTTGGCAGGTTGTCTCAGCCCTTTTGGGCCAAGCCAACCGTCAACACCCTCCTGTTGCAGATCGTCTGCAACCGTTCTAGTCCGAAGGAGGTGGGTTTGTGACGCACCAGTACGAACTCATGGTCATCCTCGATCCAGAGATCGATGAGCGCACCGTGGCACCGAGCCTCGACAAGTTCCTCAATGTCATCCGCACCGATGGTGGAACCATCGACAACGTCGACATCTGGGGCCGCCGTCGCCTGGCTTACGAAATCAACAAGAAGAGCGAAGGCATCTACGCCGTCGTCAACTTCACCGCGAACTCCGCGGCGACCGTCGAACTCGACCGCCAGCTGAAGCTCAGCGAGGCCGTCATGCGCACCAAGGTGCTGCGTGCGGAAGAGGGCATGGCACAGGTTGCCGCCGCCAAGAAGCTCGCCGACGAGAAGGCAGCCCGCAAGGCCGCTGCCCCGAGCAAGGCTCCCGCAGCCGCCGAGGTCGCGGAGTAGTCATGGCCGGGGAAACCATCATCACCGTTGTGGGCAACCTGACGAGTGACCCCGAACTGCGCTACACGCAGAACGGGCTGGCGGTGGCTAACTTCACGATCGCATCGACGCCGCGCAATTTCGACCGCGCGAGCAACGACTGGAAAGACGGTGAGGCACTCTTCCTGCGCGCGAGCGTATGGCGCGAGTTCGCCGAGCACGTCGCCGGTTCGCTCACGAAGGGTTCGCGTGTCATCGCGACGGGTCGGCTCAAGCAGCGTTCCTACGAGACGAAGGAAGGCGAGAAGCGTACGAGCATCGAGCTGGAGGTCGACGAAATCGGCCCGTCGCTGCGCTACGCGACCGCGCAGGTGACGCGAGCAGCGTCATCGCGTGATTCCGGCGGGGCCCCGCGTCAGTCAGCAGAGGAACCCTGGGCCGCAAGCGCCCCGGATGCCCCGGCCGGCGACGTGTGGAACACTCCCGGCAACTACTCGGACGAGACGCCCTTCTAAGGGCCATCCATTCTTCAGTAAAGGACAAGATTCATGGCAGGAAAGAGCAGCGGCGATCGCCGCAAGCCCATCCGCAAGGGCAAGGACGGCAAGAACGCCGCCCCGGCCAAGGCGATTCGCGTGGGCGTCATCGACTACAAAGATGTCGCAACGCTTCGTAAGTTCATTTCCGAGCGGGGAAAGATCCGCGCTCGCCGCATCACCGGTGTCTCCGTGCAGGAGCAGCGCCTCATCGCCACGGCCGTCAAGAACGCCCGTGAGATGGCACTGCTGCCCTACGCCGGCTCGGGCCGTTAAGGAGTACCGATATGTCTAAGTTGATTCTCACGCACGAGGTCACCGGCCTCGGTGCCCCCGGAGACGTCGTTGACGTCAAGAACGGTTTCGCTCGCAATTACCTCATCCCGCAGGGTTTCGCCGTGGCATGGACGCGTGGCGGCGAGAAGCAGATCGAATCCATCAAGGCAGCCCGCGCCGCTCGCGAGCACGCCACGCTCGAAGAGGCGCAAGACCTCAAGGCCCGCCTGCAGGCGGCGACCGTGAAGCTCACCGTCAAGGCGGGCGAAGGCGGACGCCTGTTCGGTTCGGTTAAGACGTCGGATGTCGCGGAAGCCGTCGCGGCTGCCGGACTCGGGTCGCTCGACAAGCGCAAGATCGAGATCACCTCGCCCATCAAGTCAACCGGTGAGCACGAGGCGACCGTTCGTTTGCGCGATGACCTGGTTGCGACGATTTCACTTCAGGTTGTCGCCGGCAAATAGCATTTCGAGTGCGGTAGCGGCGGGTGCAGTGCTCGCCGCTACTGGCATTTAACGACCAAATGTCAAGGGGTTTGTGCACAGGACAACAATTTCCCAGCTAACCCTCAAGCCGCAGTAGAAGTCTGTTTCCACACGGATGGTGTGAAACTAAAAAGCCCTGGTCAGAGGGCAAATCCTGGCGGAATTCGAGCGAGTTTCCACAGCTGGTTCTACAACTTGTTCACATAACTGTCGGCGTTTCGCGCACAGTTTCAACATGGTTATGCACAGGGCCGGTTGTCGTGGCGAAACGGGCATCCCTATCGTGAATCGCTCGCATAGTCCCTGAAATGCGAGCCTGGGGATCCATCGCGGTGTCGGCGGTGTCATCTATAACGAAGTCGTTAGCAGGCGCAACGAAAGGCTCGAATTGTCCATCGCTCATCTGGGCCTCGCTGGTGACCAGCGACAGGCGGGCGACGCCGGTCACCGTTCCGATTCGCGCGGCGACAGGGTGCCCCCACACGACTTGCTTGCCGAGCAGAGCGCAATCGGCGGGATGCTCCTGAGCAAGGATGCCGTCGCGGACGTCATCGAAACCGTGCGCGGCATCGACTTCTACATTCCCAAGCACGAGACGATCTTCGACGCGGTCATGTCGCTCTACTCCCACGGGGAGCCCACCGATGTCATCGCCGTCACCGATGAACTGACCAAGATTGGCGAGCTCACCCGTGGGAG
>SCSV01000148.1 GCA_004297555.1 Salinibacterium sp.
CGAACTCATCCATGTTGGTCTTGCCGAGCGGCACGAGGCCGGCAGCGCGGAGCTTGGCGACCGGAGTCGCGTCGTAGGGCGGAATCCAGCCCTCGAGAATTCGGGAACCCGCGGTGGTGGGCATCCCGATCGTGCAGAGCACGTCTTTGATCGCGACCGGCACACCCGCGAGCTCGTGGAGCTTCTCGCCGCGCGAGCGCGCTTCGTCAATGCTCGTCGCTGTTGCGAGGGCCTCGGTCGAGACATGCAGGTAGGCGCGCACGTCGCCGTCGATCTCAGCGATGCGATTGAGATGAGCGGTGGTGACCTCCGCCGAGGAGACTTCGCCCGCGTTGAGCTGGGTCGCGAGTTCGGCGGCGGTGAGGCGCGTGAGGGAATCGGACATTACTGCTCCTCCCCCAGGATCGCGCTCACCGAGAACCGGCTGCCGTCGTGCTCAGGCGCACCGGCCAAAGCCTGTTCCGTGGTGAGCGTGATGCCCGCAACGTCAGGGCGGAAGACATTGACGAGCGGAATCGGATGACTCGTCGCCACAACATCGGGCGTCGCCACCTCGCTCACCTTCGCGACGTTGTCGACGATCGCACCGAGCTCGCCGGTGAGGGTGAGAATCTCATCCGTGGTGAGCGCGATGCGGGCGAGCTGAGCGAGGTGTTCGACAACCTCGACCGTGATGGCATCGTGCGCAGCAGGAGATTGCGCTGGGCTGGACTGGGACATGCGGCTCCGAGCGTGACGTGCGAAGGCGGGGACCGAGTAAGTCTATTCGCCGGTCGGCGCCGACGGGTCGCTCACGAAGCAGGCCGGCACTCGCTCTCGCCCTGCAGAGTCATCGCGGCATCGCTGACTCTGAAGATCAGCAGCTCGTCCTGGGCATTGCGACCCTGAAGCTCAGCGATGTCGCCGATCATGGTGCGCTTCACGGAGTACCCCAAATGCACCCAGGCGTTGACCACACGTTGCACCGACTTTTCCGGGTCGCTCGGCGCCGAGCCGATTCGCAGGCCGGGGTACTGCTTGCCGTCGGACTGATTCGGGATGACACAACTGCGCGCCAGCGAATCGTCGCGGTTCTCCCACACTCCGCCGACGGCTGCTTGCGTCTCGTCGAGCACGGAGTAGAAGCGCTCGCGAGCCTGCGCCACGGTCGGCCCGGCAACGCTTGCGGAGCAGCCGCACAGGGAAGCGGCGCAGATCAGAATCGATAGCGCCGCAATTCCCCCTGATGGCTTCATCGCCCCTCCGCTTTCGCGTGAGGCTCACGCTACGCCGAGGCTCGCTACCGCGCCCGCCCCCAACCAGGGGCACGCCCGGCGGCTACTGCCCGATGGCCGACGCTCTGGCGTCGAGGGAGTGAGTGCCGTTCGTCACGTATTGACCTTTATTGATGCCGATGAGGGCGAAATTGCGCATCGACTCGGTGCCGGCAGCAAAGTACTCGTTGTGGCCGGTCGAGCCAAGCAGCGTCACGCCGGTGATCGAGTCGAGCGCGCCCGAGACACCCATGGGCTTCGCGCCATACGACTTCGCGCCCGGGTCGCTGCCGAAATACGAGCTGTTGGGCACTGGGTCCCAGGCCGCCTCGCCCACATAGACATTTCCGTTGCGCACATTCAACTCGTCCACCGACTGCGCCTGGCTGCCGGGGGAACCGACCATGGCGAGGGCATCGATCTTGAAGTTGTAGCCGGTGAGCGCCATGAGCGCGGCCGTCGAACCATAGGAGTGCGCGATCACCGTCGTGTACGGCTCGTCGCTGGCCCGGATTGCCTGCAGACCCTCAAGTTCGCTGGCCAGGGCATCCCGTCCCTCATCGGCGTTGTCGATGCCGCCCACGTTCGTGAGATTGGGGGTGTGGTAGCCGATCCACGCCACCGTCGCGACCGTGCTGTGGTCGTCACCGAACAGGCGCAGCCAGGCGTTCTGATCGTCATAGAGGCGGGCCGAGGCATCCACCCAATAGCCCATTTGATTCTCGATCGTGAAGAACATGCCGGGTACGAGGTAGCTGACGTAATCGGCAGTGTTGAGGTCGCCGATCACGATCGCCGCGCGGCCCTGCCCGGTGACGTCGAGCGACATCAGGGTGCGCCTAGGGGTGGCATCGGCAGGCCCGAGCGCGTCGGAAATCGCCTGCAGCATTTTGAGCTGGTGACGAGCACTGTCGACAA
The DNA here is from genome assembly GCA_004297555.1 of Salinibacterium sp. GTDB lineage: Bacteria > Actinomycetota > Actinomycetes > Actinomycetales > Microbacteriaceae > Rhodoglobus. The sequence goes on from SCSV01000148.1 coordinate 2,172, forward strand.
CAGCGCGGCCTGCTTCGCTGTGGATCGTGGCCTTCAGCTCGTCCATCGTGGCGCGAAGCTGAGTGCGGTTCGCAGTGTTTCGATCTTCGTAGGGGATGCCATCGAGATTGCCGACGAGCACGGGGCTCGCCCGCGTGAGGGCTCCGCGCTTCTCGACCGAGAGATGAGCCCACCAACTCGTGACGTCGGTTGCTCGGGGTTGGTGTGCGATCAGCTCGTTGATCGAATCAGGGTGGGCCTGGATGAACGCGCCGAGGTCTTCGCTCGGCATCGACGAGAGCCGGTGCAGCAGTTGTGAGCCCTGCGCCGCCTCCTCGGGCTGGGCGATCGCTCCCCCGCCGATGATCGGAACCGGCGGCGCGTCGGGCACGGCGAACATCGAGGGATCTGGCAGAGTGA
>SCSV01000149.1 GCA_004297555.1 Salinibacterium sp.
ATCCGGCGTATCATTGAAGGCTGCCTCCTCGGGGGCGGTTCTTTACAACTCAACAGCGCGACAACGACCACACGCATGGGGATGATCGGTTTCGACATTGCCTGCGAAATCGCGAGAAGCGGGTCGAGGATGCAGGGTTATCTCGTAAACGATCTCTGCAAAAAATAAGTGCCAACGTAAAGCGCACTGACTTCGCTCTTGCTGCCTAGCAGCAACTAGCCCATGAAGTCCGTCAGTCCGGGAATGCTCTCTACTCGGTGCCTGGCGTTATCTAGAGAGATTGCTGCGTAGTTACGCTTGAGGGCTGCGCGGGACTTGCACTCTGGCTGGGCTTGTTGACCTGGATGCTCGTGGCAAAGGTCAAAGCCAAGCAAAACGAATTCACGAGCTACACCCGTAGAAGGCGTGGTCTTACAGCAGTGGACGGGGGTTCAATTCCCCCCATCTCCACCATCGGTCGTTGTCGCGTTGTTGAGCTCTCAGCCCAGGTGACGCTCGTCCGCCCCGGTGTAGAGGCTCAGCGGCCGGATGAGGGCGTTGGCCTCGAGTTGCTCCATCACGTGAGCCGTCCACCCGGTTACCCGGCTCGCCACGAAGAGCGGCGTGAAGGTGCCGGTGTCGAAGCCCATCAGGTCGTAGGCCGGGCCGGAGGGGTAGTCGAGGTTCGGCAGGATGCCCTTGCGCTCGGTCATCGCGGCTTCCAGCGCCTCGTACAGGGCGAGCAGGTCGGGCCGGTCGTAATACTCGATCAGGGTGTCGAGCGCGGCCTTCATCGTGGGCACCCGCGAGTCGCCGTGCTTGTACACCCGGTGCCCAAAACCCATGATCTTGCGCTTGGCGGCGAGCGCGGCATCCAGCCATTCCTCCGCTTTGTCGGCGGAGCCGATCTCGTTGAAGGCGATGGTGACCGCCTCATTCGCCCCACCGTGCAACGGTCCCTTGAGCGCGCCGATGGCGCCGACGACCGCGGAGTAGATGTCGGCGAGCGTAGAGGTGATCACCCGCGCCGTGAACGTGCTCGCGTTGAAGGAGTGCTCCGCGTACAGAATCATCGACACGTCGAAAGCGTTGACCACGACGAGCTCGGGCACTTCGCCGAATGTCATGTGCAGAAAGTTCGCCGAATAGCTAAGGTCGTCGCGCGGCTCCACGAGCTGCTCGCCTCGGCGACGGCGCTGGTCGTAGGCGACGATCGCAGGCACTTGGGCGAATAGTCGCATTGCCTTATCGAGGTTCGCCCCCCGCGACGAGTCGGCCGCGAACGCGTCGCTCGCTCCGATCGCGCTCACCGCGGTGCGCACGACATCCATCGGATGCCCGAACAACGGCAATTCGTCGATGACTCGTTTCACCCGCTCATCGAGGCGGCGGTGCGCGCGCTCGAACTCCTCGAAGTCGGCGAGCTGTCCCTCGTCGGGCAACTCGCCGTTCCACAGCAGGTAGGCGACCTCCTCGAAGCTGCACTTCGCGGCGAGTTCTTGCACCGGGTAGCCGCGGTAGAGCAGCGAGTTGGTGTCGGGGTTCACCTTCGAGATCGTGGTGGTGTCGACGACAACCCCGTCGAGTCCTTTGCGAATATCGGCTTCGGTCATGGCGACTCCTTCGTTTTCGACTCTAAGGCTCGAGCGTGAAGTTGAAAACGGATGAATCGAAGGAGGTGTACGCCTCGTAGTTGAGCAGGTCGTACAACTCGGCGCGCGTCTGCATCTCGGGCACCACCGACTGCAGTGAGCCGTCCGCGAGAAGCGTGTCGAGCGCGCGATCGGCCGCGCCCATCGCGAGTCGCAGGAGCGAGACCGGGTAGATCACGATGTTGATGCCGATGTCGGCGAGTTGCTGCGTGCTGAACAGCTCGCTCTTGCCGAACTCGGTCATGTTGGCGAGCACCGGCACGTCCACCGCCGCCCGCACCGCCTCGAACTCGGCGAGGTCCGCCATCGCCTCGGGGAAGATCGCGTCGGCGCCGGCGTCCACGAGCGCCTTCGCCCGGTCGATCGCCGCGGCCAGACCATCAATACCGCGGATGTCGGTGCGGGCCATCACGAGCAGGTTCGGGTCGCGACGGGCATCCACCGCCGCGCGAATGCGCTTCAGCGCCGTGCCCTCGTCCACGACTTGCTTGCCGTCGAGGTGCCCGCAGCGCTTGGGATTCACCTGGTCCTCGATGTGCAGGCCCGCGACTCCGGCATCCTCAAGCTGCTGCACGGTGCGTGCCACGTTCATCGGCTCGCCGAAGCCGGTGTCCGCGTCGACGAGGGTCGGCAGCTCGGTGA
>SCSV01000150.1 GCA_004297555.1 Salinibacterium sp.
CCCCGGTCATGTCCGAAAAGGCCCTGTCGAAATCGGCGGGACCCCACGCCTCAACGAATTGAAGTGGCACCCCTAGCGCCCGTGCCGCGCCTTCTGCTGCCTTCAGGATGTCCCTTTCCGTGCGTTCGCCGAGGCCACCTGGCTGCCAGAGGGCGGCGACCCGATCGACCCCCGGAACGGCCTGCTTGAGCAGTTCCAGCGCCTTGCCGACGAGGTCCGGGCCGAGGACGGACAACCCCGTGACATTGCCGCCCGGCCGCGCAAGGCTGGTGACGAGCCCGCTCGCAACCGGATCGGAAACACCAATGAAGACAATGGGGAGGGTGCTGGTCGCTCGCTTGGCGGCCAGGGCTTGGGGTGTGCCTCCGGCCACGATGACATCAACCTTGAGCGCAACCAGCTCGGCAGCGAGAGCGGGGAGCCGCTCGGGCTTCCCCTCGGGAGATCGGATTTCAATCAAGAGGTTGCGGCCCTCGACGTAACCGAGGTCACGCAGTCCTTGACGGAAGGCCTCTGGCAGGTGAGGGTTAGCGGCTAGGCTGCCCGTCAGGTAGCCTATGCGAGGGATCTTGGCCGCCTGCTGCGCCTCGGCGGCGAGCGGCCAAACCGCCGCCGCGCCGCCTAAAAATGTTATGAACTCGCGCCTGTTCATTCGATCACCTCGTCGGCGCGGGCGAGGATCGAATCGGGCATCGTGAGCCCGAGCGCCTTGGCGGTTTTGAGGTTGACGACCAGCTCGAACTTCGTCGGCTGCTCAACGGGCAGGTCGGCGGGCTTCGTACCCTTGAGTATCTTGTCCACATAGGTCGCGGCGCGTCGAAACAAGTCAACCTGGTTCGCTCCATAGGACATAAGGCCCCCGGCATCGACAAACTCCCTCTGTGGGTACACTGCCGGCAGCCGGTGCTTGGCCGCCAGGTCCACGAGGCGTCTATGCTCTCTGAGGAACATGGCGCTTGGCAACACAGTCAGAGCACCCGTGCGCGCCCCGGTCATGTCCGAAAAGGCCCTGGCGAATTCGGCGGGACCTCGCGCCTCAACGAATTGAAGCTGCACCCCCAGCGCCCGCGCCGCGACGTCTGCTCCCGTCAGCATGTCCTTGGCCGTGCGTTCGCCGAGGGCACCTGGCTGCCGGAGGACAGCGACCCGATCGACCCCCGGAACGGCCTGCTTGAGCAGTTCCAGACGCTTGCCGACGAGCTCCGGGCCGAGGCTGGACAACCCCGTGACATTGCCGCCCGGCCGCGCGAGGCTGGTGACGAGCCCGCTCCCAACCGGATCGCCAGCAGCAGCGAAGACAATGGGGATAGTCTTGGTCGCCCGCATGGCCACACGGGGGCCGAGTGTGCCTCCTTCGGCCAGGATGACATCAACCTTGAGCGCAATCAGTTCGGCCGCAAGAGCGGGGAGCCGCTCGAGCTCCCCCTCGGCATCTCGGTATTCGATCACAAGGTTCTGGCCCTCGACGTAACCGAGGTCACGCAGTCCTTGGAGGAAGGCGTCGCGCAGGTGGGGGCTAGCGGCCAGGTTGGGCGATAGGTAGCCTATTCGAGCGACCTTGGCCGCCTGCTGCGCCTCGGCGGCGAGCGGCCACGCGGCTGCCGTGCCGCCGAGAAGCACGATGAACTCGCGTCGCCTCATCTGTCCCCCTGGCCAAGAGCCACGCCAGACGATGGCGCGATTTGTAGCAGATCGCCTC
>SCSV01000151.1 GCA_004297555.1 Salinibacterium sp.
CCAGTCTTCGACCTTCTCGAACTGGTCGGCGAGACCGAGCGCGATGGCCTGCTGGCGCAGGTTGGAGAGCTGACCACCCGGGATCTCGTGCTTGTACACACGACCGGTCGGGCCGGGAAGCCCGGACTCGAACGGCTTGTAGGCGTGGCGCACCGCCTCCCAGTACGGCTCGAGGTCGGAGACCGCCTGCAGCGAGAGGCCAGTGTCGCGCTCGGTGTGCGCGAGGGCAGCGACGAGAGCGGACGCCGAGGGCTGGCTCGTCGTTCCCGCCATCGGTGCACTCGCGACATCCACCGCGTCCGCACCGGCGCGCGAAGCGGCGAGCAGGGTGCCGAGTTGTCCACCGGCCGTGTCGTGCGTGTGCACATGCACGGGCAGGCCAAAGTTGTCGCGCAGGGCAGGAATGAGCTTCTCCGCGGCCCCAGCGCGCAAGAGCCCGGCCATGTCTTTGACGGCGAGGATGTGCGCACCCGCGTCGACGATCTGCTCGGCGAGCTTGAGGTAGTAGTCGAGCGTGTAGAGGTCTTCGGCCGGGTCGAGCAGGTCGCCCGTGTAGCAAAGCGCGACTTCGGCGACGGCGTGCCCGGTCTCGAGCACCGCGTCAATAGCCGGGCGCATTTGAGTGACGTCGTTGAGGGCGTCGAAGATGCGGAAGATGTCGACACCACTTGAGGCGGCTTCGCGCACGAAGGCATCGGTGACCTCAGTCGGGTACGGCGTGTAGCCCACGGTATTGCGACCGCGCAGCAGCATCTGGATCGCGATGTTCGGCAGGGCCTCGCGAATGGTGGAGAGCCGCTCCCAGGGGTCTTCGCCGAGGAAGCGCAGGGCGACATCGTAGGTCGCGCCACCCCAGGCCTCGATCGACAGCAGCTCGGGCGTGAGGCGCGCCACATGCGGCAGCACGTTGACAAGGTCGCGGGTGCGCACGCGGGTGGCGAGTAGCGACTGGTGTGCGTCGCGGAACGTCGTGTCGGTCACGGCGAGCGCGGTCTGGGCGCGCAGTGCACTTGCGAATCCGGTCGGGCCGAGCTCGAGCAGGCGCTGGCGCGATCCCGCAGGGGCTTCGGCCTGAAGGTCGACGATCGGCAGCTTGAGCGCCGGATCGATGATGCCCGCACCATTGCCGTAGGGCTGGTTCACAGTGACCTCGGCGAGCCAAGTCAGGGCCTTCGAGCCGCGGTCTTTGGACACGTGGCCGGTGACGAGCCACGGACGCTCCTCGATGAACGAGGTGCTGAGGTCGCCGGCCTCGAAGTCCGGGTCGTCGAGCACAGCCTGCAGGAACGGAATGTTCGTGGTCACGCCGCGCAGACGGAACTCGGCCAGACCGCGCTTGGCCCGCAGCACGGCGGCGCCGAAGTCGCGGCCGCGGCAGGTCATCTTGACGAGCATCGAGTCGAAGTGCGGGGAGATCTGGGCGCCCGCCATGACCGTGCCACCGTCGAGGCGCATGCCCGCGCCGCCCGGCGAGCGGTACGTGGTGATGCGGCCGGTGTCGGGGCGGAAGCCGGATGCCGGGTCTTCCGTCGTGATGCGGCACTGCAGGGCGGCGCCGCGCAGGTGAATCTTCTCCTGCTCAAGACCGAGGTCGGCGAGGCTCTCGCCGGAGGCGATGCGCATTTGCGACTGCACGAGGTCGACGTCGGTGACCTCTTCGGTGACCGTGTGCTCGACCTGGATGCGCGGGTTCATCTCAATGAAGACGTGCTGGCCCTTGCGCTCCCCCGCGGTGTCGAGCAAGAACTCGACGGTACCGGCGTTCACGTAGTCGATCGACTTCGCGAAGGCGATCGCATCCCTAAACATGGCTTGACGGATGCTGTCATCCAGGTTAGGCGCCGGTGCGACCTCGACGACTTTCTGGTGGCGGCGCTGCACCGAGCAGTCACGTTCGAACAGGTGGACGGTGCCACCCTTCGCGTCGGCGAGAATCTGTACTTCGATGTGACGGGGGCGAACCACAGCTTGTTCGAGGAACATGGTCGGGTCGCCGAAAGCGCTCTCGGCTTCGCGCATGGCCTCTTCGAGGGCGGGGCGCAGTTCTTCCTTGGTGTTGACGCGGCGCATTCCGCGCCCACCACCACCGGCGACGGCCTTGGCGAAGATCGGGAAGCCGATCTCGTCGGCACCCTTCAGCAGTTCTTCGATATCGCGGGTGGCCGGGGTGGACTTGAGCACGGGAACGCCGGCAGCGATGGCGTGCTCTTTCGCCGTGACCTTGTTTCCGGCCATTTCGAGCACCTTGGTAGGCGGGCCGATGAAGGTGATGCCGGCCTCAGCCGCGGCACGGGCAAGTTCGGGGTTCTCGGAAAGGAATCCGTAGCCGGGGTAGATGGCGTCGGCGCCAGAACCCTTGGCCACGCGAATGATCTCGTCCACATCGAGGTAGGCGCGCACGGGGTGGCCCTTGACACCGATCTGGTAGGCCTCGTCTGCCTTGAGACGATGCATCGAATTGCGATCCTCGTAGGGGAAGACCGCGACGGTCTTCGCGCCCAATTCGAAAGCGGCCCGCATTGCGCGAATGGCGATTTCGCCTCGGTTCGCTACGAGAATCTTTTTGAACATCGTGTCCTTTCCGACGTGGTCCAGCCTAAGGTGCGAGAACGCTGCCAATTTCCCTGCAGGGCCTCTGCACCCGGGCACGATTTAGGTTCTTTAACAGTAGTGAAGGTATCGTCGTTACTCGTGCACGTACTCAGCGTCAGCTCCCTCAAAGGGGGTGTGGGAAAGACCACAGTGACGCTCGGTCTGGCTTCGGCCTCGTTCGCACGCGGCCTTCGTACTCTAGTAGTCGATTTGGACCCGCAATCGGATGTCTCGACAGGCATGGACATCCAAGTCGGCGGTCATCTGAACATCGCCGATGTGCTCGCTTCTCCCAAGGAGAAGATCGTGCGCGCGGCGATCGCACCCAGTGGCTGGACCAAGGGCCGCCCCGGCAAAGTCGACGTGCTCATTGGCTCTCCCTCGGCGATCAACTTCGATGGACCGCACCCAAGCATCCGCGATATTTGGAAACTCGAAGAGGCGCTCGCGAACGTCGAGCACGACTACGACCTCGTGCTGATTGACTGCGCACCCTCGCTCAATGCGCTCACTCGCACTGCTTGGGCGGCGAGCGACCGGGTGTCGATCGTGACCGAGCCGGGCCTGTTCTCGGTTGCCGCCGCAGACCGGGCGCTGCGAGCGATCGAGGAGATTCGCCGCGGCCTCTCGCCCCGGCTGCAGCCGCTCGGCATCATTGTGAACCGCCTGCGCGTTCAGTCACTCGAGCACCAGTTCCGCATCAAAGAACTGCGCGATATGTTCGGGCCGCTCGTGCTCAGCCCCCAACTGCCCGAGCGCACCTCGCTGCAGCAAGCGCAAGGTGCCGCGAAGCCGCTGCACGTCTGGCCGGGCGAGAGCGCCCAGGAGATGGCGCGCAACTTCGACCAGTTGCTCGAGCGCGTGATGCGCACGGCGCGCATGGGCGAATTCGCCAACGAGGGCGTCGTCTAGCTCCGTCTAAAAACTAGAAGCTAGGACGCGCGAACGGCCCGGCGCTTGGCCAGCTCGTCCATGGGGTCTTCGCCCTTGACCGAATCGAGGGCCACGAGGTCGTGCTCCACCTCGCGCAGCACCTTGCCGACCGCGATGCCGAATACGCCCTGACCGCGGCTCACCAGGTCGATGACCTCGTCGTTCGACGTGCAGAGGTAGACGCTCGCACCATCGCTCATGAGCGTGGTCTGGGCGAGGTCGTTGATGCCGGACTCGCGAAGCTGGTTCACGGCCACGCGAATCTGCTGCAGCGAGATACCGGTGTCGAGAAGTCGCTTGACGAGCTTGAGCACGAGGATGTCGCGGAAGCCGTACAGACGCTGCGAGCCCGATCCGGCTGCACCACGCACGGTTGGCTCCACGAGTTGCGTGCGAGCCCAATAATCGAGCTGACGGTAGCTGATGCCGGATGCCCGGGCGGCTATCGCTCCGCGATAACCAGCGGTGTCGTCGAGGTCGGGCATCCCGTCGGTGAAAAGCAGTCCGAGATCGTAGCGGGCGTCCTCGCTGCGGCTGAGTTCGCTCATCGCACTGATCCCCTCATGGCTGTTGCCTCTAACCTTCATATTGAAGTTGACACTTAGCGTTCGTGTTACCCCACGGTACCCAGGCCCGCTCGACGATCAACGACATCGGTTAGGCGTGTCGGAAACGGGGGTGCTGCCCTCTCCCAGCGCCCGAGGTCGGCCGGAGCGGGATGAGAACTGCGATACCACCGACGCTACTACGAATGAAGCTTGCCGAGGGCAGATCGAATAAGACTGCTTCGAACAATTTCGAGCTGCCCTGCGATCTCCCGCGCCATCTCCGTCGCGCGCGCCCGGCTCGAGGAGTCCTTGCGACGAGCGACCGGAATGAGCGCCGTTTCGATCAGGCCCAATTCGCGCTCGGCGGATGCCCGGAACCCCCGCAAATGGCGCGGTTCGATGCCCGAGCGCTGCAGCTCGACGAGCGCCTTGAGCACCGACAGCGCGTCTTCGCCGAAGAAATCGGCGGGAAGTATCAGTGAGGCCGAGATCGCGTCACCGAGCAGCATCGCGTTCGCGCCGGCTTCGCGAATCAACTCATCGCGCTTGAGCTTGCGCTCGCTCGAGAGCATCGATGGCGAAGCCGCGGCTCCTCGGGGAAGCTCCGGAGTGCGGCCGGCATCGAGCTCGGCCAGATAACCGCGAATGACCTTGAGGGGCAAGTAGTGGTCGCGCTGCATCGTAAGCACGAACCGCAGGCGGTCCATGTCGTGGCTGGAAAACTTGCGGTAGCCCGACTCGGTTCGAGCCGGAGAGACCAGTTCACGTTCCTCCAGGAAGCGCAGTTTGGAGGGCGTGAGGTCGGGAAACTCGGGGTTGAGCTTTGCGAGCACCTGACCGATACTCAACAGATTCTGCCCGGAATTACGGGGCTGGGTCGCGACGTTGCCCACTATTGGCCGGCCAGTGCTGCGAGGTCCACACGGGACGCGTAGAAGGTGAGGCGGAACTTGCCGACCTGCACTTCAGCGCCGTCGCTGAGCAGCGCGCTCTCGATGCGAACACCGTCGAAGTAGGTGCCATTGAGCGAACCGAGGTCTCTGACCTCGAAGCTCGTGCCGTGTCGCAGGAACTCCGCGTGCCGGCGCGAGACCGTTACGTCATCGAGAAAGATGTCGGCTTCAGGATGGCGGCCGACGATCGTCGAATCCGCATCCAGCAGGAAGCGCGCGCCGACGTTCGGCCCGCGGCGCACTACCAGCAGGGCGGAGCGCGACGGCAGAGCAGCGATCGCGTCGATCTCCTCTGCGGAGGCATCGCCGTCGAGAGCGGAGAGCTGGGTGGCGAACTCGTCGCCGTAGGTCACGGTCGCATCGTCGTGCGGGCGCGACTGTGGAGGCGCGACGGCGTCGTCGTGCGACTGGTCTTCGGATCCGACCATCGAGAACCTCCCTAGCGCTCCAGCGTATCTGATTCGGGTTCGACCTCAACCCGAGCAATTCGCACCACTCGCGCCGTCTCCCCCAGATAAATAATGCCCGCCCACCAGTACAGAAACGACCCCCATAACGCGAACGCCCAGCCGATCGGGCTCGTCACCGGCAGAGCCGCCGGGAACGCTTCGCCGAGCATGAGGATCGGCAGGGCATAGAAGAGCAGGAGCGTCGCGAGCTTGCCGAGGTGGTGCACCGGGAGTGGTCCGTGGCCCACGTTGGCGAGCACGATGCCGATCGCCAGCAGCATCACATCTCGCGCAACGACCACAATGAGCAGCCAGATCGGCACGACTCCGCGAACTGAGAGTCCAATGAGCGCCGCGAAAATGAAGAGCCGGTCCGCCGCCGGGTCGAGCAGCTGCCCGAGGCGACTGACCTGCGCGAACTTGCGCGCGATCATCCCGTCGAGAAAATCGGTGATGCTCGAGATGACCAGCACGATCAGCGCGGCGAGGTCCTTTTCCTGGACGATGAACAGCAAGAAAACGGGCACCATCGCCAGCCGCACCAAGCTGAGCAGGTTGGGCACGGTGAGCACCCGACTGCTCACCACGCTCGCACGGTTGGCCACAATTCACGAGTCTAGCCAAGGCACCGTGTCTGGCCCTGGGCATATTGTGGCGCGCGATAACGTGGTCGACATGTCGTGCATCCGCTTCAATACGGCTGCTCAGCGCCGGCAAATGCGCGCCATGGCGCCCGCGATGCTCACCTCCGAGCAGGCGGCCGTGCTGCACCCCTCCCCCGAGATCACCCCCTCGAAACTCAGCCGCCTACGGTTGCTTGCTGCCCACACCAACCCGAAGATTCGCGAAAGCGTGGCGAGCAGCCCCAACACCCCAGCGGATGTCTTCGCCGCCCTCGCGCGCGACACCGATGAGGGCGTGCGGTCATGTGTGGCTCGCAATGAGGCCACTCCCTGCGACGTGTTGCGTTCTCTGGCGGATGACCGATCGGAACGCGTGCGCGGATTTCTCGCCGTCAACTTCTATGTGCCGAGCGATGTGATGCAGCGACTCGCGCG
>SCSV01000152.1 GCA_004297555.1 Salinibacterium sp.
CTGCGAAACACCGGGCGGGTGCTGACGCGTGGGCAGCTCATCGACCGGGTATGGGGCTCCGACTACTTCGGCGACACCAAGACCCTCGACGTGCACATCAAGCGCATCCGGTCGAAGATCGAGGCGACTCCATCAGAGCCGACGATGCTGACGACCGTGCGCGGCCTGGGGTACCGCTTCGAAGCTTGAGGTTACGGCTCGGGAGTGAGGGTGGGCGCGATGTGCGGAGCCGCGGCCGATTCCGGGGCAAGGCTCGCGTAGGGGCCGTCGGCCTTCAAAACCGGCACCATGAGCTGCGTACCGGTCTGGTTGCCGTACTGCACATAGACCGGCAGCAGAGCGCCCGCGGCGGTGCCCGGGGCCTGGACGATGATGCGCGCTTCGTCGGGGGTGTTACCGAACGACACTGTCGATCTCGCGGGAATGAGTTCAGTGATCGTGGTCTTGACGCCGTCGGACTCGAACTGCAGCTTGAGGTTGACGTCGCGATCGCCGGAGTTGGTCGCGGTGAGCAGCAGGCTCGCCGATTCGCCGTCTTTGCTCAGCACTGCAATAACATTGCCGATCTTGACCGTGCCGACTGACCCGCCGACGCCATCGCTCGGGTCGTAGTGGATGAGCGTGGCCTGGTTCGCCCAGAACGTGCATCCGGAAGTTCCGGCGACGAGGGCCCCGGCGAGAATGATGGATGCTGCGGCTCGAGCCAGAGGGGTGCGTGCTATCACGCCCGATAGCTTACCGAACACGGCATATGCCCCCGGACTTCCCCGGGCCGGGCCAAGAACGCCTGTGGTAAACTGGGGTTTCTTCGAGAGGACCCCCATTTCATGTTGTTTGAGGTCGGCGAGACTGTTGTTTACCCCCACCACGGCGCAGCCACCATTTCCGAGGTGAAGACCAGAACGGTCAAGGGAGAAGAGAAGCTCTACCTCAAGCTGCGCGTGACGCAAGGCGATCTGACCATTGAGGTGCCGGCTGAGAACGTCGACCTCGTCGGTGTGCGCGACGTCATCGGCCGCGAGGGGCTCGACAAGGTGTTCGAGGTGCTGCGTGCGCCGTTCACCGAGGAGCCGACCAACTGGTCACGCCGGTACAAAGCGAACCTCGAGAAGCTTGCTTCGGGTGATGTCATCAAGGTGTCCGAGGTCGTTCGCGACCTGTGGCGCCGCGACCAGGACCGCGGCCTTTCCGCAGGCGAGAAGCGCATGCTTGCGAAGGCCCGCCAGATTCTGATCTCAGAGCTCGCGCTCGCCGAGAAGACCGACGAGGAACAAGCCTCGAGTGTTCTCGACGAGGTTCTGGCTTCCTAAGCCAGTTTCTTCAGTGCCGAAAACCTCGAGACCCGAAGTTCTCGAGAGCCGACGGCTGACACGGTCGCATTGCGGATGACCGCGCCAACGGTTGCCGTCATCGTCGTGGCGGCCGGCGCCGGAACGCGGCTCGGCGCTAGCGAACCGAAAGCATTCGTCGCGCTCGCGGGCGTGACCGTGCTTGAGCGCGCGCTCACCGCGGTGTACGCCGCCGCACGAGCGGCGCAGGTTGTCGTGGTGGTGCCGAAATCCCATCTCGACGCCGCGCGTCAGCTCGCCAGGGGCAAAGCCGCTGTCGTGGCGGGGGCGGCGACTCGTCAGGGGTCGGTGGCTGCGGGCCTGGCTGTGCTGGAGCCGGGCATCCGCACCGTTCTTGTGCATGACGCCGCTCGGGCTCTCACGCCGGCGGCGCTCTTCGAACGGGTGATCGATGCGGTGGAGGCGACCGGCAACGGCATCGTGCCGAGTCTGCCGGTGGCCGACACGATCAAGCGCGTGGGCTCGGACGCGACGGTGCTCGACACCGTGGACCGTGACGAACTCGTCGCGGTGCAGACGCCGCAGGGCTTTCCGCGCGAGAGCCTGGTCTCCGCCTACGAGGCGGCGGATGCCGAGTACACGGATGATGCGGCGCTTTACTCAGCGGCCGGCCACACTGTCGAGGTGGTCGCGGGGGAGCAGCTCGCGTTCAAGATCACGACCGCGTGGGATCTGCGGCGCGCCGAAGCCGTGCTGCAGCCGAGCACTCGCACGGGCGTCGGAATCGACGTGCACGTCTACGACGACTCCCAGCCGCTGTGGCTCGGCGGACTCTTCTGGCCGAACGAGGTCGGGCTTGCCGGGCACTCTGACGGGGATGCGCTATGCCACGCGATCTGCGATGCGCTGCTTTCGGCGACGGGCCTCGGTGACATCGGGGAGCGGTTCGGGACCGATGACCCGCGCTTCGCGGGAGCGCACGGGAACGTCTTCATTGCTGAAACGTTGGCCCTGGTGACCGGCGCTGGGTATGCAGTCGGCAACGTCTCGGTGCAACTCGTGGCGCAGCATCCGCGAGTCGGTCCGCGCCGCGCCGAACTCGAGAGCCACCTCACCGCGCTCGTCGGCGCCCCGGTGAGCGTGTCAGCGACCACCTCCGACGGCCTCGGATTCACAGGCCGCGGCGACGGCATCGCGGCAATCGCGACCGCGCTCGTGCACCGCGCCTAGCGCCCCACCGTCCCGCCCTGCGCCCAGACGCGGCTGCTGTCCTCGTTCCGCCCTGCGTCTTCCACCTCGCGCCACAACCATTTCGGAGGATGACACGCGGTGGGAGGGGTCGGCGAAGTGTGCACGCGGCGTGTCATCCTCCGAAACGGTTAGGCGGCGGGTGCGGAGGCGGGGCTACGCGGGCGGGCAGGGCGGCGGGCGGCGCGGGTTGAGCGGGGCGGGGCGGGCGGCGCGGGTTGAGCGGGGCTGCGCGGGCGGCGGGCGCCGCGCGGCTCCCGGGGCCGCGGGCGAGGCCCTCGCTAAACTTGCCGGGTGACCGTGCGGTTGTATGACACCAAGGCTCAGGCCGTCAAGAACTTCGTTCCGCTCGAAGAGGGCAAGGTCGGCCTTTATGTCTGCGGCCCCACTGTGCAGTCCAGCCCGCACATCGGGCATCTGCGCTCGGCCCTCGTCTATGACCTGTGGCGCCGGTGGCTCACCTACCGCGGCTACGATGTCACCCTCGTGCGCAACGTCACCGACATCGACGACAAGATCCTCGACGCTTCGAGCACGACGACCGAGCAGTGGTGGGCGCTCGCCTACCGGTTCGAGCTCGAGTTCAGTGCGGGGTACTCGGCGCTGGGCATCCTGGCTCCGACTTATGAGCCGCGCGCGACCGCCTCGGTCGCGCAGATGCTCGCCCTGATCGAGCGCCTGATCGAGGCCGGCCATGCATACCCGGCCCCGGATGACTCGGGCGACGTCTACTTCGACACCGCCTCGTGGCCCGCCTACGGCGAGCTCACCAATCAGAAACCCGACGACATGGTGGCCGCGACGGATGCCGACCCGCGGGCCAAGCGGGACCCGCGCGACTTCGCACTCTGGAAGGGTCGCAAACCCGAGGAGCCGGAGTCGGCGTCCTGGCCGTCGCCCTGGGGCGAAGGCCGCCCGGGCTGGCACATCGAATGCTCGGCCATGGCGCGGCGCTACCTCGGCCCGGCGTTCGACATTCACGGCGGTGGACTCGATTTGCGGTTTCCGCACCACGAGAACGAGATCGCCCAGTCGAATGCCGCGGGCGACCCATTCGCGAACTACTGGGTGCACAACGGGCTCGTGAACGTGAACGGCCAGAAGATGTCGAAGTCGCTTGGCAACTCGCTCTACGCCGCCGACTTTCTCGAACTGGCGCCGCCGATCGTGGTGCGTTATTACCTCGGCAGCGCACACTACCGGTCGACGATCGATTACCACGATGGTGTCCTGATCGAAGCCGAGGCGGCACTCGACCGCATCTCGACATTCCTCACCCGCGCTGAGCGGGCGCTCGAAGGCGCCGAGCATGGCGCGCTCGAAGCCGTGCCGGATGCCTTCGCTGCAGCGATGGACGACGACCTCGCGGTGCCGCAAGCGCTCGGCGTGCTGCACGAAACGGTGCGCGCCGGCAACGCCGCGCTCGACTCGAACGACCTGCACGCCGCCGGAGTGGCCCGCGGCCAGGTGCTCGCCATGACCGAGGTGCTCGGGGTCAACCCGCTCTCGCCGCAGTGGAAGGCGGGGGCATCCGAACCGCTCGACCGTGCGCTCGCCTCGCTAGTCGAAGCCCTCATCGCGGACCGCAACGAGGCCCGCCAATCGAAGGACTTTGCGCGCGCCGATCGAATCCGTGATGAACTTGCCGCTGCGGGAATCTCGATCGAGGATTCCCCGACCGGATCACAGTGGAGCCTGCAATGATCGCGCAGCGCTTCCGACAGGAGCGATAGCGAGTGAAGAACCCAGGCAATAAGCCGCGCGCGGGTGCAGTGCGCAAGAGCCGCAGGGGGCCACAGGTCGGCTCGGGCGGGCAGGGCCGTCAGGCTCTCGAA
>SCSV01000016.1 GCA_004297555.1 Salinibacterium sp.
GCAAGCTCGACGTTGTCGCGGAGAGGGTGAAGGAGATCGCTAAGGGTCCTGCAATCGAGGCTCCTATCCGCTCGGCTGCCATCGTAGGCACCGCTGCAAACCCGATGGGTGACGCGGCGGCCGATGCTCGTGTCCTCGGGAAACTGCTCGGGTCCTTCTCGGGTGCCTCAATCACTCGTGAAGCGCTGGAGCAAGCGCGTGGCACCGCGCTCATGAAGATCGGACAGCAAGGAGCCTGAAATGTTTATCGCAGCCCCCGTTCTCGATGACTACTCGTACGAGAACGTAGTCAAGCACAGCGGCATTCGCGGCCTTTTCCGGCGTCCTGGCGTACCCGGCCAGCCGGACGGCCTGATGACGGACGAGCAGATCGCGACTGTCCGCACCCACATCGCCAAGTCCTGCAACGGCGAGAACGGCGTCTACCTCCTCGACGGCAAGCCCGACCGGACCGGTCAGTGCGGCCTCGTGCTGGAAAAGAACGTCGATCGCCTCCAGTCACTCGGTCTCCGCAAGGACGTGACGGGCGTCGCGGGTATGACTAGCGTGGTCGGCCTCCAGGGCGTGCCGATCGTGATGCCCGCCCAGGTGCTCGTGCCGTTCCCGACGCCGCTCCGGAACTCGCTGCCGCGTCGCGTGACCGGTGGCCGTACCGCTCTCTGGCGCCAGCTCGTCACCCCGCCGGTCTCGACGTGGCCGTCCGTGCCCGAGGCGAACGGAACGAACGTCACCGGCCGTGGTGCGAACGTCGTCTACAACGAGTCGAACGTGTCCCTCACGTTTGCGTCGATCGCGCGTGAGACCTTCCTCACCCCCGAGGCGCTCTTCGGCGGCAACTCGAACATCACCCCCGGTCAGGACTTCAACGTCGCCGAAGTCAACCGGCTCTTCCTGCTCATGAACACCTACCTCGGCGAAGAGGCGGTGCGGCTCGGCGGCAACGTGACCGACATCGGCGCCCCATCGGCCCCGACCGCTGCGGCTGTGCAGCCGGCGTCAACGGTCGGCGGCCTGTCCACGGCGACCGCCTACGACGTGCAGATCAGCGCTCTGACGCTGGAGGGCTACGGTTCGGCCTTCGGCAACACGGTACTCGCCACCGGGCGAGTCTCCGGTACGGATTCTGCGGGCGAGACGAACGCTGCGGCGGTCACGACCTTCACCACGGCGGCCTCTGGCGCCGGCTCCAAGGCGATTGCGGTTGAGTGGACGGCCGTCCAGGGCGCCGTTGCCTACAACGCCTACATCGCCGCGCAGAGCACGTCTCCGAAGTACGTCGGCACCACGACCGTCAACGAGTACACCTTCACGACCCTCGGCACCCCGAGCACGCACACCGTCAACTCGGCGGATCAGACGGGCAACGCGAACGACTCCAACGGCCTGATCCACTACTGCACCGGGACCGGCGCAGGCTACTTCCGCTCGCTCAACGGCGCGGTGCTCACCAGCGACGGCACGACCAACGTCGCGGAGTACAAGACGGCGTTCAAGTATTTCTACGACAACTACCGCACCGCCCCGGACGTGATCTACGAGGGCAGCGGCGTCATGACACAGGCTGACCAGATCGTGACTGGCTCCACCACGCCGGGCTTCACCCGGTTCATCGGTTCGAGCGAAGACGGCAAGGCGATCAGCGGCGGTCTCTTCGTCGGCGACGTGAAGAACCCGTACGGCGCGAAGCTGGGCAAGCCGAGCGTGCGGCGCGAACTCCACCCGCTGCTCCCGGACGGCATGGCGCTCTTCGTGACCAACCAGCTCGGCCCGCTCTACCCGAACGCTTCCATCGGAGCGAACCTCCAGGTTCTCCTCGGCTGGGACTACCGCCTCGACCAGTTCGCCAAGACGCAGCGCACGATCTCTCAGGAGGGCATGGACCTCAACGGCGCGCTGGCCGTGTACGCCAACTTCGCGCTCGGCGCGATCGTCAACATCGGCGAGCCTGCCTAAAGGGTAAGTGCTTCGCGCAACTAACGTTACGCCTTTGGCTCCCGCTGGGTCCGGCCGGCTCAGCGGGAGCCTTGTTCTCTTGACGGCGGTCTAACCATGTCCGCAACGGTCATCTTCACCGGCACGGGGCTGGACGATCTAACCGCAGGCGGGACCTATGACACACCGTCCGTGCAGGCGGTCTTTGATGTCGAGATCGACGCGAACGGGACGCCCGATACCTTCAAGTGGCGGAAGAACGGCGGTACGTGGACTACCGACGTGGAGATCACCGGGACGGCGCAGACGCTCTCGAACGGCGTCACCATTCTGTTTGCCGCTACTACCGGACACACCGTGGGCGACTCGTGGCAGATCACGGAGTCTCCTGCGGACCCCGACTGGGTCGGCCGCATCGGGTCCTACCTCAACCTGGCGGCCGACAAGTTGGCACAGCCGAATGTCCTCACCGGCCTAACGAACATCGGTCAGTACGTGCAGACGCAGATCGAGAAACTGACCGGCCGTCCGTTTGATAGCGCGACGTTCTCCGAAGCCTACTCGGGCGAAGGCAAGTCATCGCTCTTTCTACGCCGCGACCCGATCATCGCGGTGACATCGTTGAGCGTGGATGGCACGGACCTGACTGTCGGCGACATGGACGACGCGAGCACCATCGCTGCCGCGGATGTCCTGATCGGACCGGACCGCGCGTCGCTTGAATACAAAGATGGCGGCTACTTCCCGTGCGGCACCGCTAACGTCCTCGTGGACTACAGCGCGGGGCTCCAGTCTGACGAGGGGCTCGTGATGCTCGGCGTCCAGTGGGGAGCCGAACTCTGGAAGAGCGGTTCGTGGGCTGGCGCTCAGCGTGTTGCCGGCGCAGGAACCACGGTCGGCAAGTTTACCGACTGGTGCCCGCCGGGTATCCAGAAGGGCATCATGGCCTACCGCCGTGCCTTCGGTGTGCGATGAACTACGCACTCTTGGAGGGACTCGTCTCGTGGCGCCGGAGCATCCCGGCACTAGAAGACGTGTTCTTCTGGCACGCTATGAGCGCTTCGGACTCGACGGCACCCGAGGGGCGTCCTGCCGCTCTCCTGTCGATCGACGGACTGGGCGGCGAGAGCATGGCGGCCGACACGACGATCGAATTCGTGCTCACCGAGATCCTCTCGTTCGATCAGGTGGGCGACGAGGCACTGCCGGACCTCACGAAGTACGAGCGTCTTCTAAAACGCAATATGGACGGGAAGTCCTCGTTCGGTCGTGATGTAGCGATCGTAGGCCACAACTTCGTACGACCGACCCTAGCCCCTCAGTACGGTACGAACGCCGTTACCCTAACGTGGCGCTGCACCGCGAACGTTCGTCCGCGCGAGGTGACGGCATGACACAGCCGCCGCTTCTGCGCGCCCTGAATGAATGGTCGGACAAGATCATTCTGGACGGCTGGAATCGCCGCGTGGCAGCCGGCGGTCCGGATCTGCCAGCGAAGTCGGTCATTCAGGTGAACTGCGGCGGTGGTGCAGGCGCCGTCTCGTTCTACGCCGTACAGACGCTCAGTGGTCCGGACGCTGCGGCGGCCTCCGACGATCTCTATCGCGCCATGAACGGCCGCGCCGACATCGGGAATCCGCACGCCGCGATCCTGACTTGCGCGTGTGTGACTCGTTCGTGGCGGGAAGAGAACAGCACGGCGGTTCTGGAGTGGACGGGCGATGCGAGTTGGAGGGCGGCCTAATGGCTACGCTCTTCCCCGGCGCCGTCGATTCGCAGCTTCCCGAGGGAGTGCTCGGGCTGTTGAACGGCACGCGGGGGACGATCCCGCAGCCCGATACGGACCTCGTCAACGGCTTCTTCGGTCCGAACATTCGGATGCACAACTACGAGGACATGGCGGGAGACTTCCCGCTCCCCTACCTCGCGGTGCTCTGGTCCACGATCGACGAAGCGGGCCAGATCAGCGACCTCGTGCGCGGGCAGGCGACCGTTATGCTCGAAGGGCGCTTCCCTCGTCAGGTGGCGCGTCGTCCGGAGATCGCGCTGCCGATCGCGCCGGTACTGACCGAAATCTCCGGCGACATGGAGCCC
>SCSV01000153.1 GCA_004297555.1 Salinibacterium sp.
GTGAGGTACGACAGAAGGGTCGAGATGGCGTCCTCCAGGTCATCCACTCCCTTGACGACGCCCTCGGTGCCGCGCACCTCGATGGAGCCGGTCGTGAACGCCGGAGCGGTCGGCTTGGCCGGGTTGTCGATGAGCGCTCTCGTGGCGATCTTCGCGGACTCCACGTCTGGCTGGTCGAAGGGGTTGATGCCGAGGATGCGACCGGCAACGACGGTCGCGTACTCCCAGGTGAGCAGCTGCGCACCCAGCGAGCCGCTGATCTCGATCTCGCCGTCATTGATGCGCTTGGTGTCGTCCCACCGGCCGACGAGGCGCACGATCTGCAGATCGGGCAAGTTCTCGCTGAGTTCGGGGGAGTCGACGTCGAGCACGACCGGCAGGATGCCCGTGCCGAGCTTGCCCGTCGACTCGGCGATGAGCTGTTCCGCCCAGTCGCCGAAGCCCTTGATGTGGGTGCCGTCGGCGACGATGCCGAGCTTGTCCTTGAGCGGGATGGTTCCGGCGATTGCGGCGCCGAGGATGAGCCCCGGGTTCTCCGGCTCGTCCACCGCGAGGTTGAGCGACATGGCGTCCGCCTCGTCGAGCAGTTCGACGATGTCGACGCCGGCTAGGCCGGAGGGCACGAGGCCGAATGCGGTGAGGGCGCTGTAGCGACCGCCGACGTTCGGGTCGGCGTTGAAGACGCGGTAGCCGGTGGCCCGAGCCGCGACATCGAGGGGCGAACCCGGGTCGGTCACGACGATGATGCGCTCGAGCGGGTCGATGCCGGCGTCGCTGAAGAACTTCTCGTAGATGCGCTTCTGGCTGTCGGTCTCCACGGTCGAACCCGACTTCGAGGAGATCACGACGGCGGTCGAAGCGAGGCGGTCGCCGAGTGCGGCGAGCACCTGGCCCGGGTCGGTCGAGTCGAGCACGGTCAGGTGCACACCGTGCGTGTTCGCGATGACCTCGGGCGCGAGCGAGGATCCGCCCATTCCGCCGAGCACGATGTGGTCGACGCCCGCGGCGCGCAGCTTGTCGCGCAGATCGAGGATGTCGTCGACCATCGGGCGGGATACCGCTACCGCTTCGACCCAGCCGAGGCGGATCGAGGACTCGGCCTCGGCATCCGTGCCCCACAGGGTGGCGTCGCCGCCGGTGATGCGGCTCGCCACGAGGTCGCTGACGAGCTGCGGAACGATCCGGTCGACTGCTTCAGCAGCTGCCCCGGACACCGCGATGCTGAGGCTCACTTGGCGGCCTCGAGTGCCGCGGTCACGGTGTCCAGCAGCTCGTTCCAGGAGACCGTGAATTTCTCCACGCCCTCCTTCTCGAGCAGCGCGGTCACGTCGTCGTAGGAGACGCTGATCGCTTCGAGAGCGTCGAGCGTGGCGCGGGCCGAGGCGTACTCGCCGGTCACGGCGTCGCCGCTGATCACACCGTGGTCGAAGGTGGCCTCAAGGGTCTTCTCCGGCATGGTGTTGACGGTCTCGGGCACAGCGAGCTCGGTCACGTAAAGCGTGTCGGGCAGGCTCGGGTCTTTGACGCCCGTGGAGGCCCAGAGCGGGCGCTGCTTGTTGGCGCCGGCCGCGAGCAGCGCCTTGGCGCGGTCGCTCGCGAACTCCTGCTCGTAGACCTGGTACGCGAGTCGCGCGTTGGCGACGCCCGCCTTGCTCTTGAGCGCCGCGGCCTCGGGGGTGCCGATCGCGTCGAGGCGCTTGTCGATCTCGGTGTCGACGCGCGAGACGAAGAAGGACGCAACCGAGCGGATGCCCGACAGGTCGATTCCCGCAGCCTTAGCCTGCTCGAGACCGGCGAGATAGGCCGCGATCACCTGGCGGTGGCGCTCGAGGCTGAAGATCAGGGTGACGTTGACGCTGATGCCCAGTGCGGTCAGCGCGGTGATCGCGTCGAGACCCTCGAGGGTGGCCGGAACCTTGATCATGACGTTCTTGTGCGCGACCTTGGCGTGCAACTGCTTGCCCTGCTCGATCGTGCCCGCGGTGTCGTGCGCGAGCCCCGGTTCGACCTCGATCGAGACGCGGCCGTCCTGGCCGCCCGTCGCGTCATAGGTGGCGCGGAAGATCTCGCAGGCTTCGCCCACGTCGTGCGTAGTGATCTCGAACACGGCCTCGGCGACACTCTTGCCCGCCTTGGCGAGTTCGGCGACCTGGCCGTCGTAGGCGTGGCCCTTGGCGAGCGCGTTCGCGAAGATCGTCGGGTTGGTGGTGATGCCGACGACATTGCGCTCGGCGATCAGCTGCTGCAATCCGCCGGAGAGGATGCGCTCACGGGAAAGGTCGTCGAGCCAAATGCTCACGCCCAATTTGGAGAGGGCGGCGGTGGGGGTTTGGGTGCTCATA
The DNA here is from genome assembly GCA_004297555.1 of Salinibacterium sp. Taxonomy (GTDB): domain Bacteria; phylum Actinomycetota; class Actinomycetes; order Actinomycetales; family Microbacteriaceae; genus Rhodoglobus. Next base: position 2,343 of record SCSV01000153.1, read on the forward strand.
TTTCTTCCTTAGTTGGCCATCGTTGCGACGGCGGAGAGTGACTCGCGAGCGGCAGCAAGGGCCGCCTCGGTGGTGATCCCGAACTCGCGGAACAGAGTCTTGTAATCGGCGGATGCCCCGAAGTGCTCGATCGAGACCGATCGGCCGCCGTCGCCGACGTAGCGGGCCCAGCTCAGGTTTGTGCCCGCTTCGATGGAGACACGCGCCTTGATCGCGCTCGGCAGCACGGACTCGCGGTAGGCGGCATCCTGCTCCTCGAACCATTCGAGGCTCGGGGCGGAGACGACGCGGGCGTTGATGCCCTCGCCGCGCAATACCTCGCGCGCTTCGACAGCGATCTGCACTTCGGAACCCGTCGCGATGAAGATCACGTCGGGCTCGCCGCCCGGGGCTTCGGCGAGCACGTAAGCACCGCGTGCCACGTGCTTGGCCGACGCGAACGTGTCGCCGACGGCGACGTCGTCGCCGCGGTCGAACACCGGGATGTTCTGGCGAGTGAGTGCGATTCCGGTTGGGCCGTTGCGGCGCTCAAGGATCGTCTTCCAGGCCCAGGCTACCTCGTTGGCGTCACCGGGGCGCACCATGTCGAGACCGGGAATCGCGCGCAGGGTGGCGAGCTGCTCGATCGGCTGGTGGGTCGGTCCGTCTTCGCCGAGTGCGACTGAGTCGTGCGTCCAGACGAAGATCGATGGCACCTTCATGAGCGCGGCAAGTCGCACCGCGGGGCGCATGTAGTCGCTGAAGATCAGGAACGTGCCACCGAAGGCACGAGTGTTGCCGTGCAGCACGATGCCGTTGAGGATCGCCGCCATCGCGTGCTCGCGAATACCGAAGTGCAGCACGCGACCGTAGGGGTTGCCCGTCCACTCGTGCGTCGAGTGCTCGCTCGGCACAAACGACGCTGCGCCCTCGATGGTGGTGAGGTTCGATTCGGCGAGGTCGGCAGAGCCGCCCCAGAGTTCCGGGATGACCGCGCCGAGCGCGCCGAGTACCTTGCCGCTCGCAGCGCGAGTGGAGACATCCTTGCCGGCTTCGAATACCGGGAGAGCCTCTTCGACGCCCTCCGGCAGAGCGCCGGTGAGGATGCGCTCCAGGAGCGTGGCGCGCTCCGGGTTGGCGGCAGCCCAGGCGTCGAAGGCCTTGTTCCACTCCTCGTGGGTGGTCTTGCCGCGCTCCACCGCTTTGCGGGTGTGGGCGATGACCTCGGGGTCGACCTCGAAGGTCTGCTCCGGATCAAAGCCGAGCACGCGCTTCGTGGCGGCGAGTTCGTCAGCACCGAGAGCGGAACCGTGGATCTTGCCCGAGTTCTGCTTGTGCGGAGCGGGCCAGCCGATGATCGTGCGCAAAATGATGAGCGAGGGCTTGTCGATGACGCCCTTGGCGCGCTCGATGGCGTCGTGCAGTTCCTGAACGTCTTCGTTGTAGACGCCGGTCTTCTTCCAGTCGACGGTCTGCACGTGCCAGTGGTACGACTCGTAGCGCGCCTTCACGTCTTCGGTGAAGGCGATGTTGGTGTCGTCCTCGATAGAGATCTGGTTGGAGTCGTAGATCGCGATCAGGTTGCCGAGCTTCTGGTGGCCGGCGAGCGAGGAGGCCTCGCTCGAGACGCCCTCTTGCAGGTCGCCGTCGCCGGCGATCGTGTAGATGAAGTGGTCGAACGGGCTCGTGCCGGCGTCAGCATCCGGGTCGAAGAGGCCGCGCTCGTAGCGGGCCGCGTAGGCGAAGCCCACCGCGGAGGAGATGCCCTGGCCGAGCGGGCCGGTCGTGATCTCGACGCCGTCGGTGTGGCCGTACTCCGGGTGGCCGGGGGTCTTCGATCCCCAGGTGCGCAGCGCCTTGAGGTCGTCGAGTTCGAGGCCGTAGCCGCCGAAGTAGAGCTGCACGTACTGGGTGAGCGAGCTGTGGCCGGCCGACAGGATGAAGCGGTCGCGACCGATCCAGTCATTGTCGCTCGGGTCGCGACGCATGACCTTCTGGAAGAGCAGGTAGGCGGCGGGAGCAAGGCTCATGGCAGTGCCGGGATGCCCATTGCCAACCTTCTCGACCGCATCCGCCGCGAGAATGCGGGCGGTGTCTACTGCTTTGTTGTCAATGGGATCCCATTGGAGCGTTGCCACGTGAATTGATGACCTCTCTGCAAACGCGCCGTACGGACCGTTCCGGGACGCGGGAACTACGCCGGCCGCGAAACGTCATCGGCTCTGTCGAAGGCAGCCAAGATTCTCTCAGATGAGAAGTGAGGGATTTTGGCCGGATTGCCGTCGATTGGCAGGCAATTCAAGTATAGGGAAGTCGGGCCTCCGATTGCCCTCTCACGGCTTCGGGCGCGCTGTGAGGTCGCTCGCCGCGTTTAGAATCGACTCCATGGTGGCCGTGATTCAGACCGATGCGCCACCGTCGACCCCGCGAATCCTGCGCAAGGTCAAAGCCTACGTCGCCCTGACGAAGCCGCGCGTGATCGAGCTTCTGCTCGTCACGACGGCACCGGTGATGATTCTCGCGGCCAAGGGCATCCCGAATCTCTGGCTTGTACTCGCGACCCTCGTGGGCGGCGCGCTCAGCGCGAGTTCGGCGAACGCCTTCAACTGCTACATCGACCGCGATATCGACCGGGTGATGAACCGCACCAAGTCCCGGCCGCTCGTCACGGGGGAGTTGCGCGATGGCGAGGCGCTCGCCTTCGCCTGGCTGAGCGGAGTGGCATCCATTCTTCTGCTCGGGATGCTCGTCAACTGGCTCGCCGCGGCGCTCTCGCTTGCCGCAATTCTGTTCTACGTGTTCGTGTACACCCTGCTGCTCAAGCGCCGCACTCCGCAGAACATCGTGTGGGGCGGCGCGGCGGGTTGCATGCCCGTGCTCATCGGTTGGGCCGCGGTGACCGGCTCGCTCAATTGGACCCCGGTGATTCTGTTCGGCATCGTCTTTCTCTGGACGCCCCCGCACTACTGGCCGCTCTCAATGAAGTACCGCGCCGACTACCAGTCGGTCGACGTGCCGATGCTCGCCGTCGTTCGCGGCCGCAGTGTGGTCGGCTTGCAGGTGGTGCTCTACGCCTGGGCGACCGTGGCCTGCTCGCTACTGCTCATCGCCGTCGCGCCGATGGGGCTCGTCTACTCGGCGGTTGCTGTGCTCGGCGGCGCCTGGTTCATCATCGAATCGCACCGGCTGTACAGCACCGCGATCCGCCACGGCGAAGTGCGGCCGATGCGCGTCTTCCACAGCTCGATCAGCTACCTGACGCTGCTGTTCCTTGCGGTCGGTATCGACCCGCTGGTTACCGCGCTCGTGCGCTGAGGCGTCAACCCGGGTTCGGGTCGGTACACCACGCGCGAGTGGTACACGAAGCGCAGCACGAAGCCGATGCCAAGCAGAACTGCTTGAGTCAGGATGCTCGGCACGGCCGTGAGCGCGACGATGGCCCACAGAGCGCCGGTTCGCACTAGCGTCTCAAGTCCGTTGTAGGTGAACGATTGAGCAAACCGAGTGAGCAAACGACCCTCGGTGCGCAGGTCGTGGAAGACGAACCGCTCGAGGAGCACGAAGTTACCGATGATCGTCAGCACCGCGGCGATGATCGCGGCGGAAACGTACCAGACGTTGATCGCTTGCAGGGCGGCCATGATCACGAGGTTCGCGACGGCGCCAAGCGCCCCGATCACCGCGAAGCCGGAGAGCCGGCCGAACCGTAACAGCGCGAGTTGCCAGAGAAACCAGAAGCCCTCGCGAAGGCTGGCCTTCGACTGACCCGCGTGCCGCTCGCCGAAAGTGAACGGCGCCTCGGCAACCGTCAGCCGATTGCGCACCAAAATTTCCAGCAGAATCTTGAAGCCGCGGGGCTTCAGCAACGAGAGGTCGACCGCCTCACGGCGCACGGCGAAGAATCCGCTCATAGGGTCAGCGCAGTCGCGCAAGCGCGTGGGGAACATCGCCCGGGTCACCACTGTCGAGGCCTCGGAAATCGCTCGCCGCAGCGGTCCGCTGAGCCCCGTGCTCGAGCCGCCGGGTACGTGCCGCGAACCGACCACGACGTCGGCGCGGGTGTCGGCAGCGCGCTGCAACAGCACGGGGATCGCCTCGGGCGGATGCTGCAGGTCGCCATCCATCACGACGCACCACTTGCTCGTCGCGGCAGCGAGACCCTCCGTGACCGCGCCGGCGAGGCCGCCGTGCGGATGGGTGCGGCGAATCAGGCGGACGGGCATCCGCGCCGACAGCGCAGCATGTTCGATCTGGTGGGCCGTGTCGTCCGTGGAGTCGTCGACAAAGATGATTTCGAAGGGATCGTGCATCGCCCGCTCGATGCGCGAAACCAGCTCGGCGATATTCGGTGCCTCGTTGTAGGTCGGCACGATGATCGATACGTCGGGCATCATGGCTGACGCTCCAAGAGATACACGATCGTGCGGTGCACGAGGTGGCGCGAGGTCACGGCAAAGCCGTCACTCTCGAGAGTGTGCAGGTCGGCGCCACTGCGTTCGTCGGCGCTGTGGCGTATCACCACGAGCCAGACCCGGTTCACCGATGCGAGTTGCGGACTGGCGTCGGCGACCGGGATGGTGCTGTCCCACAGGCCAGCACGGGTCGAATACGCCTCGTTCAGTGTGACGTCCTGCACCGCGCTGAAAGAACTCGGGTACAGGTGCATCCCGAGTCGCGGGCGCAGGCGCCGTGCCGTGGACTCGTCGAACACAATGCCGTCGCCGGCGATCGCGTTCGCCCCGATGTATTCGGCGGTCTGGCGCAGGTCGCTGCCGTGGTCTTTTGCGAACGGGGTGTGCTCGGCGACGTCGGTGGGCACGGAGAGCAGCACCACGAGCGCGAGCGCGGCGACGCGGAGCCCGGTGCGCGGCAGAATCCACGCCCCTGCGGTGATCGCGAGCGCGACGCCCGGTGTGCAGAACGACAGGTACCGGTAGTTGTACGCGGGCGTGAGGGTGTTGAGTGCGAGGAGGGCGAGCGTCGGGAGCGCGAGCCAAAGCATCCCGAGGTTTACTGCGCTCGCGAGTGGCACCGCGGAGCGGCGGCGCCTGGCCAGTACGACCCCGACCACCGCTGCGGCAATGAGCGTCCAGGCGATGACCGCAAGGAGCGGATTGCTACCGAACCATTGCACCGCGAGCACACCCGGCGCGTTGGCGTACCCGCGCTTCGCGAGAAACGCGATCTGCGCGCGCTGTACGAACCCGAGCGCGACGATCGGCAGCGACAGAACGACCGCGAGAGCGGATGCCCTAGCCCACAGTCGCCACCGCGGTCGGTACTCCGGTGACGCTGCCACGAAGGCACCGTGCACGAGTATCAGCAGAACGAAGTACAGGAATAGGTACGTGCCGATCGCCATCGTGATCGAGTAGCCGAGCCAGCCCAGCCGATGGGCGCGCGGGCTCAAGCGGTTCCGGAGCAGGGCAAGCAGCAGCACAGTGACCCAAACGCCGATCGCGGCGGTGAAGGCGTAGGAGCGGGCATCCTCGGCCATGTAGCTCACTCGCGGGAGGAGCGCGCAGATCGCGGCGGCAACGATCGCGAAGTTGCGGCTCGCGAGAGTGCGGGCGAGCACGAACGTTCCGGCGACGAGCACCCCGACGGCGAGCGCGCTCGGCAGCCGCACCGAGAGCTCGGAGGCGCCGAACGCGCCAATCCAGAAGTGCAAGAACAGGTAGTACAAGCCGTGCACGGCATCGACGTGTCCGAGCATCCGGAACAGCGAGGGCAGTGAGCGCTCGGCCGACATGACGCTCGCCGCTTCGTCGCCCCAGAACGACGGCACCCAGGAGCCCGCGAACGCGGTCGCGAAGCCGAAGCCGCCGAGCGCGAGAGGCAGCCGCCACCGGGCGGGCGTTGTCCCGTTCTCGAACGCTGGCGCGGTCTCAAGGGTGGCTGTCACAATTGCCATCGTGCGCAGCTCGCATGTCTCCGAACTGAAAATTGAGGTGCGACAGGTGAGATTTCGTACAGGAAACATCGAGCCACCTCGAATCGCACTAGAAGTAGCCTGTGCGGACGACTAGTAATTTGCGCGGGAGCGGGGAGCGAAAGACATGAAGTCGATCCTCATCGCCGAAGACGACGAGCATATGGCGGATGCCCTGGAGCGCGGCATTCGCGCCGAGGGCTATGACACGGTCGTCGTCGGCAACGGGATGGATACCCTCATCCAAGTCGCGACAGAACACTTCGCCGCCGCCGTCATCGACGTGATGCTCCCGAGTATGTCGGGTTTCGAGATCTGCCGCCGTGTGCGTGAAACCGGCAGCACTCTGCCCATTCTGCTGCTGACCGCCCGCGATGCGGTGCAAGACCGCGTGAGCGGGCTGGATGCCGGCGCCGACGACTATCTGACTAAGCCGTTCAGTTTTCCGGAGCTCGCCGCGCGCTTGCGCGCGCTCATCCGCCGCGACCCCGCCGAGCAGTGGGCCAAGACCACCGCAGGGGACCTCACTCTTGACTCCCAGTCTCGGCGCGGGTTCGTCGGCGAGCAGCCACTCTCGCTCAGCCCGAACGAGTTCATGCTGCTGCGCGGGCTAGTTAACCACCTCGGCGTGCCGTCGACGCGGCAGCAGATTCTCGAGGAGGTCTGGGGCACCGCGACCCACATCGACCCCAACATCGTCGAGCAGTACATCAGCGCTCTGCGCAAGAAGCTCGCGAGCCGGGGCAGCACCGTCTCCATTGTGACCGTGCGCGGCGTCGGATATTTCGCGACGGTGGTCGAGTGAGACGTGCCATTCGTTGGTTGCCGAGCCTCTCGATTCGGTGGCGCATCACGATCGGAAGTGTGCTCGTCGGCGCCGTGCTCTTGACCGCGGCGGCATTCGCGTTTCGACTGCAGATCGAGCAAGTGCAGATCTACTCCGACAAGAAGCTGCTGTACGACGCGAGCACGCCCTACCTAACCGCGATCAAGAGTCACCCAGATCAGATCGATCCGCCCGGGGGAGAACAGCATGTCGCAGTGCTCAACGCCTCCAACCACATTGTCGTGTCCAACCTCCCCGAAAATCTTGAGGGGCACCAGATCGGCCTCACACGCCTGAGCGATGGCTCACACTTCACGAGCGCGCGCGGCTCCAACTACCTCGTCATCGTGCGCACCGTGCACATCGCCGATGGCGATTGGCATGTGCTCGCGACGCGGGATGAACGCCTCACCGCAATCGTGCTCGACAGGGTGACCGGCGTGCTCGCCGTTGGCGTGCTGGTGCTCCTGGTGGGCTTCGGAATTGCCTCCTGGCTGCTCACCGGCGCTGCCCTGCGGCCGGTCACCCAGATGCGGTTGCGAGCCGAGACCCTGCGCGCGAGCGGCTCTGACCAGCCGCTCCCGGTCGGTCCGGCCAACGATGAACTCGCCGCTCTCGCCACGACGCTCAACGAGTTCATCTCGAGCGTACGAGCGACTGCGGCACGCGAAAAGCAGATGGTGTCGGATGCCAGCCACGAGTTGCGAACACCCATTGCGGTGCTCAAAGCCCAACTCGAGCTCGCACACCTCAGCGAGGGCGATCCTGCAGCGCTTAAGGCCGACCTTGATCTCGCCGAGGAGTCCGTCGACCGGCTGTCTGGGCTTGCCACGAACCTGCTCACGCTGTCGAGCTTGGAGGCGGGCGACCAAGACGCGCGCTCGTCGTGGCGGGCGATTGTGGAAGAGTTCGGCGCAGCATCCGACCGAGCGCGTTTGCTTGCGCTCGACAAACACGTGGCGGTGGATTTCGATGTCGATGACGGCCCCGAGAACGCGGACTACCCCCTCTCCATCACCCACTTCGGGCAGATCGTCGACAACCTCGTGAGCAATGCGGCTCGCGCCGTGCCAGAAACGGGTCGTGTGAGTGCCCGTCTAGAACAGCGGAACGGGCTGCGACTGAGCGTGGAAGACTCCGGCCCGGGCATGCCTCCCGAGTTCATTCCCGTCGCCTTCGACCGATTTACGCGGCCCGACGAGCCGCGCGGCGGCGCGACTGGGGGTAGCGGACTTGGCCTTGCGATCGTGCACGCGATCGTCTCGAACGCTGGGGGCGACGTGACTCTCGCGAATCGCGTAGCGGGCTTCGAGGTGACGGTGTGGATTCCGCCGGCTCAGGCCGGTTGACGCTCCCGCAACGAGAGCACGACGGCCGTCATCGCCGAGACTAGGCAGCACGCGAGCACCATGTGGATGTCGATGAGCAGGGGCGGCAGACCGAGTCGGGCTTGAGTGATTCCGACCGCGATCTGCACGCCCTCAATGACTAGCAGCAGAATGGCAAAACGGCGGAGGCGCGGTTCCTTGCGGAGAATCGCACCGACGACGAGCGCGATTGTTACCGCGAAAGTCGCATAGGCAGGCCAGCTGTGCACGTGCTCGAGCCACTCCAGGTCGAGCCCGTTTCGGGCTGCTGCACTGTCGCCCGCGTGCGGACCGGCACCGGTGGTCAGAATGCCGACGCCGATCGTGATGGCGAGCAACAACGAGTCAAGGTGAGTGACGCCCTTGAGCCAGCCCGGGGCATCCGATCGCGGTCCTCGCTGACCGAGGTAAACGCGATAGACGAGCACGGTCGCGAGTGCGACGAGTACCACCGAGAGCACGAAATGCAGCCCCACGACAATCGGGTTCAGGTGGGTGAGCACAGTGATTCCACCAAGCAGCGCCTGCGCCGGGATGCCCAGGCCAAGCAACAGCGCGAGTCGAAACAGGTCCTTGCGCTCGGTGCGCATCCGCCAGATCAGCACGAACATGACGATCGCAATCAGCACGAGCACGAAGCTCAGCATTCGGTTACCGAACTCGATCGCCCCGTGGATGCCCATCTCCGGGGTCGCAACGAGCGAGTCGTCCGTGCAACGGGGCCAGGTCGGGCATCCGAGGCCTGAACCGGTCAGTCGCACCGCCCCACCGCTCCCGACGATGAGAATATTGGCGACGAGCGACGCGACCGCGAAGAAGCGGATTCGGGCGTCGATGGCGGTCGGCAACGGGGCGAAAAGGCCTTTCACAGCCGCACCTCCTATTTTTCGCCGTGGCACGGCTATAGAATTACTTGGTTCAGGAACACAGCCCTATGCCGGGGAGTCAGCGCAGACACCGGAGCGTCGCTCCCTTGTCCTGTTTCAGTCTATGCAAGCCCCAGCAGTACCCGATCACCGTACCAACGGCACTGTTGGTCGAAGTGGGAGGGAATGCCGTTGCAGCCACCTCGGTTGGCACCGGTAGGAAATGAGGTAGTTATGTCCGATGTACTCATCGAGCGTCCTGAGCTCAATAGTCTCGGCCAATACGAGTTCGGTTGGTCCGACTCCGACACGGCCGGTGCTTCGGCACGCCGTGGGTTGAGCGAGGAGGTCGTGACCGACATCTCCACGCTCAAGAACGAGCCGGCATCCATGCTGAAGAACCGCCTGAAGGGCCTCGAACTCTTCCGTCGCAAGCCCATGCCGACCTGGGGCGCCGACCTCACTGGCATCGACTTCGAGAACATCAAGTACTTCGTGCGCTCCACCGAGAAGCAGGCCGAGAGCTGGGAAGACCTCCCGGACGACATCAAGACCACCTACGAGAAGCTCGGCATTCCCGAGGCAGAGCGCAAGCGCCTCGTCGCCGGTGTCGCAGCTCAGTACGAGTCCGAGGTCGTGTACCACGCGATCAACGCCGAGCTCGAAGCGCAGGGCGTCATCTTCATGGACACCGACACGGCGCTGCGCGAGCACCCCGAGTTCTTCGACGAGTACTTCGGCACGGTCATCCCGGCTGGCGACAATAAGTTCGCGGCCCTCAACACCGCCGTCTGGTCGGGCGGCTCCTTCGTCTACGTTCCGAAGGGCGTGCACGTCGAGATTCCGCTGCAGGCCTACTTCCGCATCAACACCGAGAACATGGGCCAGTTCGAGCGCACGCTTATCATCGCTGACGAGGGCTCGTACGTTCACTACATCGAGGGATGCACGGCGCCTATCTACAAGTCGGACTCCCTGCACTCGGCCGTCGTCGAGATCATCGTGAAGAAGAACGCCCGCGTTCGCTACACGACGATCCAGAACTGGTCGAACAACGTCTACAACCTCGTCACCAAGCGTGCGGTCGCGCCCTCGTGCGCGATCG
>SCSV01000154.1 GCA_004297555.1 Salinibacterium sp.
CTCCCCGCCTGGTCGATGTCGAGATATCCGTTCGCCGGATCATCGAAGTACCCGTCGTCCCAGAACAGCCGGATGTCGGTCGCGTCCGTCGGCGTCGGCAAGAAGACGTCGAACTCGGCGGCGGCGTCCTGGTAGTCGCGCATCCTCGGTCCGCTCGGGTCATCGGCGAACGCGTCGTCGAAGAACATCATCGGCTCGCCCGCGAGTCCCGTGATCGCGATCTGGGCCGAGTCAGTGAAGGGCTCGATCATGGCCCGAAGACCCATGCCGCTGATCAGGTTCGCGGCCGTCGCCGTCGCCGGGTACGCCGCAAGGATCGTCGGGATCACGGACGCGAGCGCGCTGGGGCTCACCTGGTCTGGGAGGAGGAGCATGCGGTGGCGATAGGTCGGATCCGGCTCTCCGCTCGAGCGCGGGACCTGGCGCTCGCTGCCGTGGAGGTCAAGGAGCGCGCCTGTGCCGCCGGCCGCTGGCGTCGTTCCCTGGACGACCGCGAAGGTTGGGTCGAAGGGCGTGTCGAGGAGTTGAAAGCTCGGGGCGAGAAATTGGTTGAGGTAGTAGCCCGTCCGTTCGCTCTGGACAGCGATGTTCACCGTCTGTTGCCCGACCGAAGACGCGATCGCGTTGAGGCCCGTCGGCCGCCACACGTTCCCAAACTGATCCCTGAGGCGCAGCGATTGATCGATCGTGCCCGCGGCGCCGGACGGGCGCTGGAGCGTCAGCAGGCTCTGAGACGGGGTCGCGCCTTTCGCCGAGAGAATGTAGCCGTTGACGTCGAGGTTCTCGTCGCCAGCGGTCTGAACGCGGAGAAACGCAGCGCACATGCCGACGAACACCGAGAGCGAGGAAGGATCCGCGTACAGGCCCTGGATCCAATGGTCCTCAAACGACCTAGATAGGGCGTTCAGGAGCTCTTGCTGAGTAATTGCAGACGGCGGCCCGAACTCGGCCATAGCGAAATCCTACCGCAACGGATCGCTCACGCGATGATGCTTGTGTGAGGAAGCGGATCCAGAAGAAGCTCCTGTTGCGGCGCTCGTTTCGGCACCAGTCCGCGGAGGAGCGCCATTATCGGCGGGAGCTCTTTCAGCTCGGGCGCAAGCTCCTCGCGTTCGGGCGGTGGCTGACTTGGTTCATCGACGCCGAGTTCGCTGTCCAGGCCACCGCTGCCGCTCCGCCGATTCCAGTGGCCATGCCCCTGGGTGGCCAAAAGACTGTCCTGAGCGCCCGGCTGGCGAGCCAATTCATTGCATCGGAGCCCACGCGCCGCCACAGGGGCGCATTGCAGGCGCTTGATGGCGCCGAGGCGTTTCTCTTCGCTCAGCGGACAGGCGCGCTTGGTCGCCTTCGAACCCGGGCGTTGCCTGCGCTTGCCGAAGTGCGTGCCGTTGTGGCGCGGCGCCAGGGTGTTCTCGACCACTTCGCGAAGCGCGGAGACCGAACCGGTGGGGCGGCCTCGACGCTCTATTCCTGGGACAAGCAAGTCGAGGACGCAGTCCGGCTACACCTTTTGCCGCTTTTCCCGATGGACCCCGCAACCCTGCTCGTCAGACCGTCGTGATCAGCTCGAGCCGACTGCGGAAGACGGTCGACGGATTCGTCGGCACGAGGTCGCCGGTCGGCACGAGCAGCGCTGCGTCGGGGAGGAGTAGCCCGCGCGTGGTGAGCGCCGCCGCCCG
>SCSV01000155.1 GCA_004297555.1 Salinibacterium sp.
CCGTCTGAGGATCAACCTGCCGATAACTCTGAATCTCGTTCATACGTGATCATCTCCACGCCACAGCCCCAAAGCTGCAGCATCACGCCGAACCAGTTACACAAAAATCCCGACAGACCCCGATCTGAGCCGAAAGCGCGTCTGGGGCCGATGTCACCGGCGCGGCTGGCTCGGGTGTGGCAGCCTCTGCCGTGTAGGTGACAGATATCGTCGCAATCAACGCCAGCGTCGTCGCCATAGCGACAGAAGCGAAGAATCGAGCAAAACGGCGCGCAACAAGGCGAACGAACACGGTGAACCTATCGGGCAGTAGGACACAGTCTGACGCCGCGGGTGAGGCCGACTGACGCAAGCTCACGCGCGCGTAGCCAGACACTAGCAGAGAAGTTGTCGGCTCTGTCAAGCGCGACACTCGCGCGTGTTTGATCGCTCTGCCCACCACGACTCAGGTAGGTACCACCGAGTCGCAAGAGTTCAGCAGATCAGGACTCGATTAGGCGAACGTTGACGCCGAGTGCGGCGTACGCGCCGAGTGCTCGCCGGTCACGGGTCAACAAAACCAAGCCGTTATCCAGCGCAGTGAGGGCGACAATCCCGTCGTACACCGCTCCGCCCTGCACGCCCGCCTGGGCGAATATTTCGTGCAGCTGACCCTGCGTCTCCACGGAAAGCACGGCCGTGTGGCCGAAATTTGAGTCGATCGCTGTGACAACATCCGCCGGTCGCGCGCGGGCATCCCCCGGCAGTCGAGTGAGCACCGAATAAGTCTCCACGAGAGAATGAGCGGCGAGAACTGGCTGGTGCCCACCAAGGGCAGCCTTGACCGCGCCATGAGCCTCGTGTGTCGACATCAGCAGAGCGACCGCGACGCTCGTGTCGAGCACCACGACCTCGCCTGGGGTTGTCACTTTCTCAACGAATCAATCAACCCGAACACGTCATCGTCAGTGACGACCGTACGGGATGAGAAAACAAGTTTTCCGTCTTCAGTGACGAGCCGAGCCGTTCGGCCGTGCGGGATGAGTTGAACGCCTTCACCGTAAATACTCACGTCAAACGTTCCCCCATCGAGCATCCCCAAGCGCTCGCGGATGCTCTTGGGCACGACAATGCGGCCGACCTTGTCCATCGTGAGCTTCATGGCACGAGCTTACCATTCGGATACCATTGTCCGAGGGGAAACTCACCGCAGGTGCCCGGCCTGCTCCATCTGCCGTAGTTCCTTCTTGAGGTCTGAGACCTCGTCGCGCAGGCGAGCGGCTAACTCGAACTTGAGTTCGCCGGCGGCCTGCAGCATCTGTTCGTTGAGGTCACGGATGATCGACTCGAGGTCGTTTCCGCCGGCGGCTGCGAGTCCCTCGCGCTTGAGGTTCGGGGTCGGCGAGCGCTTGCGCCCGCCGGCGTTGCGTGCGAGCAGTTCGGCGGTGTCCGCCTCTTCGCGCATCAGGGCATCCGTAATGTCGGCGATCTTCTTGCGCAGCGGCTGCGGGTCGATGCCGCGCTCGGCGTTGTAGGCGATCTGCTTGTCGCGACGCCGCGTGGTCTCTTCGATGGCGTGCGTGATCGAGTCGGTCATGACATCCGCATACATGTGCACCTCGCCGGAGACGTTGCGCGCGGCGCGGCCGATGGTCTGGATGAGCGAAGTCGAGGAACGCAAGAACCCCTCCTTGTCGGCATCCAGAATCGCGACAAGCGAGACCTCGGGCAGGTCGAGCCCTTCGCGCAGCAGGTTGATGCCGACGAGCACGTCGTAGACGCCCTGCCGCAGTTCGGTGAGCAGTTCGACGCGTCGCAGCGTGTCGACATCCGAGTGCAGGTAGCGCACGCGCACACCGTGCTCGCCGAGGAAGTCGGTGAGCTCCTCGGCCATCTTCTTTGTGAGGGTCGTGACGAGCACGCGCTCGTTGCGCTCCACCCGCACGCGAATCTGTTCGAGCAGGTCATCGATCTGACCCTTGGACGGCTTGACCACGATCTTGGGGTCGACAAGACCAGTGGGGCGGATGACCTGCTCCACCACCGAGTCGGTGATGCCCAACTCGTACCGACCGGGAGTCGCCGAGAGGTAGACCTTCTGGCCGACCCGCTCGAGGAATTCCTCCCAGCGCAGAGGACGGTTGTCGAGGGCGCTCGGCAGCCGAAACCCGTGCTCGACGAGGGTGCGTTTGCGCGAGGCATCCCCCTCATACATCGCCCCGATCTGGGGAACGGTGACGTGCGATTCGTCGATGACGACGAGGAAGTCGTCCGGGAAGTAGTCGAGCAGGCAGTGCGGGGGCTCCCCCGGTGCCCGGCCGTCCATGTGGCGCGAATAGTTCTCGATGCCGTTGCAGAAGCCGATCTGTTCCATCATCTCGATGTCGAAGGTCGTGCGCATGCGCA
>SCSV01000156.1 GCA_004297555.1 Salinibacterium sp.
AGCCAGCGCGTCGCACCAAGAAGACCAGCGAATAATCCCGGTGGCGCGATCAACCCCGGCACGCAAGGCGTGGCGCTCGCTCACTTGGCTGGGCGTTATCGCTGCGGGCCTCATCGGGCTCAACCTCGTCGGCGTTCTGTTCGCCGGTGGAACCTGGCTTCCCAAGCTCGCCCTCGACCTTCAGGGCGGCACTCAGATCATCCTCGCCCCCAAGCTTGAGAGCGGCGCTTCGGTCTCGGCCGAGCAGCTCGACCAAGCCGTGTCGATCATTCGCCAACGCATCGACGCGAGCGGTGTCTCTGAGTCGGAGATCAACACGCAGGGCACTCAAAACATCGTGGTCTCGCTTCCCGGCACGCCCGACCGAGAGCAGATCGCGCGCATCGAGTCCTCGGCGAAGCTCGAGTTTCGGCCGGTCATCTTTACCGATGTTGCCGCGAAGAGTTCGGCCAATTCGACCCCACCGGCGCCAAACCCCTCGCTCGCGACCACACCGACGGTGCCGCCCACGAACGCGAGCGACCCGAACTGGATCAGCCCGGCACTTGCCGAGGAATACAAGAACTTCGACTGCTCAAGCCTCGACAGGGCCAAGACGAACGTAGCCCCGGCAAACAAGCCGCTCATCACGTGCGAGTCCGACGGTAAGGGCGGCTACGCGTTCAAGTACGCCCTCGGCCCGGTGGAGGTCTCCGGTGAGACGATCGCCGATGCCAGCAGCGGCACGATCTCCGACAGCCAGGGCAATAGCACCGGCCAATGGGGCGTATTCATCACCTTTAACGACAAGGGCACCAAGCAGTTTGCGGATGTCACGCAGCGGCTTTTCGGGTTCGACCCCAACAAAGATCCGCGCAACCGGTTCGCGATCGTGCTCGACGGCAAAGTGATCTCGGCTCCGACCACGAATGCGGTCATCAGCAACGGCAAGCCGCAGATCAGCGGCAATTTCACTCAACAGTCGGCCAAGACTCTCGCCGACCAGTTGAAGTTCGGCGCGCTGCCGATCGGTTTCGAAGTGCAGAGTCGCGACACGATTTCGGCCACCCTCGGGTCGTCCCAACTCTTCAGCGGACTGCTCGCCGGCTTCATCGGCCTCATCCTCGTGGTCGTGTACTCGCTCGTGCAGTACCGCACCCTCGGCTTCGTGACGATCGCCTCACTCGTGGTTGCTGCCGGCATCACCTATCTCTTCGTCGACTTCCTGTCGTGGCGGGAGGGTTACCGGCTCTCACTCGCCGGCGTCGCCGGTTTGATCGTGGCGATCGGTATTACCGCGGACTCTTTCATCGTCTACTTCGAGCGCATCCGCGACGAGTTGCGCGATGGCCGCGGCCTGCCTTCGGCCGTCGAGGCGGGCTGGAAGCGCGCCATCCGCACCATCCTCGCGTCCGATGCGGTCAACTTCTTGGCGGCGGGCATCCTGTTCGTCCTCGCAGTCGGCAACGTGCGCGGCTTCGCGCTTACGCTCGGCATCACGACCGTCGTCGACCTGGTCGTCGTCTCGCTCTTCACGCACCCCGTGCTGCAACTCCTGGCGCAAACGCGGTTCTTCGGCGAGGGGCATCCGCTGAGCGGCCTGGATTCGAAGGCGCTTGGAGCGGTGTACCGCGGTCGCGCCCAGTTCCGCGCACCCGTGGGCATCCCGGCCTCCAAGCAAGTCACGAGCGGTCGCGAGGCGGCCAAGCGGCAGACCATCGCCGAGCGCAAGGCGGCAGAAGCCGAAGCGGCTCTTATCGTGCAAGCGAAAGCGTCCAAGTCAGGCAAGTCAGGCAAGGGCAAGTCCGGCAGCAAAGGCAGGAAATCCTGATGGCCAGTTTCTCGAATTTCGGAAATGACCTTTACACCGGCAAGCGCTCATTCGACATCGTCGGCCGGCGCAAGCTCTGGTTCACGATCGCGATCATCGCGATTGCGGCATCCATCGTCGTGCCCTTCGTGCGCGGCGGGTTCCAGTTCGGCATCGAGTTCCGCGGTGGCTCGGAGTTCCAGGTGTCGCAGCCGAAGAATCTCGAC
Source organism: Salinibacterium sp. (assembly GCA_004297555.1). Classification (GTDB taxonomy): domain Bacteria; phylum Actinomycetota; class Actinomycetes; order Actinomycetales; family Microbacteriaceae; genus Rhodoglobus. The sequence continues at coordinate 2,017 of SCSV01000156.1, forward strand.
CAGAGCATCGCGGTCGACTCGGTCAAGTCGGTGGTGGGCAACGTGACACCGCGCGTGTCGATCGTCAACGGCGGCGACTCGATCCGAGTGCAAACCGACCAGCTCACATCCACCGAATCAGACAATATTCGGGATGCCCTTGCCGCCGGCTATCACGTCAGTGTCAAGAAGGTCACCTCGTCGTTCATCGGAGCAACCTGGGGCGCGGACATCACGCGGCAAGCGCTCACCGCTCTCGTGACGTTCATCATCCTCGCCGCGATCATCATGGCGCTCTACTTCCGCACCTGGAAAATGTCGATCGCGGCGCTCGTCGCTCTGCTGCACGACCTCGTCATCACCGCCGGGGTGTATGGAATTCTGGGCTTCGAGGTGACGCCAGCGGCGGTCATCGGCTTCCTCACGATCCTCGGCTACTCGCTCTACGACACCGTCGTGGTGTTCGACAAGATTCGCGAAAACACGAACGAGGGCAGCGGTCGCACCTTTGCCGCGTCGGTGAACCTCGCCGTCAACCAGACCCTCGTGCGCTCGATCAACACCTCGGTGGTCGCGCTACTGCCGGTCGGCTCGATTCTGTTCATCGGAGCGTACGTGCTCGGCGCGGGCACCCTGCGGGACATTTCGCTCGCACTATTCATCGGCATCCTCGCGGGCACCTATTCGACGATCTTCATCGCCGCCCCGTTGTATTCGACCCTGCGCCAGAACGAGACGATCGTGCAGCGCACGGACAAGAAGAAGGTGGGCGCGAGCGCCCGAGTGAGTGGAGCAGTGAGGTAGCCCGATGGCGTATCCAGACGATCCGATGCCCGACATCAGTGCCGCGGAGGCGATTGCGCTCGTTGAAGCAGGGACATTCTTGCTCGACGTGCGCGAACAGCACGAGTGGGATGCCGGGCACGCGCCCGGTGCACACTGGTTGCCGCGCTCGACGCTCAAGGAGCGCCTTGATGAAGTGCCCCGTGATCGCACAGTGCTCGTGACCTGCTTGGTCGGCGGCCGCTCGTTTCGCGTGACCGACCTGCTCTTGCGTGAAGGCTTCGACGCGGTGAACCTCGTCGGCGGCATGGAGGCCTGGCATGCAGCGGGTGGCCCGCTCGTCTCGGACGGGCCGGAGGCGCCTCGGCTCGAAGCGCCGTAACCCCGCCGTAGTATTGATGCGGGAGGTGCCCGCGTGAGTGAGACGACGCAGACTACGGGGTCGTTGCGCACGATCCTCCCGAGGCTGTTCTCGCGCGCGCAACCCGCTGGTGCCGTCGATCGGCTGCTGAAGACGCTGCGCGCCCATCATCCAAAGGCCGATATCGGCCTCGTCGAGCGTGCCTACGCCGCTGCGGATCGCGCCCACGCCGGCCAGGTGCGCAAGAGCGGCGAGCCGTACATCACGCATCCGGTTGCCGTTGCCCAGATTCTCGCGGACCTGGGAATCGGTGCGAAGACTCTCGCTGCCGCGCTGCTGCACGACACGGTCGAAGACACCGACTACACACTCGACATGCTGCGCAAGGATTTCGGCGACGAAGTGGCGATGCTCGTCGATGGTGTGACCAAGCTCGACAAGCTCAAGTACGGCGACAGCGCCCAGGCCGAAACCGTTCGCAAGATGATCGTCGCGATGTCGAAGGACATCCGCGTGCTCGTGATCAAGCTCGCCGACCGTCTGCACAACGCGCGCACCTGGGGTTTCGTCGACGAGGCATCCGCCAAGCGCAAGGCGCAGGAGACGCTCGAGATCTATGCGCCGCTCGCGCACCGACTCGGTATTCAGGCGATCAAGCTCGAGCTCGAAGACCTCGCCTTCGCGGTGCTGCACCCCAAGCTCTATGTCGAGATCGAGAGCCTCGTCAAGCAGCGCACGCCGCAGCGCGAGGAGTTCGTGCAGCAAGTGATCGACGCGGTCAACGAAGACCTCAAGGCGTCGAAGATCAAGGGCATGGTTGCCGGCCGGCCGAAGCAGTACTACTCGATTTACCAGAAGATGATCGTGCGCGGTCGCGAGTTCGACGAGATTTACGATCTGGTGGGCATCCGCGTGCTCGTGAATTCGGTGCGCGATTGCTACGCCGTGCTCGGGTCGATCCACGCGCGCTGGAACCCGATTCCGGGCCGGTTCAAGGACTACATCGCGACCCCGAAGTTCAACCTCTACCAGTCGCTGCACACGACCGTGATCGGCCCGGATGGCCGGCCGATCGAGATTCAGATCCGCACCGAGGAGATGCACCAGCGCGCCGAGTTCGGTGTCGCCGCGCACTGGAAGTACAAGGATCGCGTCAACGGCGGCAAGGGCGAAGAGGCCGCGTCGGGTCGCGACGACGCCGACATGGCCTGGCTCGCGCACATCACCGATTGGCAGTCTGAAACCGAAGACCCCAGCGAGTTCCTCGACTCGCTGCGGTTCGAGATCGGCGCGAAAGAGGTCTATGTCTTCACACCGCAAGGCAAGGTCATCGGCTTGCCCGCGGGCGCGACCCCGGTCGACTTCGCCTACGCGGTGCACACCGAGGTCGGCCACCGCACGATGGGCGCCAAGGTCAACGGTCGCCTCGTGCCGCTAGAGAGCACCTTGAACAGTGGCGATTCGGTCGAGGTCTTCACTTCCAAGAATCCGGATGCCGGCCCGAGCCAGGACTGGCTGAATTTCGTCGCGAGCACCCGGGCCCGCAACAAGATTCGTGCCTGGTTCACCAAGGAGCGCCGGGAAGAGGCGATCGAGCAGGGTAAGGATGCCATCGCCCGCGCCATGCGCAAACAGAACCTCCCGCTGCAGAAGCTCATGAGCCAGGACTCCTTCGCCGAGCTCGCGGCTCAGATGCGCTACGACGATGTCTCCGCACTCTACGCGGCTGTGGGGGAGGGGCACGTCTCCACCCACTCCGTGATCGAGAAGGTGCTCGCCGCTCTGCACACCGAGGCCGACACCGACGATTCCGAGATCGAATTCGCACCGAAGGGTCGCAGCCGCGCCCTCAAGAACAGCGAATCCGGTGTGCTTGTGCGCGGTGCTCCCGACATTCTTGTGAAGCTCGCCAAGTGCTGCACTCCTGTGCCGGGCGACGACATCGTCGGTTTCGTCACCCGCGGCTCCGGGGTCTCCGTGCACCGCCGCGACTGCAACAACGTCAAGTCCCTGTTGCTCGAACCCGAGCGCATGATCGATGTCGAGTGGGCGGCGAGCACCAAGTCGGTGTTCCTGGTGCAGATCCAGGTCGAGGCACTCGACCGCTCCGGACTGCTGTCGGATGTCACGCGAGTACTCAGCGAGAACCACGTCAACATCCTCTCGGCGACGGTCTCAACCTCGAAGGAGCGCTTGGCGCTCAGCCGTTTCGTTTTCGAGATGGGCGACACCACCCACCTCGACCGCGTGCTCAACGCCGTGCGCCGCATCGACGCGGTGTATGACGTCTACAGGGTAAATTCCGGCTAGGAATTTACGTGAGGTGGGCCCGCGCAGCGGACCTGTTGTACTCGGGCTAAGCCACGCACTCCCGCAAGAATCGCGCCGCCCGCCGCTTGTTCGGCAGATTGCGGCGGCGGTCCATGTCGTCGAGGCACTCGGTGAGCCCGAAACCGCCGAGGCGCATAAGGCCGGTGACCATGGTCACTTCGGGCTGGCTGAAGTCGGGCGTGAACCGAGCGAGGTCGACGGCGGTACGCAGCGGCGTGGTGACCTGCAACCCGCCGAGCGTGACGGTTTCACTCGGGTCAAGCACGACCTCGCGTACGGTCATCCAGCTGATGCCGGGTGGGGTCACGCGTGCACCGACCACGACACAGAACTGATGCACTGCGGGCGGCGTCTCGAGCGCGCCCCAGATCCAGGCGGCGCTGCGCTGCTCGGCGATGAGCCGGTCGCGCAGCCCGGTGGCGAGGGCGCGGGCACGATGCGCGGGCTGAGCGATCTCGTCGATCGGGCTGAAGCAGTCATCGACGCGGAACAGTTCCCCGTCGAGTCGCGCGGCGTGCAGTTCGGCGAGCGGCAGGTCATCGCCGGAAAGTACGGCGGGCAAGCGCGTCATTTGCCCAGTGTGGTCGCCTACGCACTGCGGCGACCCAAGAACAGCGAATCGGTGGACGATTCCGCCCTGTGGAAACTGAAAGCTCAGTGGGTTTCGTGCCCGCTAGGGTGCCGCCATGACGATTCCAACTACACCGTTCGGGATTGTTGCGATCATCGCGCTCTTGTTGCCGGGAATCGTCTTCGCGGCGGTCCGGACTTCAATGCAGGGATTCCGTCAGCACGATCGCAGCGTGAGTGGGCGGATCATCCAAGCACTGATGATCAGCGTAATCCTC
>SCSV01000157.1 GCA_004297555.1 Salinibacterium sp.
GGCCCATCGTCTCGCGTCGCGTGGGTTAGTGCAGCCGACAGCAATAATTCCGTGACGCCTGCCGTCTGGGCGCGGACGGAGTCGCGGAGGCGCTCGTCTAGTAGGTCGTTCTTGAATCTCGCGGCTACCGCCTCGTCAACGGGCGACGAGTCTTTGGCGCTAATGATTACTTGCCATTGGTCGTTCTCCGTTCGCAATTCGACAAAATATGGGCCCGTGTAGCGGTGGAGAGTGCGCACCATCACCTCCTGGGAGAACACCCCAGCGTCAAACGTGATCACGAGCCCGTGCATACGGCTGCCCCGCTGAGTCGGTCTATTTACCGAATAACCGCAAAAGACTGTGCAGATCGGCCACATTAGTGACGGTCTGAAGATTTGTGCGCTGCACCATGTCTAGCTAGTTTGAATTGGGATTACGGTTTGATTCCACACACCGCATTCGCCCGCGCACTCACCGTCAACGGCCCATCCCCCGCTTGCAACCGCCGCCGCACATTGGCCTTCAACATTTCGCGTTCCTCCGCCGACATGTCCTCGAACATCGGCCGCAGCGTGTTGCTGGGTTCGCCGCTGCGCCAGTAGTCCTCGAAACTGTCGAACGTGCGCTGCACGGTGATCGCGCAGGTGCGCACCTGTTGCAGTCCGGCGGCCTGCCATAGCGCCGCGGACGCCTCGAGGGTGGAGGCCGCGGAGCTGGGCGCCATGCGCGGCGGGACGCCGAGCTTGAGCATCTCGGTGGCGATCGGGGCCAGGGGAAAGCCGTCGCCCAGCACGTCCCAGTGGTACGCCGCCACGACCCCGCCCGAGCGCACCGCGCGGCACATCTCCGCCACGCCGACCGCCGGCTCGGGCACGAAGAACAGCACCAGCGCCATCACGGCGGCATCGCTGGCGGCATCGGCCACCGGTAGCCGCATCGCGTCGGCCTCGGTCCAGGTCACGGGCGCGCCGGCCGGCAGGCGCGTGCGGGCATAGGCCAGCTGCTCGGCCGAGGTATCGAAGGCCTGCACGTCGGCCGGCCGGCAGCGATTGACCAGCAATTCGGTGAAGGCGCCGTTGCCGCAGCCGATGTCGAGCCAGCGCGCCCCGTCCGGCACGTCGAGCCAGTCGAGGAAGCGCTCGCCGACGAGCACGCTCCAGCGGCCCATCATCAACTCGTAGGCGGCGCCGTCGTCGAAGCGGATGGGGGTGGCGGGCATGGGCACTCCGAAAGCCAAGGGGCCATGGTACGCCGCCGCAGTTCACGGTCTTGTCATCTTGATCGGATCAGATGTCGCCTCAGCATGAACGCATTGCTGAGCCCGCCGCGCGCCCCGTCGATCGCCCCACCGCCTGCCTTCGAGGGCGCGGACGAGCCGCGGTCGCACCGGTATCGGACCATCTGGATCTCCGACATCCACCTGGGCACATCGGGCTGCAAAGCGGAGTTTTTGCTGGATTTCCTCAAGTGGAACGAGTCGGACACGCTTTACCTGGTCGGCGACATCATCGACGGTTGGCGGCTGAGCAAGGGCTGGCATTGGCAGCAGTCGCACAATGACGTCATCCAGAAAGTCCTGCGCAAGGCCCGCAAGGGTACGCGCGTGGTCTACGTGCCTGGCAACCACGACGAGTTCGCGCGCGACTACGTCGACCATGCCTTTGGCGGCATCGAATTGGTGCACGAGGCCATGCACCGCACGGCCGACGGCAAGTACCTGCTGGTAACGCATGGCGATCTGTTCGACGGCGTGGTGCAGCAAGCCCGATGGCTGGCCTTGCTGGGCGACAAGCTGTATTCGCTGATCCTGGCGATGAACCACTCCTTCAATCGCGCCCGCGCCCGGCTGGGTTTTGGCTACTGGTCGCTGTCGCAATACCTCAAGCACAAGGCCAAGAGCGCGGTGGCCTTTATTACCGACTTCGAGCTGGCGTTGGCCCGGGAGGCGCGGCGCCGCGGCTTCGACGGGGTCGTCTGCGGGCACATCCACAAGGCGGAGATTCGCATGGTAGACGGCATTCTTTATTGCAACGACGGGGACTGGGTGGAGAGCTTGACCGCCCTGATCGAGGATCACTCGGGCCAGCTGCGCATCATCGAGTGGAAGCAGATTCGACAATCCGAGCCGGCGTCCGAAGGGGTAGCGTCTTGAGGATCCTGATCGTCACCGACGCGTGGGAGCCGCAGGTCAATGGCGTGGTGCGGACCCTCAAGTCCACACGGCGCGAACTGGAGCGGCTCGGGCACGAGGTTGAATTCCTGACGCCCGAGGGATTTCGCACACTTCCTTGTCCGACCTATCCGGACATCCGGCTGTCCCTGCTGCCAGGCCGGCAAGTGCGTCGACGCATCGAGGAGTTCGCACCGCAGGCGATCCATATCGCCACGGAAGGACCTCTGGGCATCGCCGCACGCGCCTATGCGCTGCGCCATCGCCTGCCTTACACCACGGCTTACCACACCCGTTTTCCGGAGTACGTGCGTGCGCGCATCGGGATGCCGCTGGCGGTCACCTACCGATTCCTGCGCTGGTTCCACGGCCCGGCGCAGGCGGTGATGGTTCCTACCGAGGTCGTTCGGCGCGATTTGCTCGCCTACGGCTTTCCCGCCTCGAAGGTCGTGCTGTGGTCGCGCGGTGTGGACCTCGACATATTCAAGCCCGGACCCGCCATGCCCCACGATCTGACCCGACCCATTTTCCTCTGCGTCGGTCGCGTCGCCGTGGAAAAGAACATCGAGGCCTTCCTCCGGCTCGACCTGCCCGGCAGCAAGTGGGTCGCGGGCGACGGACCGGCGCTCGCGAAGCTCAAGGCGAACTTCCCCGAGGTCCGGTTCACCGGCGTGCTCGACCAGGCGGAGCTGGCGACGCTCTACAACGCCGCCGATGTGTTCGTGTTCCCGAGCCGCACCGACACCTTCGGGCTGGTTCTCCTCGAAGCCCTGGCCTGCGGCTGCCCGGTAGCGGCTTATCCCATCACGGGTCCGGTCGACGTCATCGGCGACTCACCGGCTGGCGTGCTTGACGAGGACCTGCTCTCCGCCGCACTGCGCGCGCGCACCATTAGCCGGAGCGTCGCGCGCAAGCGCGCGGAGCGTTTCTCCTGGGACGCGAGCACGCGGCAGTTCCTTTCGCATCTGCACCCCTTCCGCCTAGAGTCGGATGACAACGTGGTTGCGTCGGTGTCCGGTCCGATGGCCAATCAAGACCAAGCGATT
>SCSV01000017.1 GCA_004297555.1 Salinibacterium sp.
CCCGTGACTCGTACGTGTTCACCGATGTCGGCAGTGATCGGGTCGTTCACGATCCGATGATGTCGATGGCCACGTATCTGCCCTCGCCGACCCCGCACATGAACCGCATCGACGACATGGATCGCCACCGCGAGAAAGATCCGATCATCGGGGCCGCCCTCGACGTGCTGCGTAACACGCCGGTGAGCGAGGAACGTCGCCAGGCCATCCTCGCCCAAGACCGCCACTACCTGTGCGAGGTCCTCGGCCGCCCGGTCCCCGTGGTCCGCACGTGCCGGGTCTGTGGCTGCACCGAGGACGACTGTCGTGGTTGTATCGCGCGCACCGGTGCGCCGTGCGGCTGGGTCCAGGCCGATCTGTGTAGTGCCTGCGCGCCCAAGGAGTTGCTCGATGAGTAACCCGCGCTGGACCGACGTCGACGGCATGCTCCATGTTGCCGGTGGCGACGTCTGCGCCTGCGATGACCCCTGCCGCGACTGCGGCGCCACCACTCACTACCAGCCGGTCTACGGCGGTTACGTTTACATCTGTGAGGCCTGCCCCAACGACGCACACCACTGGAAGACGACCGCGCTGCCGCCGCACGATGACATCGGCATCATCACGTGGCTAAACCGCCCGACCCCCGTTCCGCATTCCTCCAGCGACTTCAGCGTGCCACCGAAGGGAGATCGCTAGATGCTGCAAGAGCAATTCGAGCTCAAGTTCGCGAGCCGCACACTGCTCGTGGAAACCATTCATCACACCATCGTCGACCCCAAGATCCTCGCCGAGAAGATTCGCGTGGCGTGCGCCGGTCCCGATCTTCGTATGACGCTCGGTGGCATTGGCGCCTGCGACGGTGGTTACAAGGCCAAGACGTTCATCAACACCGATGAACTCGAAACGGTGGTGGCCGATCGCGTGATGGCGATGACGCCCAAGCCGATGGTCGTCAGCGTGGGGATTGTCAGCGAGCGCGACGCCAAGCAGCTGTGGGCGAAGTTCCACAAGATCCCCCACGTCCAGGAGGGCGACTAGATGAAATCCGACGCCGAGCTCCAGCTCACCGCGCAAGAGGCCTCCGATCGTCAGCTGATGCGCCTGCAGCTCAACGCCGACGTCTGGAACGCGCTTCACCGCTACTGTCACGAGGGCGTGCGCGTCACCAGTCGCGCGTGGTCGTCCGAGAAGCAGGCGTACCAGTGGGCGGTGTCGATCTGCTCGGAGGCGGGCTATGGCCCCACCCTCCATGCCGCCCTGGATGCCCTGCGCAAAGCGGTCCGCGAACGGCTCGAGGAGGGCTTGCTCGGATGCTGAGCCCCAAGGTCGGCAACTGATGCCGCGCTACCACCTCAAACGCAACGCCGACGGCCACCTGTTCTGCACCGACGGCAGCTGGCAACCGCCCGACCAAGTCGGTTTCGTGTTCGGCAAGATTCCCCGTCGCTACGCCTCCGCCGCCGGCGTCGCCGCCAAGCAGCGCGCCTGTGACTTCGGCACCACCCCCATCGAAACGGACTGACACCACCCATGGCCAAGATCTACCTGTCCGACAAGCAACTCCCCGCGATTCCGTCCGAGGCCGTCCTTGACGCCCTGCTCGAGCTGACCAAGCGCGCCACCCCCGGCGAGCGCAACGTTCAAGACATCGGTCTCGTCGGTAGCCCGGCTTCCCCGTCTGTCCCCAATTTCCACCTGACCACCAGCCACGGCCTGCCACTGGGCCGCCACGACGCCGAGCTCGCCGCGACCTGCACCCCCGAGCTCGTGCGCGGCCTGCTCTACAAGATCGCCCTGCTCGCCGACGCCCGCACCGAGGCCTGTCACCTGCTCCAGGACCACTGGGGATCCAGGACCACGCCGGCGCAGGCGGCTAAGCTGGCCAAGCTGCTCAACGCCGGAGAGTCGTGATGGCCAAATACTCCACCGACCGCCCCTCCAGCCTGCTCGCCCGGATGGCCGGCAACATCGCCGCCGGGTTCGTCGACGAGCGCCTGCTGCCCGCATCCAACGGCTACGACCTCAAGGACGCCCAACGCGCGCGCACCCAGCGCTGCAAGGAGATCGCGCAAGCCTCGGTCACCATCGCCACCGCCATCCTCAAGGAAATCCGCACCACCGAGGTCGACCATGGGTGAGCCCGCCATTCCACCCCCACTCGAGCGCCGCACCATCCGGACACTGAGCGAGGCCATCGTCGCC
>SCSV01000158.1 GCA_004297555.1 Salinibacterium sp.
CTGTCGCCGTCGGTGGCAGCGATGCGGCCGCCGACAAGGGCAGCCAGATTCTCGACCAGTTCGGCCGCAACCTCACTCAGGCCGCGCGTGAGGGCAAGCTCGACCCGGTGATCGGGCGCGAGAAGGAGATGGAGCGGGTCATGCAGATCCTCTCCCGCCGCTCGAAGAACAACCCCGTGCTCATCGGTGAGCCCGGCGTCGGCAAGACCGCCGTCGTCGAGGGTCTTGCGCTCGCGATCGTTCGCGGCGACGTGCCCGAGACGCTGAAGGACAAGCAGCTCTACACGCTCGACCTCGGCTCGCTCATTGCGGGCAGCCGCTACCGCGGTGACTTCGAGGAGCGCCTGAAGAAGGTCACCAAGGAGATCCGCAGCCGCGGCGACATCATCACGTTCATCGACGAGATCCACACCCTGGTCGGGGCGGGTGCCGCGGAGGGCGCGATCGATGCCGCATCCATCCTCAAGCCGCTGCTTGCCCGCGGTGAACTGCAGACGATTGGCGCGACCACCCTTGACGAGTACCGCAAGCATTTCGAGAAGGATGCCGCGCTCGAGCGCCGCTTCCAGCCCGTGCAAGTGCACGAGCCGTCGCTGCCGCACACCATCAACATCCTCAAGGGGCTGCGCGACAAGTACGAGTCGTTCCACCGTGTCTCCATCACGGATGGCGCAATCGTCGCGGCTGCCAACCTCGCCCATCGCTACGTGTCCGACCGTTTCCTTCCGGACAAGGCGATCGACCTGATCGACGAGGCCGGCGCACGGCTGCGCCTGTCGATCCTCTCGGCGCCGCCCGAGCTTCGCGAGTTCGACGAGAAGATCGCGACGGTTCGCGGGCAGAAGGAAGGGGCGATCGAAGACCAAGACTTCGAGAAGGCCGCCTCCCTGCGCGACGAGGAGAAGAAGTTGCTCGGCGAGCGCCTGCGACTCGAGAAGCAGTGGAAGAGCGGCGATGTCTCCACCACGGCAGAAGTCGACGAGGGGCTAATCGCGGAGGTGCTGGCTGCGGCCACGGGCATCCCGGTCTTCAAGCTCACCGAGGAGGAGTCGAGCCGGCTCATCTTCATGGAGAAGGCGCTGCACATGCGCGTCGTCGGCCAGGAAGAAGCGATCTCGGTACTCGCCAAGACGATTCGCCGCACGCGTGCGGGCCTCAAAGACCCGAAGCGCCCGAGCGGTTCATTCATCTTCGCCGGCCCCACCGGTGTCGGAAAGACCGAGCTCGCCAAGGCGCTCGCCGAGTTCCTCTTCGATGACGAGAACGCGCTGATCGCACTCGACATGAGTGAGTACGGCGAGAAGCACACCGTTTCGCGACTGTTCGGTGCCCCTCCCGGATTCGTGGGATTCGAGGAAGGCGGCCAGCTCACCGAGAAGGTGCGCCGCAAGCCGTTCTCCGTCGTGCTCTTCGATGAGATCGAGAAGGCCCACCCCGACATCTTTAACTCGCTCCTCCAGATTCTGGAAGAGGGCCGGTTGACGGATGGTCAGGGTCGCGTGGTCGACTTCAAGAACACCGTGATCATCATGACCACGAACCTTGGAACGAAGGACATCACGGGCGGGCCGGTGGGCTTCCAGATCGAGGGTGACACGGCGACGAGCTACGACCGCATGCGCGGCAAGGTCGTGGAGGAGCTGAAGAAGCACTTCAAGCCGGAGTTCCTCAACCGTGTCGACGAGACCATCGTCTTCCCGCAGCTCAACGAGGAAGAACTGCTGCAGATCGTGGACCTGTTCATCAAGCGCCTCGGCGTGCGCATGATGGACCGCGACCTCACGATCGAGCTAGCGCCCGATGCGAAGAAGCAGCTCATCAAGCTCGGGTTCGACCCGACGCTCGGTG
>SCSV01000159.1 GCA_004297555.1 Salinibacterium sp.
CTGAGCTTCCTTGAAGAAGAAGAGGCGCCGGCCCGCGAGCCGCGCATGGCCAGCCACGAAGACATCATGCCTTCCGCGGCCAGCCTCAGCTTCCTCGAAATGGACGAGGCTCCGGTGCACGTGCCGAAGCGCACCAAGACCTACACGGGTGCCGCTTGGGTGATCTCGGTCATGGGCCTCCTGCAGCTCGCAGCAAGCATCGTGCTGATTGCGGTCGGACTCGGCCACAACGCTCCCCTTCTTCTGGTCGCGTTCCTTGCGCCCTACCTGATCGTCCTCGGCCTGGCGGCCTTCGACCGCCTCGTTCTGCAGACCTGGGGTCACCGCAACCCGGCGAGCGCGCTATGGGCTTTCCTGTTCCAGCCTGGCTACTTGCTTGCACGGGCGATGCGCACCTACAAGCAGACCGGTAAGGGCTTCGCACCGTTCGTGGTCTGGGCCAGCTCGCTTCTCGTGGTTGTCGGCGCTGTTCTGGCACTGCCCGGTCTGATGATTTCGCTCATCCCCGGTGTCTTCGCGAACGAGGTTCAGTCCTCCGTGCAGGCAACGGCGAAGAGCCTCGGTACCGATCTCACGGTTCAGTGCCCGGCGGCACCTCCGCTGATCGTGGGCGAGACCTTCACCTGCACGACCACCTCATCGACTGGTGTTACCAGTACGGTCGAGGTCGGCCTGCAGCGTCAATACGGCTGGATCAGCTACGTCGTCACCGACTGGGGCAACGCGCTCGTTCGCTAAAGCTAGAACGCCGGCGCACTGACCCGATCGTCGAAGTTGGCGAACGCCAATCGCAGTGCTTCGCGCACGTGCAAGGTCTGGTCGTCGAGCAAGGTGCTGTAGCCGAGGCGTCGCGCTTCACTTTCGCGCTGTCTTGCCGATGACGCGGGGCGGACCTCCCCGGCGAGACTGATCTCACCGATTGCCGCGAGCGTCACCGGATAGGCCTCGTCCCGGTATGCGCTCGCGATAGCGAGGGCGATCGCGAGGTCGGCCCCGGGTTCGGTCAGCCGGATGCCGCCAACGGTCGACACATAAACGTCGAACCCGGAGAGCGGCAAGTTGGCCCGCCGCTCGAGCACCGCGAGCAGCATCGCCACTCGCGAGGAGTCGACGCCATTGACTATGCGGCGTGGCTGCGGGGCCTGACTCTTCACGATGAGCGCTTGCACCTCGACGGGGAGTGCGCGCCGCCCCTCGATGGCGACGGTCACGCAGGTGCCGCTCACGGGCATCCGCCCCCTGGAGAGGAAGAGCCCGCTCGGGTCCGCCACCTCGGCGATGCCCTCGCCGGTCATCTCGAAACAACCCACTTCATCCGTCGGCCCGAACCGGTTCTTCAGCGCGCGCACGAAGCGCAGCGAAGTCTGCCGGTCACCCTCGAACTGCAGCACGACATCCACGAGATGTTCGAGCAGGCGGGGCCCGGCGATCGAGCCGTCTTTGGTGACGTGCCCGACGAGAAGGATCGGCAGGTTGCGGTCTTTGCTCACGCGAATGAGGGTGGATGCGACCTCCCGCACTTGGGCGGGACCACCGGCGAGGCCATCGGTGAGCCCCGAGGACACGGTCTGCACCGAGTCGATGATCACGAGTTGGGGTTGCACTTCGTCGATCTGGCCGAGGATCGTCGCGAGGTCGGTTTCCGCGGCGAGGTAAAGGCTCGACTGCAGGGCGGACGTGCGCTCGGCCCGCAACCGCACTTGGCTCACCGATTCTTCGGCGCTCACATAGAGAACGCGCTGGCCGGACGACGCCGCTCGCGATGCCACCTCCAGCAGTAGGGTCGACTTTCCGACCCCGGGCTCGCCGCTCAGCAGAATGGTCGCGCCCGGCACCACGCCGCCGCCAAGTACCCGATCGAACTCGCTGATTCCGCTCGGCCAGTGCGCGACGGACTCCGACCCGATCTCGGTGATCGGTCTCGCCGCGCCGGCCTCGGCGATCGCGATCGGCCTAACGCGCTTGGCGAGCCCGGTGGGTTGACCAACCTCGATCACAGTGCCCCACTCCTGACATTCGCCGCAGCGGCCCACCCATTTCAGGCTCGTCCACGAGCATTCGGTGCAGCGGAAGTTGGGGGCGCTTCGAACCATGGCGCAAGCCTAGGTGCGCCCGCAGACACAGCCCGGGCGCCATGCACAGGATGCCCGTGTACTAAACTCGTCCCCGGTACCGTGTCCGAGCGGCCGAAGGTGCAACTCTCGAAAAGTTGTGTGGGTGAAAGCCCACCGTGGGTTCAAATCCCACCGGTACCGCCATGTCCTCTCTCGGGACATAGGAAACCCTCGAACTCACGAGTGGGTCTGTCGGGATTTTGTGTAACTGGTTCGGCGTGATGCTGCAGCTTTGGGGCTGTGGCGTGGAGATGATCACGTATGAACGAGATTCAGAGTTATCGGCAGGTTGATCCTCAGACGGGTGAGTTGCTGCCG
>SCSV01000160.1 GCA_004297555.1 Salinibacterium sp.
GCGCGAAGTGCGGAGCGGTTGACGGGTCCTTCGATGTAGCGCCGAGGACGATGTCGAGAAGCTGCGCGGCGGCTCCGAGGATTAGCTGTAGGCCCATCAGACGCCTCCTACCGGCTTGCCCTTGCTCTTCGTCTGAGCCGAGGCGGGGATCTGCGAGATGACCTGATTGACGAGGCCACCGAGCTGAGCGATGGCGTTCTGAAGCGCAGTCGTAGCCGCCGCGACATCACCGGACTGCCCGGCCTTCACGGCGGCCTTCACAGCCTTGTAGCTGTCGAGCGCCTTCTGCGCGTCCTTGTAGAGCGGGTCGAAGTCGGTACGGACCGCCTCAAACACCTTCGTAGCGCCCTTGGAAAGCGTCGGCGCTACTCCTGGCGTGAAGTAGTACGCCATGCCGTCCTTGAACAGAGCGTCTCCGGCTGATAGCGCCTGCTCAGAACGGACGACGATAGGATCTTCGCCGGGGGCGAGCGACGCGCAGCCGATGAGCACGGCGAGCGCGATGACGGCAACTAGCCGTCGCGAGATACGCGGATTCATTGAGCCTCCTTAGTCGGGGTAAAATGACAGGCTCGGGCCGCGCGATTACCATCGGTCCGGCGGCTGGACCTAGAGGGGGATGATGTTTCCAGGAAATCGACTTCAACCCCGATCTCCAAGAAGGTACTGTCAGAGAGCCTTCGAGCCGTCATTGTCTTCATTAGCAGATGGTGTTTGCGAGAACGGAGAGGGCGGTGCTGTTACCGCCCCATGTGATCTGCGGATACATCGGCCATACCGGCTCGATTGGAGTACGGACAGGCGGCTCGATGTAGATCGGCATGATGAACGGAACAACAGGCTGCGGCGGGAATAGCTTCTCCGCCTCAGTCCGGAAGTACCGGTCGATTTCCGCCCGCAGCGCCATCAACTGCTCCAGCGTTACCGAAAGCGTCTGGTCGTCGTCGATCTGGATCTCAATACGGGCGATCTTCATTCGACTCACCCAATGATGATGCGACGCATGGAATGCCTCCCGAAAGAAAAGTGCTGGGCCGGCAGCGGGAGGGAACCGACTGCCGACCCAGCGAGGAGGGAGAAAACCCGACGCGGGGACGAAGCCGCGCCGAGTAGGGAGTTCACGGAACGACGCTCCGAATCAGAGCGTCCTGTTCGTCAGCGTTGAGCGTCAGATAGTTCACGACGCGGGTCTGTAGACCGAGCCGTCGCAACATCTGGCGCGTGCGCTTCCGATGGTTCTTGCGAAGCGGAGTGCGAAGCACAGGCGTTACTTCTCCACCCCAGGCGCTCCACCCGGACCCGGATCGCCGACCGGAACCTCCGGCAGCGGCGTGCCAGGCGGGTTGAAACCCTTCGACACGATGTACTTCTCCAGATCCATGACGCGGTCCGCGTAGGCCGCCGACTGACCCTTCCAGTACGCCACGTCGCCCTGCGCGCTGGCGAGCTTCGCGGCGGTGTCGGACTCGCCGGTCGCGGGCTTCGGGGCGCCCCCAGCCGCCGCGCCAGTTCCGAAATACCCGCCGGGGAGTTTCATGATCTCCGTCGTGTACTGCGCCTTGTCGCCGTTCGCGCCTTCCTTGCCCAAGAAGTCCTCGGGCGCTACGGACTTCAGCTTCATGTCGTACCAGGCACGGAGCTTGTCTTCCGTGATCCCCTTCTTCTGTGCCGAGTCGGGGACTTGGAAGTTCGGAAAGCGACCGTAGGTAGTGTGGATTCCGTCGATGAAGTGCTGTGACCATCCAGTAGGCATTATGTTCTCCCTTTCTCCCTTATCGCCCGGCTCTGCCGGGACGCTCTGTTCCTTTACTTGCGTCTCACCAGATTCGTCACGGCCGCGCCGCCGTGAACAGCAGCCGAGACCCAGTTGAGCGCAGTGGCCGTGCGGGTATACCCGCGTCGGTACAGTTCGCGACTGGCGAAGTGCGCACCGACGCCGATCCCGACTCCGAGCGCAACGTTTCCACCGCGTGAGCCCGTGTCGAGGAACGGCAGCGCCTCTCGCGTGTTCGGTCCCCATACCGCAGCAGCGGTCGCGATGTCGGCCGCGACGGTGAAGTCGGAGACGTAGAGCGAACGCTCGAACGCCCCGAGGCTGACCGGGCGCGGCTGTCTCGCCTCCCACGCCGCGGCGATGGCCCGCACGTCCGGCGGAAACGCCGGCTGCGCCGCGAGCGGTGACGCGATCAGGGCGAGCGCGAGGA
The DNA here is from genome assembly GCA_004297555.1 of Salinibacterium sp. Taxonomy (GTDB): domain Bacteria; phylum Actinomycetota; class Actinomycetes; order Actinomycetales; family Microbacteriaceae; genus Rhodoglobus. Next base: position 2,205 of record SCSV01000160.1, read on the forward strand.
TCAGCTTCACGGCAGCTCGACCAGATCCTCAGTGAACGCGACCCACGACGCCTCGGCCGCGACGTCCAGATGGACAGCGAAGTCCGTGTGCTTCAGCTTCCCCGTGCCGCCCTGGTGGCTCGCGTGATCCACCCACACCTCGACGGCGAGGCGGTCCCCGTCGACGATCGTCGTCGCAGTGGGCGTCGCGCCGCCCGTGCGGTAGTTGCTGCCCGGCTGACCGGGGATCGCCAGCTCGCCACCGCTCTGGTTGACCGTGTACTCCAGAACCGTCGCGAGGACGGCGCCCGCGCCGTCGAGTCGCAGGACGCGGATGCTCGCCGCGCCGTTGCCGTCCGTCTCCTCCCACGTCAGGAGCTGCCAGGTGATCGGGCCGCTGATCGTCGCGGCTGCGAGCGGACGCGAGATCGCCGCGTACGGCCATGGGCTCGGGGTGCCCCCGCTGACCTGGTGCCCCATGTTCAGGCCCGGCGTGGACTGCGGGACCGGGTCGAGAACGAACGAGGCGGCGATGCCGGGCGGGGGCGGGGTGGTGCTTTCGACGCCGGTCAGATAGAGCGTGGTCATGCGCTTCTCCTTTGCGCGATCGGTTCGTCTTCCGCGAGGCCGCGCCCCGGCTCGGGTACGATCACGCGCGACCGTGGCTCCGGGCGGGCGATGCCGCGGCGCGTGAAGCCCTGAGCACGCCAGAGCCGCATCGCGCGTGCGGCGTCGGCCCAGGCGGAGCGGCGGTGATTGGCCGGCATCAGGGCGCACACGCCGTCGCAGAGCGGACCAGCTTGCCGGCAGAATCGAGACAGGCGAAGGCCGTCCCGGAACCCGCGAGACCATCGAACGTAATGGCGCCACCTGCCCCCGACCCCCACGACATCATCGTGCTTGACTGGTTCGTCAAACGATTCGAGTAGAGATACGTACCAACCCCCGACGTGTCGGAGAACACGCGGACGAAGGAATCGGTGGGTGTCCCCCGCATGCTGACGTAGGAGTTGTTTACCCCGTTGTCTCCGTTGACGTAGACCTCCGGCGCGGTGGCGCTCGTCGTGTCCATCGTGATGCTGCCGTGGGCGTAGTCGGCGCCGCCGAAGCTCGACACGGTCAGCGCGTTGGTCGCGAAGCCAGCCGCCACACCACTTGCCGCAAAGGTAAACGTCGAGCCGCTCGGCGTGATTGTGATGTTCGAGCCCGCGGCGAGCGTCACCGCGCCCGAGATACCATTAACGGTTGTGATCCCACCACCATCAATCGGAGTAACGCTAGCCGGGCGGATCTGCGCGAATGCTGGTGTCGATAGGAAGAGCCCCGCGAGTAGTAGCCGGGCGAATCTAGTCATGGCTCCTCCCTTGACTAATCGTAGCATACGTGGTAGCCGCGCCGCACGGGCGCACTCGGGCATCGCTGTCAATGTCGCTTGCCTTTAGGCAGGATTAGCTTCCCGTTCGGCGCGCGTCGTACCGGTTGAGGCGTAGGGTCCGTCACTGCTGCAAAACCTTAGCTATCTCGTTTGAAACAAATAGGTTCCCGGCAGGGTTGAAGTGCTGGCGCCTGTAAAACTCTGGTCCAAGACGATCGCTAAGGTCGAGCATGCCTAGGCCGAGAGAGATCGCCGCCAGTCGCACGTCCCGAAACTCCAGACTCCGGTTGTCGTGCCCGTAGAGCACGAGCAGCGTGCGTGGCGCGAGCGAGCGGAATCGACCCAGCATTCGCTCAAGCTCGGGCCGCCAGCGCGTCGTGGCGACCATCACGTCATGGTGGTCCTCGATCAGTCCGAGGATGCCTGTCGCGTCATGCGGGACAGGCACCCCGCACAGCAAGGTCGCGCCGCGCCTAGTCACGACGTACGGTTTCGCGCGCCCGTGCCGTGAATAGAGTGAACGCCTGATATCCGGCTGAATGAGCCCGAGAACGATCGTGTCGGGCTGATATCGCCTCGTCAGCGTCTCTGCGCGGAGGATCGCCTGGTCCGCACCGTACCCGTTGACGCCGCCGTTGAGGACCCGTCGTCCGGTAAGTTGCGCAAGGTACGCCGGCCACGTCTCGGCGTCAGCCACCTCAGCGCCGAACGTGTAGGAGTCGCCTACGGCGAGAATCGGACGGCCGGTCTGATGACCGCTTGCCCGGAGACCGTCAGCCGTAATCGCCGCGGGCGCTCCGGCCACGATTCCCACGAAGTCCTCGCGCGGTGCCCAGCCGAGGCGTGTGTCGTACCGGAACGCCCGCTCATGCTCGGGGACGCGGGTGACGATGCGAACGGCGAGATCAGCGGCGGCGAGCGCGAGGAGCGAGGAGGCGAGAATGAGTGCGGCGCGCTTCACTTGCTAGGCTCCATGTCGCCCGCGAGGGCGTCAGCACTATGCCCGTGGTCGTCGCCAACGCCGAGACCACCCTGAGCCGTGTTGTCGTAGCCGAACGTCGGCATCCCGCCGCCCTTCGGTATCACGACCGGCACAGTGTCCGGCAATTCGTCCGCGCGAAACGTCTGAATCTTGATGTTAGGATCGGTAGTAGCCATCGGTGTTCCCTCCCTCATTCCGGTGGTCAGAATCGGGGCTGAGGTAGCAGCCTCGCCCCGGTTCGATCTTAGCACTGAGTCGGTTCGCATCAGAACGACGTTATTACTATGACTCTGCCGTTCGCCCCGGTGCCACCGCCCGTCATTGTGGGCGTCCCCCCTGTATTGTTCCCGCCGCCGCCTCCGCCAGCGCCGCCACCGGGGAGGCCGCCGTTGCCCCCGCGGCCGGTCGTACCCGCGTTGCTCGACGCGGCGCCGCCTCCGGAGCCGCCACCGCCCGCATAGGGACCGGTCGAGCTGGCTGCCTGATTCGCGCCCGGATTGCCGTCTGTTCCGCTAGTGCCGCCGGGACCGCCCGCGACGCCACCGGAGATGATCGTCGTGTTCGTGCGGCCCGCCTGTGCCCCGTCGAAAGCGGTGTTCGACGTGTTAAGGCCCCCGCCCCCGCCTCCACCTCCTCCTCCGTACTGGGAGGAGCCACCAACGCCGCCGTTACCGCTTGCGACGCCATTGCCTCCACACGCGCCACCCCATTCGGCGCTCTGCGCGCTCTGCCCAACCGCGGTCGTGCAGCCTTGCCCGCCGCGGGCGACGGCTGCTGATCCGGTGATCGGAGACTGGCCGCCTCCTGTCCCTGCGGCGGCCGAGGCACTCTGGCTCGCACCGCCCCCACCCGCGACAGACGATCCACCACCAGCCGGACCTCCGCCACCGCCGTACGCGAAGAGCCATGACCCGAAGGACGAACTACCGCCGTCTCCGCCTGCCGTTGGTGTCGTCGTGGCCGTCGCGCCTGGCGTGCCTCCTTGACCGACCGTTATCGTCTGATTGGAGGCGATCTGCGAAGCGGGCCAGCAGGCCGTGTTTACGGAGCCACCTCCCCCTCCACCACCACCGGCCCTCGCGAGGTTTGAGGCGTTGACCTTGCCGCCTCCGCCGCCTCCGCCTCCTCCGATGACAGTTGCGCATACCGCAAGAGCACCGGAAGGGATCGTCCAAGTCGAGCCCGTATCAGCGAATTCGTAGATGTTGACCTGCGTCGCAACGCCGCCCCCTCCGCCGCCAGCAGTCGCGATCGTTATCCCGTGCCCCGCGTTTGTAATCGTGATGCCGGAACCAGCGGTGAGCGTATTCAGGCCGAATGTGTTATCACTGGTCTGGCCGATGAGGAGCTGGCCGTTGGTCACGCCCGACGCATTGATACCCGTCCCGCCCTGCGTCGTTGTAGCCGTTCCCGAGATGTTCGTGAAGGCCGGTTGCGCCTTCGAGATCGCGCCCGCGGCCGAGATCGCTGTAAGGAAGTTATTCGATGCGCCAGTATCCGCGACTACCAGAGTGCTCGCCGCGTTCGGGATTGTGACGATGCGGGAGGCGCTAAGCGCGCTCCCGTCCCATCGAACGCTGAAGCCGCCCGAGTTCTCCCACGCAAGCCGCCCCGAGGAATCGGAGTACAGGCGTAACGCGCTTCCGGTCGGAGCCGCCGGGTCACTCGCCTGCGATAGCAGCCCGACGTAACCCGCGCCGCTCGTTCCGGCCGCCGTGAGAGCGCCGATGTAGGAGAAGCCCGATGTGCTCATGAAGCCGTACGTCGAATAGCTGTTTGACGTGTTCCCGCTCGCCCCCGCGGCGGTCAACATGAAATTGATCCCGCCGCCGACTACGTTGCCCGTGCTCGCGCCGCCGCGCAGGTTGAGCGTCGAGCCCGTCGTGTTCGTGTCAACGCCGTTAGTCGCTCCGCTCGCTTGGACGTAGCGCGGATCAGGAGTCGCCGAGTCAACGCCGAG
>SCSV01000161.1 GCA_004297555.1 Salinibacterium sp.
TGAAGCCCCGCCGAGCAAGCGTGCTGCCCTCGAAATCGAACTCGACCGGGCCCAGCGCTCGAGTGTCTACGGAACGCTCGGGCTCCCGGTCATCCGCCCCACCAAGGGCACGAGCGATGAGACCCTCGCCGCCCTCGTCGGCCTGCACCGGGAGTTGGCACGGCGCGCACGGCAAGCGGTCGCCACCCCGGAGGAGGCACGGCGCGCCAACACCGAACTGCGCGAGCACATGCGCACCCTCGACAACTATCTGCCCGCGATTGAAGACGTGGCGGAGCAGTTGCTCGCCGATGTCGGGCACGTCTCGGGTGCGCTCACGCACCGTTCGGTGAGCCGCATGGCCGAGAAACTCGGCTTCGAACTCGTGCACGTGCACGACCTGCCACACTCCGCCCGCTCGGTGACCGACCTGGCGAATGGTCGCATCTATCTGCCACCGGCATCCATTCCCGGTGGGCACGGTCTGCGCGGCATGGCCCTGCAGGCGATGGGGCACCGCGTGCTCGGTCACGAGAACCCGGCGACCTACGCCGACTTTCTGCTGCAGCGGCTCGAGATCAACTACTTCGCGGCAGCCGTGCTCATGCCGCGGCGCCAGTCGGTGGAGTTTCTCACCACGGCCAAGGCCGACCGCAACATCGCCGTCGAAGATTTTCGGGATGCCTTCGGCGTCACCCACGAAGCCGCCGCGTTGCGCTTCACCAACCTCGCCACCGCGCACCTCGATCTCGAGGTGCACTTCTTGCGCGTGGCCGGCGATGGCGCGGTCTCGAAGGCGTACGAGAACGACGGCTTGCGCCTGCCGGTGGACGTGACCGGCTCGACTGAGGGCCAGCTCGTCTGCCGCAAGTGGAGTGCGCGCACCGCGTTCACCCGCACCAACCGCACGACCGAGTTCTACCAGTACACCGATACCCCCGAGGGCACGTTCTTCGATTCGACCCAGACCGGAACGACCGGCTCGCAGGAGTTCTCGATCACGATCGGGGTGCCCTTCGCGCACTCGAAGTGGTTCCGCGGGCGCGAGACGACCAACCGCACCGTCTCCACCTGCCCAGACGAGAACTGCTGCCACCGCCCGGACGCCGAGTTGACCGAGCGCTGGGCCGGCAAGGCCTGGTCAAGCGCTCGGCTGCACGCGCACATTTTGTCGCCGCTGCCCTCCGGCACGTTCCCGGGCGTGGATGACCGCGAGCTCTACGAGTTTCTCGAGTCGCACAGCGGCACGACCGACTGAGGCCTAGGGGAGTTCGCGGGCGGCTTTCGCGGCGGCAGCTCGCAGCCATACGGCGGGATCCTTTATCGCGGCCTCGGTCGAGCCAGCGAGGTCGGTCAGCGACACCGCCCACACCTTGGGATCGAGCGCGAGTTGGGCGGCGATTACTCCGGCTCGCACGCTTTTGTGCGCAGCCAGATCGAGCACTGAGCCGACGACCTTGCCTCCGAACGACTGCTCGTCGAACGTGCCCTCACTGGTGAGCACGAGATCCGCGGTCGGGATGCGTTCTGCCAGTCCGCTGAGTTCGGCCACGTATCGCGCCCCGGGAACGATTCGCGCGCCCCATGCGGTGGCGAGCCCGAAACCTGTTCCTCCCGCGGCCCCGGCTCCTGGCTGGTTCGGGTCGCCGCCGAGGAGTCTGGCGAAGTGCGCGAGTGCGGCATCCAATTCCAGAATCTCGTCGGGGCTCGCTCCCTTCTGCGGGCCGAACACAGCGGCCGCTCCAGTCAGCCCGAGCAGGGGAGCGGTGACATCCGTCAGCAGGGTCACGCCGCCGGGCGGGGCGGGCATGAGATCGGAGCGGTCGATGGCGAGGATGTCGAGCAGGGCCCGCCCGCCATCGGCGACCAGTTCGTCCTGCTCGTCGAGCAGCGCGAGGCCGAGTGCGGCGAGCGCGCCCGCGCCGCCATCGGTGGAGGCGGAGCCGCCGAGACCCACGATGAGGGAGGTCGCCCCGGCATCGAGCGCAACCCGGATGAGCTCGCCGAGCCCGCGGGTCGTCGCCCGTATTGGGTCAGGGCGCCGCATGAGTGGCAGGCCGCTCGTTTGCGCGAGTTCCACCACCGCGACCCCGCCAGGTAGTTCAAGCCACTCGCCGGGAGTCGGGCGGCCGTCCGGCCCAGTCACGTCGCCGACTCGGTGACGGATGCCCCCAGCCACCGCCTCGATGGCGTCGAGCGTTCCCTCGCCGCCGTCCGCCTGCGGCATCAGCACGAGGTCATCGTCGGGCCGGATTTCCCGCCAGCCCGCCGCGATCGCATCCGCGACCGCGCGGGCGCTCAGCGTTCCCTTGAACGAGTCGGGCGCAACGACGACGGTGAGCGGCACGCCCGCCAGGCTACGCCGTGTGGTTGGCGCAACGCCGCAAATGAAGGCGCCAAGAGGCGCTGTTTGACAAACAGGAAGGTATCTTCCTATTCTTCAACGGTGAGCAGACGCAAAGCAGGAACCTTGCTTCCGTTGGAAGTGCAGATACTTGAAATCGCCGCCAACGCGAGTGCCGACGAACCGATCTATGGGTTCGCATTGGCGGAGGCCCTCTCTGAAGGCCGGTCGCTGACATCCCACGGCACCCTCTATAAGGCACTGTCGCGCATGGCCGACGCGGGGCTGTTGGCAGCCGAGTGGGAGTCGCCCGGCGCGGCCGAGTTGGAGCGCCGCCCTCGCCGCCGGCACTATCGCGTCACGGGCGAAGGAGAGCGTGCGCTGTCGTTGAACGCCGCGAACCCGGGCGGAACCTTGAGCTCGCTGCGACCGGTGCACTCGTGAGCCGGATGCGACGCCAGTCGGGCTCGAGAACTACCGCGGGCGTTCTGAGGTGGGTGGAGTTCTACACGCGGTCGCTGCCCGAGCCGGTGGCCAGAGATCGTCGAGAAGAACTGATCTCCGACCTGCACGAGCAGCGAGCCGCCGGAACCCGCCGCGGTCTCACATCCGCAGCCATTGATCGCCAGATTGCCTCGCGCGCGTTTCGGGGAGTCGTCGCCGATCTTCAATGGCGCTGGCGTCAGATGAGGGCGAATCCGCGGATATCCATGATCCCGAGTTCGAGGGCGTTTCGCGTGACTGTGGCCTTCGGCGTCGTCGTGGCGGGAGCGGGGATGCTCGCATTCGCGAGGGTTCTTTACACGCTCCTCCTTCAGGCGCATCCGCAATTCGAAACCTTGTGGTGGGTCGGGTATCCCACGGCCTTGGCTCTCACCGCAGTCCTCATACTTTTGGGTCAGCGTCGAGTGGGGCTGGGAAGTTACATTCTCGCGGTGGCAACGGTGTGGCTCTCGTACATCTTGCTGTGGAGCATGCAATTTATCAGCGCGCGGCTCTCCTATCTCACCTATGTACTTTTTGCCCGAGTTTCGCATGGCATGAACCTGCGCTTGGAGTTCGTCTTCGTGGCTCCTGCGGCACTCTGCTCCCTCATTGTGGTGTGGCTCGCGATGCGCGCTCGCACGCACGCCAAAGAGCTAACCGACTAGCGAGTTGCCTCGCACGAACGCGCGCACGCCGGGCGCTCGAGGCGATCGCGATGGCGGACCCCAGCATCGCGATGGGAATCGCGATCAGGCAGCCAACGATCAGCGGGCGAAGGGCACACGATGCTGACCGCAATTTCGTTCGCAATTGGTCTCCTCCACCGATAGCCTCGGCGGATGATCCCACGAACGATCGTCCTTCTAGGAGCTGGCGCATCAAGGGACGCCGGCGCTCCCTTGACGAGCGACCTCGCAGAGATTCTCGTGAGAAAAATGAACCAGTCGCCACGCCCCGGTCCGGAGGTCCAGGCGCTCAACTTCGTCTATAGCGCGATGATCGGTCACCAAGGCGAAGATGGCAGTGACCCGCTACGCGCGGTCAACATCGAGACGCTCGTCTCCGCGGTCCGTCTATTGCAGGCTCGTGAATCACATGAAGTAGCGCCCTTCGTCGCCGCTTGGAAGGCTGGCGCGCTCGGTTTTGGGAGGGCATCGGGTTCGCGTGCCTTCAACGGCAGGGCCGCTAAGTCCGCCGTAGAAAAGGCCATTGATCACCGCTTCCCCAATGGCGACGAGCTCGCGAATTTGATTGAAGGCATAGCTCGGGATGTTGCACGGCCGCGCGAAGATTACGCCTTCAAGGCGTTGGAATCTGCCCTGTTGAAAGGCATTCGGTCCGAACTGACGAACCTGTCGTCCGTGGACTACCTCCGCCCCCTCGGGGATCTCGCGTCGGCTCAGCCAGGCGGACTGGCAATCGTCACCCTCAACTACGACCGAACCATCGAGATGATGGCCAGCGAAGCCGGCATTGAACTCGATACAGGCATCGAACGCTGGACCCCGGGCGTTCCGTTCTCCTTCGAACGCAAGGACGGGCGCATCAACCTATATAAGCTGCACGGCTCGGTCGATTGGGAGCTAATCGATGAGCGGCCGAACTTGCGTACGGTACGCCCGCCCAAGATCGAAGTAGTGATTGATAGGGCCGACGTCGAAGAGTTTGATCCAGCTGCGGCACCACCCCGAGCGCCTGGCCTCCCGTGGATCGTTGTTGGCGATCGAGAGAAGCTCGCGACGGATGGGCCAACGCTCGACCTCTTGCACGCAGCGAGCGAAGCATTTGCGGAAGCAACATCCTTGGTGGTGGTCGGCTATTCATTTGCGGACTCACACATTAACGCCATGGTCAGGAACTGGATGGCAGCTGACCCAACTCGAACAATGACAGTTGTCGATCCGGGCTGGCCATCTCTGGGGAGTGACGAGCCACGCGGCCATTTTGCGACAGCTTATGGCGCGTCCGATGACCACAACCAGGCGGGCGTGATCCCCAGAATTGCCGTCATCGCGGAATCGGCGGCAAGCGGTTTGGCGCGGGGGTTGGACATGTTGCCATCGCGACCCGAGGTCTGGGCCACCGCAGAATGGGCGCCCGACCCTGACGGCGGGGAAGTTGCTATTCGATTGCACGGCCCATCGCTAGCGAATGTTACGGTCGAAGCGGTTGCTGGCGGCCAAGGTGTCAACGTCTTTGCCAGCTCGGAAGAGCGTTCAACTTTCGTTCCTTCCTCCCGACGTTTTGCTCGGTACGTTGGACCAATCGAGCAGGGCGCACAGTTTTCAGTCTTTCCAACGGTGCCGATTGGCGAGGACTCTCTTGAGTTGACCCTTGACGGTGACGACCTCGTCGGGCACCGCAGGATCAGCGTTCCCGCGTTGATTGTGCCACCGGTCGCGCCACCGAACTCATAGAAGGCGGCCTAGCCGTGTCTGATGGGGTGGGTTAGACGGGCGTGAACCCTTGGTTTATTCGCTGAAGTTGAAGTGCCCCCAGCAGGATTCGAACCTGCGCCCCTGCCTCCGGAGGGCAGTGCTCTATCCCCTGAGCTATGGGGGCCAGGGATGCCTACCCAGGGTAACAGTCGTGGCTGGCGCGAACGCTCGGGCGTGACAGGATCGAGGCATGCTTCGCACCGTGACCTCGCACCTTGAACTGGCGATCACGGGGCGCACCAATATGGTCTTCAGTTTGTCGGCGGCGCAAAGTGCGAACGTGACATCCGAGGTCCTGAGCATGGTGCTCGACGGCGTGCCGCAGCAGGTCACCGAGATCAGCGACATGCACGGAACAAGGCTGCACCAGCTTGTCGCCGGCCCCGGCACGATGATCGTGGACTACTCCGCGGATGTCACCGGTCGCGCAGACCCCGCCCCGGTCATTGACCTCGATCTGGTCACCTATCTGCGCCCGAGCCGCTACTGCGAGTCCGACAGCCTCACGCCCACGGCGCGTTCCGAGTTCGCCGGACTCGGCGGGCACGAGTTGCTTGCCGCGGTCACGGTGTGGGTGTCGGAGCGACTGCGGTACCGGCCCGGTTCGAGCATCCACACCGATGGTGCGAAGCGCACGCTGCTCGCCCGCCAGGGCGTCTGCCGCGACTACGCCCACCTCGTCATCGCCCTGCTTCGCGCGCTCGATGTGCCGGCGCGCATGGTCGCGGTCTACGCGCCCGGCCTCAGCCCGATGGACTTTCACGCCGTCGCCGAAGCCCACATCGACGGGCAGTGGTGGGTCGTGGATGCCACGCGACTCGCCCCGCGACAGAGCATGCTGCGCATATCAACCGGGAGGGATGCCGCCGACATCGCGTTTCTCACCAACCACTGGGCCGACCTGACCCTGACCAACATGTCGGTCACCGCGGTCGTCGACGAGTTGCCTGTCGATGACGGGGTCTCGTTAGTGCAACTGGGCTAGTGCAGGCCCGCGATCGCCGCTTCGACGATCGGTTGGGCATCCCCAGGCTCAGAGAACGTGGTCGACGACGCCACGATCCAGAACGGGTCGCTGAAGGCGTTGGCTTCACCGATCGGGCCGTTCGTCTCGAAGTAGCCCTCGACACCGTAGGTCGGCACCGCGTTGCTCGACTCGACCAGGGCATTCGCGAGCGATTCGAGGTGGTCGTGCGGCAGGTTGGCAACGGAGACATCGATGGTCTCGTTGCTGCTCTGGTTCACCCAGCGGCAGGCGAGACCCTTCAGCGCCACGATCTCAGCCGCCTTGCTTCCCGCAGCCGGCACATAGTTGTCGACGAGACCGAAATTCGGGTTGTAGTCGTACATAGTCTGTGGTGAAACGAGTTCGTCGCAAGTAATGGTGACCGGGATGCCATCGGCACTTGCGCTCGGGCTCGGGGTGGCGGTGGTCGTCGAAACCGGGGGAGCGCCGGTCACCGTGGGCTCAGGCGTAGGCGCGGCGGTGCATCCAGTGAGCGTGGCGGCACTGGCGAAAAGCAGAACAAGGGCGAGAGAACGGGGGTGCAGCATGGGGTCCATTCTCACCCACGCTCATGAGAATCTCGTGCGGCACAGTTAGGGTGCCGAAAATTCGGGTCCGGATGGCCGCAGCTAAGCTTGTGCCTCGTGAATCCCGCCGACCTCTCTGCCGCCCTGCTCACCATCGTGACGGGTATTGCGGGCCGACGCGGTAGCACCCGGACGCTCACGATCGACGATGTGCTGTTGGAACGCCCGCGCAATCGGGAGCATGGCGATTGGGCATCCAATATCGCTATGAAGCTCGCGAAATCGCTCGAGGTGAACCCGCGCGAACTCGCGGAGGAGATCGCTGCTGAGGCCGCGAAACTCGACGGTGTCGCATCGGTCGACGTCGCTGGCCCGGGCTTCATCAACATCACGCTGGACGCCGCTGCCGCCGGCGCGCTCGCCAAGACGATCGTCGAGCAGGGCGAGGCCTACGGCCGCGGCGACCTCTACAAAGGCGTCACGATCAACCTCGAGTTCGTGTCGGCGAACCCGACCGGGCCGATCCACATCGGTGGCGTGCGCTGGGCCGCAGTGGGCGACAGCCTCGCTCGCATCTTCCAGGCTGAGGGCGGCCTCGTCACGCGCGAGTACTACTTCAATGACCACGGCGCGCAGATCGACCGCTTCGCGCGCAGCCTGCTCGCGAGCTACCTCGCCGAGCCCACGCCCGACGACGGCTACGCCGGCATGTACATCTCCGACATCGCCGCGCGCGTGATCGCGCTCTACCCCGGCGATCTGTCAAAGGTGCCGCGCGACGAGCAGCAAGAGGTCTTCCGCTCGGTCGGTGTCGAGCTGATGTTCGGCGACATCAAGGCGAGCCTGCACGAATTCGGCGTCGACTTCGACGTCTACTTTCACGAGAACGACCTGCACGAGAGCGGCGCAGTCGAGCACGCGATCGACCGGCTGCGCGAACTCGGCCACATCTTCGAGGCGGATGGCGCCACCTGGTTCCGGGCGACAAGTTTTGGCGACGACAAGGACCGCGTCGTGATCAAGAGCGACGGCGAGGCCGGCTACATCTCGGGCGACCTCGCCTATTACCTCAACAAGCGCGAGCGCGGCTTCGAACGCAACCTGATCATGCTCGGCGCCGACCACCACGGCTACGTCAAGCGGCTCATGGCCATGACCGCCGCCTTCGGCGATGAGCCCTACGTCAACCTCGAAGTGCTCATCGGCCAGCTCGTGAACCTCGTGCGGCACGGCGAACCGCTGCGCATGTCGAAGCGGGCGGGCACGGTCGTCACCCTCGAAGACCTCGTCGAAGCGGTGGGAGTAGACGCCGGGCGCTACGCCCTCGTACGAAGCTCGATCGACTCGCAGGTCGACATCGACCTCGACGTGTGGGGCCGCAGAACCAATGACAACCCGGTGTTCTACGTGCAGTACGCGCACGCGCGCACCCACTCGGTGGCGTGCAATGCGGCCAGCTCGGGCGTGGACCGCAGTGCCTTCGACGCCTCGTTGTTGCAACACGAGACTGAGAGCATCCTGCTCGGCACTCTCGCTGAGTTTCCGCGTGTGGTGCGGCAGGCGGCGGAGCTGCGCGAGCCACACCGCGTCGCACGCTATGCCGAAGAACTCGCCGGCGCCTACCATCGCTGGTATGACAACTGTCGGGTCACGCCGCTGGGCGATGAGTCCGTTGAGGATGTCCATCGCACGCGGCTCTGGCTCAATGACGCCGTCGGCCAGGTGCTGCGCAACGCGCTCGCTCTATTGCGAGTGAGCGCCCCCGAAAGGATGTAGCGGATGCCCGAGCAGAAGCGCCCTCGCGGCCGCGGCCTCATCGCTCTCGTCGTCGTGCTCGTACTGCTGCTCGCCGCAGCCATCGCGGCCGAACTCATCGCGCGACAGTACGCCGCCAGCTACATTCGTGAGCGAGTGGTGAGCACTCTCGGACTTGCTCCGGACGCCCCAGTGAACGTCGATTTCGGCGGCGGCTCGATCATCCTGCAAGCGGCCGGCGGTTCGATCGACAACGTCACCATTCGCGTCGACGCGGTGCTGCTCGGGGACGTCAAAGCGAACGCGGTCGTGACCGCGACCCACGTGCCGCTCGACGAAAACAAGCCAATCCAGAATCTCGACATCACGGCGACGATTTCTGAACGCAACGTGCGAAAGCTCGCTCCGTACTTGAGCGGATACGGCCTGAAGTCGATCGACCTCGGCCATGGGGTGATCACGATCAACTCGGACTTCACGGTCTTCGTGTTCTCAACGCCCGTGTCTGTGGATCTGGTGCCGTCCGCGCACAACGGCGCCATCAACTTCGATCCCAAGACGGTCACCCTCGGCGGTCAGCACATCTCGGTCACCGACTTGCGAAACAACAAGTTCTTCTCCGCGTTCACCGGGGACTTACTGGATTCCCGCGACTATTGCGTGGCCAACTACCTGCCGAAGGCGCTCACGGTGACCAACGTCAAAGTGGTCGGCTCAAAGCTCGTGGTCACAGTCAACGGCGACGGAACGGCCCTGGCCGACCCGGATCTCGCGGTGCGCGGCACCTGCCAGTAAGCAGGTCGGCGACTGCGCCGCCCGATAGTATTTACCTGGCTTCAGGGACCAATCCGGGTTCGCTCGCCTCACTTGACCGTCGCTTTCGTGAGGTTCGTTCCGTGCCCAATCCACTCGCCCCGGCCTGGCTCTTAGAGCCAGACGACGCGAACGCGCTCGCGCCCGCGGTGTGGTCGCAGAACTCAACACGGTCCGCGGCGGGGGAGCTCGAGATCGCGGGCGTTTCCGCCTCCTCCGTGGTGCAGCAGTTCGGCACACCCGTGTACGTGGTGGACGAGGCCGACGTGAGGGCGCGGGCCCAGGGCATCCGCGAGGCTTTCGATCGGGAGTTCGCCCGGGTCGGCTCCGCGGCGAAGGTTTATTACGCGGGCAAGGCGTTCCTCTCGATCGAGGTTGCGCGCTGGGTCACCGCGGCTGGGCTCGACATCGATGTGGCGAGCGGCGGTGAGATGGCCGTCGCGCTCGCAGCGGGCGTCGATGCCGCAAGGCTTGGTTTCCACGGCAACAACAAGAGCCTCGCCGAGATCGATCGCGCTGTCGCCCTCGGCGTTGGAACGATCGTTATCGACAGCATCGCCGAGATCGCGCGCGTTGCCGAAGCGGCCGCGCGCCACGGCCGCAGCCAGCGCGTGCGCCTGCGCATCAACAGCGGCGTGCACGCCTCCACCCACGACTATCTGGCAACCGCGCGCGAGGACCAGAAGTTCGGCATTCCCCTCGCGGATGCCCTCGCCGTCGTAGCCCAGATCCGTGCCGAGTCATCCCTCGACTTCGTGGGCCTGCACTCGCACATCGGCTCCCAGATCTTCGAGTCGGACGGCTTCGCGGAGGCGGCCCGCCGACTCTTCGCCGTGCACGCGCAACTGCTCGAGGGCGGCTCGGTGCCCGAGCTCAACCTCGGCGGCGGCTTCGGCATCGCCTACACGAGCATCGACCACCCGCTCGATACCGACGACATCGCCCGCCGCCTCGCCGACATCGTCGCGCAGGGCGCGGCGGAGCTCGGCATTCCGGTTCCCGTCGTCGCGGTCGAACCCGGGCGCTCGATCATCGGCCCGTCGACCACCACGCTCTACACTGTCGGCACCATCAAAGACGTGCGCGTCGACGAGAGTCACACCCGCAAGTACGTGAGCGTCGACGGCGGGATGAGCGACAACATCCGCCCTGCTCTTTATGGCGCCGACTACTCCGCGCGACTCGCCAACCGTGTTTCGAATGCCGCGCCTGCTCTGGTGCGCGTCGTAGGCAAGCACTGCGAGAGCGGCGACATCCTCGTGCACGCCGAGTACCTGCCGGGCGATGTGCAGGCCGGTGACGTGCTCGCGATTCCTGCCACGGGCGCCTACGGCTGGGCGCTCGCGAGCAACTACAACTACGTGGGGCGGCCACCGGTCGTCGCCGTCAAAGACGGCGCTGCGCGTATCATCGTGCGCGGCGAAACCGAGCAAGACCTGTTGAGCCGCGACGCTGGAGTACGAGCATGATCGAATATCGCAACCTTCGTGTCGCCATCCTGGGTGGCGGCAGCGTGGGCTCCCAAGTGGCGTCGCTGCTCATCGAGCACGGTGAGGAGCTCGCTGCTCGCGTCGGCGCGGGCATCGAACTCGTCGGCGTTGCCGTGCGCGACGTCAAGGCGAAGCGCGACGGCACCATCCCGAAGCACCTGCTGACCACCGACGCCGAGTCGCTCATCCTCGGCGCCGACATCGTCGTCGAACTCATCGGCGGTCTTGAGCCGGCACGCACCTACATTCTTCAGGCGCTGAATTCTGGGGCGGATGTCGTCACCGCCAATAAAGCAGTGCTCGCGACCCACGGCCCCGAGCTGTTCGAAGCGGCCGAACAAGTGGGCGCGCAGTTGTACTACGAGGCCGCGGTAGGTGGCGCCATCCCGATCATCCGCCCGCTGCGCGACAGCCTCGCCGGCGACCGGGTCAAGCGCATCCTGGGCATCGTCAACGGAACGACCAACTACATCCTCGACCGCATGGACACCTGGGGCGACGACTTCGACGAGGCGCTCGCCGAGGCGACCCGGCTCGGTTATGCCGAGGCCGACCCCACCGCCGATATTGAGGGCTACGACGCCGCGCAGAAGGCCGCGATCCTGGCGAGCCTCGCCTTTCACACGATCGTGCCGCTCGACGCCGTCTACCGCGAGGGCATGACGTCGATCACGCGCGAACTCGTGCACTCAGCCCGCAAGGCCGGCTACGTCGTGAAACTGCTCGCGATTTGCGAGCGGCTGACGGATGCCCAAACCGGTGTCGAGGGCGTATCCGCTCGTGTTCATCCGGCGCTCGTTCCACTCGACCACCCGCTCGCCGCGGTGCACGGAGCGAACAACGCGGTGTTCGTCGAAGCCGAAGCCGCGGGCTCGCTCATGTTCTACGGCGCGGGAGCGGGCGGCGTCGAGACCGCATCGGCGGTGCTCGGTGACCTCGTGTCGGCGGCCCGCCGCCACGTCGCCGGGGGACCCGGAGTGGCCGAGTCGACCCACGCGAACCTGCCCGTGCTGCCGATCTCGCGAGCCATCACGCGCTACCAGATCACGCTCTCCGTGGCCGACCAGCCCGGAGTGCTCGCGGCAATCGCCACCCTCTTCGCCGACCACGGCGTCTCGGTCGAGGCCGTCGAGCAGTCGGTGAGCGCGGGCCGCGACGGTCAGGCTGACGCTCGCCCCACCGCTACCCTTGTCATTGTCACTCACGAGGCTTCCGAGTCATCGCTCGCCTCCACAGTGACCGCACTCGCCGCGAGTCCAGTTGTGAGCAGCGTCGTGTCCGTTCTACGAGTTGAAGGACTGTAACCAGTGGCCCACCAGTGGCGCGGAGTTCTCCGTGAATACGCCGACCGTCTAAATATTTCGGATGCGACTCCGATCATCACCCTCGGCGAGGGCGGCACTCCGCTCATCGAGGCCGAACCGCTCTCGCGGCGCACCGGCGCGAACGTGTGGGTCAAGTTCGAGGGCATGAACCCCACGGGCTCCTTCAAGGACCGCGGCATGACCATGGCGATCTCGAAGGCCGTCGAGCACGGCGCGAAGGCCGTCATCTGCGCTTCGACCGGAAACACCTCCGCCTCGGCCGCGGCCTATGCGACGCACGCGGGCATCACCGCCGCCGTGCTCGTGCCCGAGGGCAAGATCGCAATGGGCAAGCTCAGCCAGGCGATCGCCCACAACGCCGAACTGCTTCAGGTGCAGGGCAACTTCGACGACTGCCTCGACATCGCGCGCGACCTCGCCGCCAACTACCCGGTGCACCTCGTCAACTCGGTCAACCCCGATCGCATCGAGGGTCAGAAGACTGCCGCCTTCGAGGTTGTCGAAGTGCTAGGGGATGCGCCCGACTTCCACATCGTGCCGGTCGGCAACGCGGGCAACTACACGGCCTACTTCCGCGGCTACAGCGAAGAGCTCGCACTCGGGGTCACCACCAAGTTGCCCCGGATGTTCGGATTCCAGGCCGCGGGCAGCGCCCCGATCGTGCTCGGTCACGTGGTCAAGCATCCCGAAACCATCGCGAGTGCGATTCGTATCGGCAACCCGGCATCCTGGGAGCTCGCGATCGACGCTCGCGAGACCAGCAACGGCTACTTCGGTGCGATCACCGACGAGAAGATTCTCGAGGCGCACCGCATTCTCTCGGCCGAGGTCGGCATTTTCGTCGAGCCGGCATCCGCCATCAGTGTTGCCGGTCTTCTGGAGCGCGCCGAGGCGGGGGAGATTCCCAAGGGATCGACCGTCGTGCTCACCGTTACCGGCCACGGCCTGAAAGACCCGCAGTGGGCCCTGCGCACCGCCGACGGCCACGACGTGAAGCCGACCGTGGTTCCCGTCGACACCGCCGAGGTCGCGAGCGTTCTGGGATTGAGCAAGGCATGACGCTGCCCAGCGGTCGCACGGCCACGGTTCGGGTGCCGGCGACATCGGCGAACCTCGGCCCGGGCTTCGACACGCTGGGTCTCGCGCTCGCGATCTACGACCACCTCACGGTTACCGTCACCGGCGGCTCCGGGGTCTTCGTCGACGTGATCGGTGTCGGCCATGGCGAGGTGGCGACCGATGAGTCCAACCTCGTCGTGCGGTCGATCAAGCACACCTTCGACCACTTCGGTGTCGAGATGCCGGGCCTGCACCTTGAAGCGCACAACAGCATCCCGCACGGGCGTGGGCTCGGGTCATCCGGAGCAGCAATCGTCTCGGGCATCATGGCCGCAAAGGGCCTGCTCGATGGCGTTGTCGAGGTCACCTCCGACGACCTGCTGACGCTCGCCACCGAAATGGAGGGCCACCCCGACAACGTCGCGCCGGCGCTCTTCGGCGGCCTGACCATCGCCTGGACCACTCCGGATGGCCCGCGGGCGAAGAAGCTCATCGTGCACCGCGGTGTCTCGCCGCTCGTCTGCGTTCCCGCGACGACGATGTCGACCGGCCTCGCGCGCAGCCTGCAGCCCGAATCGGTGCCGCACGCCGATGCCGTGTTCAACCTCTCGCGCTCCGCACTGCTCATCGCGGCACTCATCCAGAGCCCTGAGTTGCTGCTCGAAGCGACCGAGGACAAGCTGCACCAGGACTACCGCGCGAGCGCCATGCCCGAGACGAATTCGCTCATCCAAATGCTGCGCACCAACGGCCACGCGGCCGTCGTCTCGGGTGCTGGGCCCTCGATTCTTGTGCTCGCGAGCGACCCTTCGCAGCGTCTCCTTGCAGCGGATTTGATTGCCAAGAACACGAAGAATCACTGGGAGTCGCTCATGCTGGCCGTCGACTTCAAAGGTGCTACAGTGAACACGCACCAGGTAGAAGCAACGGCCTAGCCGTCGTTTCCCGGTTGCAAATCACCCATCGAACAGTCGCAGTGCAGCCCTGCGCAACCCGTGCAGATTCACCCTGCGAATCCCATCGCAGACCGCGACGTTCGATTAGCTCCCCACCGCACGTTCTCTCGCGGCAGGGGACAGAAGCAATCACTCTCGTAAGGAGAACCCATGGACGAGACCAACGACAACCAGGGCACCATCGATACTGACGAGCCCACATTCAGTTCGCCAGGCGAGTCGACCGATTCTGAGACCAGTTCGGCTGCCGCCCCAAGCACTAGCGAACGCACGGAATCGGATGCCCCTGCCGCTGCTTCCGACGATGCGACCGACGCTCCCGCCGCCGAGCCCGTCGCGGTTCGCAAGCGCGGATCCCGCCGCGCAACCAGCGCCGATGCAGTGGTGAGCACCCCTGACGACGAGCAGCGCTCCGCCGCATCGCACGCCGCAGGCGGCGAGTCCGGTCTCGACCTGACCGGCGACAACGACTCTCAGACGGACTCCGCGGCAGACGCCGATGGTGACGCCGACGGCGAGACCGAGGGCGGCGGCCGTGGCCGTTCGCGCAACCGCAACCGCCAGTCCGCCGACGGCGGCCAGCGCCAGGGCCGCCAGGGCGGCGACCGCCAGCGCGCCGAGGTCGAGGGCGAGGGCGACCGCGGTGGTCGCAACCGCTACCGCGACCGCAAGCGCGGCCGTGGCCCGATGGGCGACGACTTCGAGCCCGAGATCACTGAGGACGACGTGTTGATCCCGGTTGCGGGCATCCTCGATGTGCTCGACAACTATGCCTTCGTTCGCACGAGCGGTTACCTGCCGGGCAACAACGACGTCTACGTCTCGCTCGGCCAGGTCAAGAAGTACAACCTGCGCAAGGGCGACGCGGTGGTCGGTTCGATCCGCCAGCCGCGCGAGGGCGACAGCAACCAGGGTCGCCAGAAGTACAACGCGATCGTGCGCATCGACTCGATCAACGGTCTGCCGATCGAAGAGGCCGCGAACCGTGTCGAGTTCGGCAAGCTCACTCCGCTCTACCCTCAGGAGCGACTGCGCCTCGAGACCGAGCCGGCCAAGCTCTCGACCCGCATCATTGACCTCGTATCGCCGATTGGTAAGGGCCAGCGCGGCCTGATCGTCTCGCCGCCCAAGGCAGGCAAGACGCTCGTGCTGCAGGCGATCGCGAACGCGATCTCGAAGAACAACCCCGAGGTTCACCTCATGGTCGTGCTCGTCGACGAGCGCCCTGAAGAGGTCACCGACATGCAGCGCACGGTCAAGGGCGAGGTCATCGCCTCGACGTTCGACCGTCCCGCCGAAGACCACACCACGGTCGCCGAGCTCGCGATCGAGCGCGCCAAGCGCCTCGTCGAGCTGGGCCACGATGTCGTCGTGCTGCTCGACTCGATCACGCGCCTCGGCCGTGCCTACAACCTCTCGGCGCCGGCATCCGGTCGCATCCTCTCGGGCGGTGTCGACTCCTCGGCGCTCTACCCGCCGAAGCGCTTCTTCGGTGCTGCGCGCAACATCGAAGAGGGCGGCTCGCTCACCATCATCGCGACCGCGCTCGTGGAGACCGGGTCCAAGATGGACGAGGTCATCTTCGAGGAGTTCAAGGGCACCGGCAACATGGAGCTTCGCCTGTCGCGCCAGCTGGCCGACAAGCGCATCTTCCCTGCGGTCGATGTGAACGCATCCGGAACCCGCCGCGAAGAGATGCTCATGGGCGTCGACGAAACCAAGGTCACCTGGCAGTTGCGCCGCGCGCTCGCCGGCCTCGACCAGCAGCAGGCCCTCGAAATCGTGCTCGGTCGCCTCAAAGAGACCCAGACCAACGTCGAGTTCCTCATGCAGGTGCAGAAGTCGATGCCGCCGATCAACGGTCACAAAGAGGACTAGCCATGTTCGAGTCAGTGCAATCGTTACTGGCCGAGCATGACGAGCTTCAGGGTCAGTTAGCCGACCCAGATCTCCACTCAGACCCGGTCAGATCGAAGAAGGTCAACCGGCGCTACGCGGAGTTGAGCCGCATCGTCGCGGCGTACCACGAGTGGCGTCAGCTGACCGACGACCTGGCAGCGGCGACCGAGATGGCGGCGGAGGACGAGTCGTTCGCGGCTGAGATTCCGGGCCTCACCGAGAGCCTCGAGGCGGCACAGGAGAAGCTGCGCCGACTGCTCATCCCGCGCGACCCCAACGACGCCCGTGACGTGATCATGGAGATCAAGATGGGCGAGGGCGGCGCCGAGTCGGCGCTCTTCGCCGGCGACCTGCTGCGCATGTACCTGCACTACGCGGAGTCGAAGAAGTGGAAGACCGAGATCATCGAGCAGACCTCGAGCGACCTCGGCGGCATCAAAGACGTGCAGCTCGCGATCAAGGGCAACTCAAGCGACCCCGCCGAGGGCGTCTGGGCGCACCTCAAGTACGAGGGCGGCGTGCACCGCGTGCAGCGCGTGCCAGCGACCGAGTCGCAGGGGCGCATCCACACTTCCGCGGCGGGCGTGCTCGTCTTTCCTGAAGTGGACGAGCCCGAAGAGGTCGAGATCAACCAGAACGACCTCAAGATCGATGTCTACCGCTCGAGCGGCCCTGGCGGCCAGTCGGTTAACACGACTGACTCCGCCGTGCGCATCACGCACATCCCGACCGGCATCGTCGTGGCCATGCAGAACGAGAAGAGCCAACTTCAGAACCGCGAAGCCGGTATGCGAGTGCTGCGCGCGCGCATCCTCGCCCGCCATCAAGAAGAGGCGGATGCCGAAGCGAGCGAGTACCGCAAGAGCCAGATTCGCACGATGGATCGCTCCGAGCGCATCCGGACCTACAACTTTCCGGAGAACCGCATCGCCGATCACCGCACCGGCTACAAGGCCTACAACCTCGACGCCGTGATGAACGGCGCGCTCGAACCGGTGGTGCAGTCCTGCATTCAGGCCGACGAAGAAGCGCGGCTCGCCGACGTTGGAACCTAGCGTTCGCGAGCTGCTCGAGCGGGCCACGGCACGGCTCGAAGCCGCTGGTGTGCCGAACGCGGCCGTGGATGCCGAACTGCTCGTCGGCCATGTGCTCGGCCTAAGCCGTGGGGGGGTACAAGGCAAGGCTCTGCTCGGCGCGCCGCTGAGCGAGGAAGAAGTCCTGGCTATCGATGAGCTTGTGAGCCGACGGGCCTCCCGCGAGCCACTGCAGCACATCGTCGGACGTGCACCGTTCCGCAGCCTCGAGCTTGCCGTCGGCCCGGGCGTTTTCGTGCCCAGGCCCGAGACCGAGCAGGTCGCCCAGTTCGCGATCGATGCCCTGCGCGCGGTCGCGACCCCAGAGCCCATCGGCGTCGACCTCGGCACCGGTAGCGGCGCGATCGCCCTCGCTATGGCGACCGAGGTGCCCCACGCTCGCGTCTACGCGGTCGAACTCTCGCCGCAAGCGTTCATCTGGGCGCGGCAGAACTTCCGCTCCGTGGCCGCCGAGAACGCGCAACTGCTGCTCGCCGATCTTGCCCACGCCCTGCCCGACCTCGACGGCACTGTCGATGTAGTCATCTCCAACCCGCCCTACATCCCACTGGGTGCGGTGCCCCGCGACCCCGAGGTGCGACTCTTTGACCCCGAGCTTGCGCTCTACGGCGGCGAGGACGGACTGGATGTCGTGCGCCGCGTCTCCGAAACAGCCCTGCGCTTGCTGCGCCCCGGCGGCACTATCGTGCTCGAGCACGGCGAACTGCAGGCCGCGCCCATCGCCGCGCTGCTCCCGTCGCACGGCTGGAGCGCGGTAGCCCACCACCGCGACCTGAGCGGCCGAGACCGGGCGACGACCGCGCTGCGCTAGGTTCTTCGCTATGAACCTGTCATTCGGTGGCCCATTGATGATGGGCACGGACATTCATGATCCCGTGTTTGTTGCGGGGTCAGCGATCATGTGGGTGGCGGCAACCGCGATGATCCTCGTCCCCGGACTTCGAACGATGAGCAGGCAGTCGTCGATATTTTTCATGTCCGGCACTCCCGTGGGCCGCGCGTCCGCGCGAGTAGCTACTGTCCGAACATTCTTCCTGTGGGCGGTACTGTCGGCCGTCTTGGCAATGAACCTGCCGATTCCAACCGACGTCGCCAAGAGCCTGATGGTTGGCTTCGGCGGTCTTGCATTGCTGACGTTGCTGCTTGCCTTTGGAATCATTCTCCTCAATCGACCGCGATTCCTTGTGCCCAAAACCATGCGGGAGCAACCCGGTGCTATCCAGGAATGGTTCGAGCAGATCAGCGACGCCATTCGTGGCCGACGCCCGGGGCGAAGCTCGCATGCTCGTCGATCACGCACCGCCGCTGGCTCGCCTTCGATAACGACGAGCTCCTCGGGTACCGAGTTTCGACCTGTCGTTGACAATGGAAAACCCGGGGTGCTGACGTTCTACCGTGGTCGGGAATGGGAGGGCTTCCTGAGCACATACCAGTTATACGTTGATGATCGATTGGTCGGCTGGCTGAAACGCTCATCCGAATTCAGTCTTGAGCTCCCGGCCGGCACCTATTCCTGCCGAGTGGGAGTGAGTTTCACTGGGAGCCCAACTGTGGCGGCTCCCGTCTCATCTGGTCAGACGACGAGGCTGCACGTCTTGCCGAATCGCGTGGGTGATCTCATGGAGAACGCGTTGGCCGAGGACGGATCTCTGTTGATCGAGGTCGAGTGAACGACGTCCGCGGTCGCTTCGCAAGTGAGTCTCGATGAGGGTCACGTGGCACCTTGGACCGTCCTATCGAGTTGGTTTCACTGGCCGCGACGTTCTGGAATATCACGATGATCAGGGCACGGTGACGCTGGCGACGCAGATGACGGCAGGCCCGTGGGGTGATTGCGTTTTCATGGACGATCTCCCGCCCAACTTCCACCTCACTCGGGAGGAGCTAATGCGGCGTGTGTGGAGTGCCATGGCGGGAAGGGGTTACTGGGGGCTAGCCATCATGTTCGTGGACAAGCACGGCAATGATCTACCGACTCCAACCCGGCGCGACCCTCGAGTGCGACCTTCGAAATCTTATGAGCGCAGAGAAAACCCCGTAATTGTGAGGTGGAGACAGGGCCCGACCTATGCGGCTGGGTTTGTTGCGCCGGGCGCGCTTGAATATCGCGACGCTCGCGCAGAGGTTACTTTCGAGGTTGAAACCGCGGTACGTCCGCGGCGATACATCGTCACAATCGATGGTCTCCCCACCGACTTCCACTTGACTCGTGCGGAGCTAATGCGCCGGATCTGGAGCGTCACTTCGGGACGGTGGCCTTGGGGGCGCCGTGTGGAATTCGTTGACAATCAGGGGAACGCTTTTCCGACCCCAACGCAGCGCGACCGGCGGATCTGAGATGCCCGCCCTTATGGGTGCATCTGAAGTCGACATCCATGATCCCGTTCTTGTTGTAGTCATGGCCATCATGTGGGTGGGCGGCGCCGTGTTTTTTGCTAGTCCTAAACTCCGGGCGAGGGCGGAGCCAATAGTTCCTCCGGGGTGGGACACCCGATAACCTCCGTCGGCCATTAAAGAGGGAGACAATCGAAAAATGCGGAATCTAGCACCGTTTCTAATTGGACTGGTAATGATCGGCTTCGGGGGTCTCATCTTGGACTTCCGTGAGTGGATTGCGCCCAAAATTGCGATGCTCCAACGCGCGACCTTCGGCCGAGCCGGTGAGGTTCTAGCCTCGAAGGCAACCTCAAAGGGCCTGATCGCTCCGGGGATCGGATTCATGTTGATTGGGGCGGGAATGGCAGCCCTCAGCATCTTCTACCATCGCGCGTGAGGCCCCAAAAGACGATTACCGCGCTGCGAACCCCTCCACCGCAGCCATAAGCGCATCCGTCGCTCGCGCCGTGTCGTCCGCCACGAAGTGGTGTGCCGTGATGCCAACCGACCGAGCACCCGCAACGTTGGCCGCTGAGTCATCGGCGAGGAACGTGTTCTCGGGGCGGGCCCCGTAGTGCTCCATCGCCCGCGAGAACAGTTCCGCCGCGGGCTTGCGGGCGCCGAGCATGAAGCTCACCAGAATGTTGGGGCCGAGAATCTCGACCACGTCGGGCGCGAGCACGGGCAGTGCGGCGGCGAGGGGTGCGGGGTTGTTGGAGAGCAGAGAAACAGTGCCGAGAGTGGATGCCCGGCGCAGGGCATCCACGCTGCCAGGAATGCGCGTCATGGCTCGGGCCCGCGCGTCGGTCCACTGCTCAAGGGTCAGCCGCCGACCACCGGTAACCGCAGCGAACTCGTCGAGGTACTCGTCAACCGTCGGCCAAGCCCCGGCTTCGGCGCGCATCTCGAAGCCGCCCGCCCACCACGACTTCGCGAGACGGTACTGGCTGACACCGCTGGCTAGAGCGAGCGCGGGCAGCCGGTGCCGAAAGTCGTAGGCGTAGAGCGTCTTGTCGAGATCGAAGAAATAGAGGTCCACTTCGGTCTCAAGTCTGGCATTGCTTCGACCGCTACCATGAAGGGGACATGGCCCCCATTTTCGACTGCTCGGTCAAATCCGAACTCCTCACCGGCATGCGGCTCGCCAGGAAGGCGATCGCCCGGGGGGATCTCGTGGTGCTCCCGACCGACACTGTCTATGGGGTCGCCGCGGATGCTTTCAACCCGGCGGCCGTGCAGAAGCTCATCTTCGCGAAGGGCCGAACCCGGCGCGCGCCGACGCCCGTGCTGATTCCGGGCATCCCTACCCTGGATGCCCTCGCGCAGAGTGTGCCGGATGAGGTGCGCGCGCTCGTCACCGCATTCTGGCCGGGCGGGCTGACCGTGATCGTGCCCGCGCAGTCCTCCCTCAACTGGGATCTCGGCGAAACTCGCGGCACCGTCGCTCTGCGCATGCCGAGCAACGAGATCGCCCTCGCTCTGCTCTCCGACACTGGCCCGCTCGCCGTCTCAAGCGCCAACCACACCGGCGAGACCCCGGCCGCCACGGCGGCAGACGCAGAGCGGATGCTTGGCGCGGCCGTGAGCGTCTACCTCGACGACGGCGTCGGCGGCTCGGTGCCCTCGACCATCGTCGATGCGACCGCACTGGTGAAAGCGGGCGGCAAGCTGCGCATCGTGCGCGAAGGGACCATCTCGGCGGGGCAGATACGCGAACTCGTCGGGGCCGAACGATGCGAATAGTTTTCTATCTCCTCATCACCACGATCGCCGCGGGAGTCACCTACGGTCTGGGCGTGCTGATCTGGAAGCTCAGCATCAAGCATCGCCTGTACCCAAAGATCCGCGAGCGCGATGTGCACACGCGGCCCACCCCGCGCCTCGGCGGCATCGCGATGTTCATCGGCATGGTCGTCGCGTTCAGTGTGGCCTCGCTGCTCGGCAACTTCAGCATCGTCTTCACCGAGCCCGGAAAGGTGCTCGGCCTGTTCGGCGCGGCGCTCATCATCGTGCTCATCGGTGTGGCCGACGACATCTGGGACCTCGACTGGCTCACTAAGCTCACCGGTCAGATCATCGCCGCCGGGGTGCTCGCCTGGCAGGGCGTGCAGCTCTCCACCCTGCCGATCGGCGGGCAGACCATCGTCTCGCCCTACGTCTCGCTCATCATCACGATCCTCGCGGTCGTGCTCGTGATGAATGCCATCAACTTCATCGACGGACTCGACGGCCTCGTCGCCGGTGTCGCCCTCATCGCCAACAGCGTCTTCTTCATCTACGCCTACTTGTTGCAGGCGCAGGCGCAGACCGATTACTTCAACCTCGCCTCGCTCACCACCGCGGTGCTCATTGGCGCCTGTCTCGGTTTTCTGCCGCTCAACTTCCACCCGGCCAAACTCTTTATGGGGGATGCCGGTTCGCTCCTAGTCGGGCTGCTCATGGCGACCTCCGCCATCTCGGTCACCGGGCAAGTCGATCCCGGGGTCATCGCCCAGCCCGATAAGTTCAACGCCTACTTCTTGCCGGCGTTCATCCCGATCCTGTTGCCGTTTGCCGTGCTCGTCGTGCCGCTGCTCGACTTCGGCCTAGCGATGTTCCGCCGCGTGCGCGCGGGCAAGTCGCCGTTCTCCGCGGACCGCAAGCACCTGCATCACCGCCTGCTTGACATGGGGCACTCGCACTTGCACGCCGTGCTGATTTTGTATGGCTGGACCCTGGTCTTCTCTGTCGGATGCCTTGGCTACATGTTCCTGCCCTGGGTTTGGGCGACCCTGCTCATCCTGATCGGCTTCGGCGTGTGCGCCTGGGTGACGCTCACACCGATCAGCGGCCGCAAGGCTCTCGAGCGCGCGGCGCAGTCGGCCGAGGTTGCTGAGGTCGAGCCCGAGGTGGTGCGCTGGGACGGCCTGGATGCCCGCGGCGAAGAGCCCGACGAAGACGCTGCCACGGAGCCTCTCGAGTCGAAGGACGCGCCGTGAAGTACGCACCCGTCCTCACGCGTGCGCTCGTGTTCGGGGCGACCGTTACCGCGGCGATCCTCGTGATCGGATCGGCGATCGGCTACGCGGTAGCGGGAGTCCCGGGTCTGCTGAGTGCACTGGTAGGGGCAGGTGCGACGGCGGTGCTCATGGGTTTCACCACGATGAGCATGCTTGTTGCCAATCGCGCCATCAAGTCCAAGCCCTCGAGCCGGCGCTACTACGCGATCATCATGGGCGTCTGGTTCCTCAAGTTCTTGCTTTTCATGACGATTCTGCTGCTGGTGCGCGACCAGGAATGGATGAACGCCTACGTGTTCTTCTTCGCAATGGTCGCGGCAGTAGTCGGCTCGCTTATCGCGGACATCGTGGCGTTCCAGGGCGCTCGGGTGCCGTACGTCGGCGCATCGTAGTTTTGCTAGGCTAGACGCACAATCCCCCCTGATCGTTTCCGTCCTGGACGCCTGACGCTGGAGTACAACGCTGATCCCCGCCACTCTCGTCTCGCTTCTTCCACTCGCTGATGGTGACGGATCCGACGGCGGATTTCACGGACCCTCGATCGATGAGTTCTTTCCCGACGCGATTCTCTTCGCCGGTACTCCGTTCGAGCTGAACCGCATTCTGCTCATCCGCCTTATTGCCGTTGCGGTCGTTCTCTTCATTCTTTGGATGGGCACTCGCAATCTGAGGGTCATCCCCACCCGCGGCCAGGCCGCGATCGAGTACGCGATCGACTTCGTGCGCAAGGGAATCGTCATCGACACCCTCGGCGAAAAAGA
>SCSV01000162.1 GCA_004297555.1 Salinibacterium sp.
TCATGCCCGCGACCGCGAACAACGGCCTCGGCTTCTTGCTGAATCTCCTGGGCGGCGCTTCGACCGTCATCATCGACGCCAAGGTTCTGCAGTAGTCGACGGGCAACCGCGCGACGACGAAAGCCAGGCCGATGAACAGGGCAAAGGGGTTCGTTCAAATCACCGGGCCGGAAGGTACGGTGGAGTTCGAGACGTTCACGTGTGGGCATTGTTCCACAATCGTGCAGGTCCCGCACAAGGCGAGCCCCGATGCCCTGGGCGGGTTGTGCAAGCAGTGCATGACTATGATCTGCCCGGGCTGCGTGGAGAAAATGACCTGCGACCCATTCGAGAAGAAGCTCAAGCGTCAGGAAGATCGCTCGCGCTTCTTTCGCCAGATTGGAGTCTAGGTGTCCGAAGGAGTCATCAAAACCAATCCGGGCGACGGGGGGCCGCAGCTCGACGCTGAGGTCATCGTTCGGATTGATAGCACTGACTCGACGACCGTCTATCGTGAGCGCAACCAGGTCACCGGGGACACGCGCGACGCCATCATGGCGGTCCTCAACGTCGACCCCCCAAACACCGGATTCGGCGGCGTGGTGCGGGTGGCAGGTGGCGTCTACATTGCCGAGGAGCAGTGGGTCCGGCTCATCTGCGCCATGGAAGCCACGAGCCGCAACGTCGAAGCAATCGCCCGCACTCTTACAGGAGATCAGTGATGGATTCAGCAGGTGAAGTCGGAAACGGGCGAAGCGGGCTTGCCGACGGCGTAAAGCAGCCGTTCCGCCTCGACAAGGTGGGCGGCGTCATCGTCGATACCGGCGTCGCCGAATATTGGGAGTCGATGTCGCGCGGGCGCTCCTACGTGGCCTCCACGGGCGCCGCGGGCGTGGCCCCCGGAACGGCGCTGTCCACGACGCCGCCGTTCGTGTTGTACAACCCGCCCAACAGCGGCGTCATCGCTGCTGTGGTCGACATCGAGGCCATGTTCGTCTCGGGCACGCTCGGCGCCGGCAACATCATGTTGGCGGGCATCGGTGGACAGAACATCAGCGCGTTCGGTACCGACCTGGCGCCACAGGCGACCGCGGTGGGCGCGAACACCGGCCGGCAGTGTCGGGCGCTGCAAGCTCCGACCCTGTCGGCCGCGCCCACGTTGATTCGGGGGCTCTGGTACACGGGTGCCTTCGTGACGAACGCGACCCTCTATCTGGGCGATGCCAAGAAGGAGACGAAGGGCTACTACGGTGTGCTTCCGGGCGGGGCTTTGTGCCTGCAGGAAGTCGGCGCCGCGGGCACGACGCCGCTGCTGATGTTCTCGATGGTCTGGATCGAAGTCCCCGTCACCTTCACGGTCTGATAGGTTCCTTCGCCATGCGTCCCGGTCGGCACAACACGACGGCGAGCCGACCGGGCGTACCGGGTGGGGGATGATTCGTCTCGGGAAAGTAGGCGCGAGTCGAAACGGAAACGCTGACGAGACGGCGCTGCCGTTGCGTCTCGACAAGCTCAACGGGGTGATTCGCACCACGGGCATCGCCGAATACTGGGAGGCGATGTCGCGGGGGCAGGTCTTCATAGCATCGACGCCGGTGACCGGCGTTGCACCGGGGACGACGGCGGCTTCGAATCTGCCCCCCTTTGCTCTGACCAACCCGCCGAACAGCGGGGTGGCTGCGATCTTAGTTGATGCTGAGATCGCATTCGTTTCCGGCACGCTCGGCGCCGGCAACATCATTTTGGCCGGCGCTCAGAATCAGAACATCAACCCGTTTCAGCTGGGTCAAATTGCCGTCGGGGCAACTGATGCTGGCCCCAAGCCTGGGCTCACAGGGCTGGGCGTTCGATCGGCTTGCTGGGCGATGAACAACCCGCTCTTGTCGGTGAACGCGACGTTGATACGGCCACTGTGGTCGACCGGGCAGTTCATCTCGAACGGCAACCTCTATTTCGGCGATGCTCATCATGACAGCGACGGCTATCTCGCTGTGATGCCCGGCGGGGCTCTCTGCTTTTTGAACGCGGGCGGGGCGGGCACGCTCGCTCGCGTGATGTTCTCGATGGCTTGGATCGAAGTCCCCGTCGCTGAGGTGAACCCCTAGCCATCATGATCAAACTAGGAAAAGTCGGCTCTGGGAGAGCAGGCCTTGCAGACGGGGCTCCTCGTCACCTGCGTTTCGACAAGGTGGGCGGCCTCATCACGAACACCGGTGTGGCTGAATATTGGGAGCCCGCCACGAGAGGCCGGCTCTTCAGCGCGTCCACGGGTGTGGCGGGAGTGGCGCCGGGGACCGCGCTTTCGACCACGCCGCCCTTCGTGCTTTACAACCCTCCCAACAGCGGGGTCATTGCGACCGTGCTCGACGTGTTGGTTTCTTACGTCTCGGGGACGCTCGGAGCGGGGAACGTCGTGCTGGCCGGCATCAGCAACCAGAACATCACGGCCTTCGGGACGGACCTTTCGCCTCAGTCGACCGCGGTGGGCGTCAACACGGGCAGGCAGTGCCGGGCTTTACAGGCGCCGACGTTGTCGGCCGCGCCGACCCTGATTCGAAACCTCTGGTACACCGGCAGCTTCATCTCAAACATCAACCTCTACTTCGGGGAAGCA
>SCSV01000163.1 GCA_004297555.1 Salinibacterium sp.
GACTCAAGAGGTCTCTCAACTTTTCACAATACTGCCTATAATTAGCCCCTATTCCCGTTGCGTGAATTTCAAGGAACGCCAGAGCCGCTGTCAAAGATCGTCATCTCAGGCTTTGCCGTCCCCGAGATGAAAGTATTTTAGCCCCCCTCGTGCTTCGGGGCAAGCGTCGCGAGCCGCTTCTCGTATTCCTCGTCGACGACCTCGTAGAGTTCGTGTTCTCGCGGATGGTGCCGCCTATAGACCTTGGCCAGGCCGTCGGTCATCACATGGGTGTAGCGGACCGTGCTCTCGATGTTTCGGTGCCCGAGGAGCTCCTGGACGTGGCGAACGCTTGCGCCGTTTTCAAGGAGGTGGGTCGCCGTCGAGTGGCGGATCGAGTGCGTCGAGATCTCGGGTTTATCCATACCGAAGGCGCGAAGGAGTTCGCGGAAGCGTTCGCTTACCGACGCAGAGCGGAGATGGTTGCCCTTGGTGGCACCACGGGAACCTTCGAACACCCAGGCTTCGGACCGATCAATCTTCTCGCCAAGGTGGCGGACCAAGAAGTCGCGGGCGACCTCGCTCACCGGCACCATGCGGTCGCGATCGAACTTGCCGCGGACGACCATGAGGCGGCGCTCGAAATCGATGTCACCGACCTTCAAAGCGGCCGCTTCGCTCACCCGGAGGCCCGAGGAGTAGATGAGCTCGAAGAGGGTTCGATTCTTTAAGCCCACCGCTCTCGTCGTTTCGATCGACTCGAGAAACCTCGTTAACTCGTCGCGCGTGAGTGGGCGGCGCTTCCACCCCGAGGGCTCCGGAAGCGAGAGCTCCAGGCAATGCGTGGGGTTCTGTGGAATAATCCCCGCGCGGTAGAGGCAGGAGTACAGAAGCCCGACGGCATGAAACCGCTCATTGATCGTGCCTGGCGCGAGTGGCGCCCCGGTGCGTTTCGACGGCTGTTTGCATAGCCACGCGAAAAACGAGGTGAGTTCATTCTTGCCGAAGCATCGAACATCGGGGCTTTTTCGCCGCGACGCCCAACGGAAAAAATCACCTACCGCATGTCGTATCGCCGCTCTCGACGACTCGGCACAGCGTCGGACGGAGAGCTCCTCATCGACGAGGCGAAGACCGAGCTCTTTCACGGTTTCGCCCGTCATTCTTGGGTTCTCGAGTTCCATTGCCGGGGATGAAACGCATCGAGGCTGCGCTTTAAGTCCTCCTTGTCGACGCGGGTGTAGATTTGCGTCGTCGCGAGGGCCTCGTGCCCGAGTATGACCTGGATGTGTCGCATATCGCAGCCGGAGCGAAGGAGGTGCGTGCCCAAGCTATGTCGAAAGCAGTGGCTCGTGATGATCGGCAGGTCGAGGGAAAGGCAAACCTTTCGAAGCTCCCCGTTCACAACCTCGGCGACCCGTGCTTTGTTCGCGCCGAAGAGCGTGTGCTCGTGGTTCCGGGTGAAGTGATGCATAATCGCCGCCCTCCCCGTTTTCAGGTAGCGCTCCATGATGTCGCTCGCGTAGGTGGTCAAGAAAACGGTCCGCGGGCTGCCTCCTTTGCCGTGCGGCACATATACAAGGTGGCGCTCGAGATCGAGATTCTCCGCGGTAAGCGCCGAGGCCTCCGCGATACGTAGGCCTGTGGCGTACAGGAACTCGGCGATCACGTGGACCCGGTAGCGCCGCTCACGCTCGTACCAGATCTCGCTCTCATCGAAGCGAGCGAGCTCGCGCAGGAGCGCGCCCATTTGAGCCTCGGAGAGGACGTTGCGCGATAGATGTTCGGGAAGCCTCGGGTAGCGAATTTCGAGAAAGGGGTTCGAAGCTATCCGCTCGGTCCGCACGAGGTGATCGAAGAAGCGACGGGCGACCTTCAAGTAGTTGTGCATCGTCCCGGTAGAGACGCTCGCGCCCTGCTCGGTGACGCGCTCTGATACCCACGAGGCGAAATGGACCGCGTCCATGATGGTCACTGCGGCGAGCTCGATTTCCTCGTCCTCGAACCACCGCAAGACCCGAAGCGTCATGCCGCAGAGCGTCGTATAGCCCTGGACGCTCACCTTCGACTTCTGGGCGGCGAGAAACTCGTCGTAGAGGTCGGCCGTGGCCGCGGACAAAACGTATCCCATATTTTGCCTCTCTTTCCCCCGCGAAAGTAGCGCGCAGTTTCGTATGTTATTGTCCCAGCTCGTCGAAACCCTTACAAACTGCGCGCGCGCAGTTTCGCGCTGTTTGCCCAGTTTCCGAAATTCACTGCGCTTGTTTCCCGGCCGCCAGAAGCTCCTTCATCGCGTCAGGACTCGGGATCATGGATAGGTCCGCTTCCCGAAGCGCGGTGTCCTCCCTGAGCCGGTAGT
>SCSV01000164.1 GCA_004297555.1 Salinibacterium sp.
CCCACGTGACCATCCGATCATTCGGGCCACTGCGCGTCGCAGCCCGCCAGGCCAGCATCGTCTACCCGGGTGCAATCACGGTGCTTCCTCCGTTCAATTCGCGCAAGCATCTGCCGTCGCGACTGGCGCGGCTGCGAGAACTAGATGGCTCGGCGAGCGTTCTCGTGCGCGGCCCCGGCACCGAGTTCGACAGCTTGCGCGACTATGTGCGCGGCGATGACGTGCGATCAATCGACTGGCGTGCAACGGCAAGGCGAAGCGACCTCGTGGTGCGCACCTGGCGCCCGGAGCGGGATCGCCGTGTGGTAATCGTCATCGATAGTGCTCGCACGTCGGCCGCCCGCATTGACAACGAACCCCGCATCGATACGGCCTTCGAGTCGGCGCTCCTCTTGGCGGCCCTCGCTTCGGCTGCGGGCGACCGCGTCGATCTGGTGATCTACGACCGCCGCGTTCGCGCACGCGTGCAAGGTGCGAAGGGCGCCGAGCTGCTCTCGCGGATGGTGTCGAGCATGGCACCCATCGCGCCGGAATTGATCGAGATGGACTGGGCCGCTCTGCCGAGTCTTGTGCGCTCGGTCACTGCGCATCCGGCGCTCGTCGTGCTGCTTACCGCCATCGACGCACCCGGGGCTTCTCGCGGCCTGCTTTCGGTGCTGCCGCAGCTCACGCGCAAGCACACGGTGGTGGTCGCATCCGTCGCTGATCCGAGTGTGGTGGATGCCACGCTCGACCGCACGAAGCGCGAGAGCGTCTATCGCGCCGCGGCGGCAGAGCGGGCCCTTCTCGACCGCGAGCGAGTGGCGGCCGCCATCCGCCAACTCGGCGGGGAAGTTGTCACGGGCGAGCCACAGAAACTCCCGCCGGCTCTCGCCGATCAGTACATCGCGCTGAAAGCCGCCGGGCGACTTTAGCCCGCAGCGAGTTGCCGTGCGCCGGCCTCGAACTCTTCGAGGTCGCCAGTCTCCCCCGCGCGCGCGGCGCGTCCGCCGATCACCCACTGGTAGACGAGCACGATCGTCAGAGCCACCGTGCCGATGCCGATCTTGATCGGCCAGGGCCAGGGTTGCCGGGTGACGAATCCCTCGATCATGCCCGACATGAACAAGGTGATGGTCACGCCGACAGCGATTGTGAAGAGGGCGCGCCCCTCTTCGGCGAGCGCCGCGACGCGCGTGCGCGGACCGGGTGCGATCCAGGCCCAGAAGATGCGCATTCCCGCCGCGCCCGCCATGAAGACGGAGTAGAGCTCGAGCTGCCCATGCGGTGCGATGTACAAGAAGAAAATGTCGAGGTGGTGGTACTCGCCCATGATCGCGCCCATGTAGCCGATGTTCTGGGCGTTGGTCAGCAGCAAGTACGGCACTGCCAGCCCGATAATGCCGAGGGCGATGCACATCGCTGAAAGGAATGCGTTATGTGTCCAGACCTCGCTGGTGAAGGACGTTCCCGAGTAATTGGAGTAGTAATCGACAAAATCATGTTCAGCGATGTGCTTGCGGAAGTCGGCGTCACCGAAATTCGCCAGAACTGCCGGATGCTCCGAAGCCCACCAACCGAAGATCAGCGTGGGGATAACTGTGGCCAGAGCGATCGCGAGGGTCAGCCAACGAATCCGGTACATGGCCGCCGGCAGTTGCGCTCCGAAGAAGCGCGGCAACTGGCTGAGCACATTCGCTGACGTGCCGGTGAAACGCAGCCGCGAGCGACTCAACCAGAGGGAAAGCCGTTCGCCCTGAGCGGTCGTGCCGACAGTCGACTTGATCGCCGACAGCTGGCTCGCGCCCGACTGATAGCGGTCGATGAGTTCATCGGATTCGGCCCCGGTGATTTGCCGCTTCGATGACAACTGGGCAAGCCGATCCCATTCTTCGCGATGCGCGGCGGAATAGGCGTCGAGGTCCATCTGCTTAAATGATGGCATGCCCCCGACGTCGAACATTCCCGTACCGGAGTACGAGGTCGATGAGGACGAACTCATCACCGGTGAGGCGGTAGCTCTCGACTTGCGCCCGGCGAGTTTCATTCTGCGGGCTGCCGGCGCATTGATTGACGGAATCGTCTACATCGCGTTCTTCCTCGGCGTGATGATGGTCGTCAGTGCGAGCTTGTTAGGCGAGACCGATGACGCGCTCACGGCCGCCATCACCCTGTCGCTGATCGTGCTCTGCTTCGTCGGTGTACCGCTCACTGTCGAAACGCTCACGCACGGTCGATCCGTCGGAAAGCTCGCGGTCGGGGCGCGTATCGTTCGTGACGACGGAGGTGCAATCGGCTTTCGCCATGCGTTGATCCGCGCACTCACAGGGTTCCTCGAGCTCTACGGAACCTTCGGTGGTGTCGCAGCACTCGTCGCCTTGTTCAACGGCCGCACGAAGCGGCTCGGCGACCTCGTCGCCGGCACTTACAGCCAGAACGAACGAGTGACCTACTATCCCAAGCCAGTGTTCGGCGTGCCCGCCTCCCTCATCGAATGGGCGCAAACAGCCGACGTCGCCCGCATGCCAGATCCGCTGGCGCGACGCGTCTCGACGTTCTTGAACCAAGCATCCGAACTCACTCCGGATACCCGTAACCGGCTAAGCAGGTCACTGGCCGACCAGGTCTCGGTCTACGTCTCGCCGGTTCCGGCAACCAACGCGGAGCTGTTTCTCGCCGCGGTGACTGCG
Source organism: Salinibacterium sp. (assembly GCA_004297555.1). Lineage (GTDB taxonomy): Bacteria > Actinomycetota > Actinomycetes > Actinomycetales > Microbacteriaceae > Rhodoglobus. The sequence goes on from SCSV01000164.1 coordinate 2,670, forward strand.
ATTCGGCGTGACCGTGAATACGCGGCGCTGCGTCTAGAAAGGGCAAACCTCGCGCGGCTCGCGCCGGCTCTCGACGGGATGCCCCGGGGATTTCCCGATCGCGGCTGAGTCTCAGTACCGGTAGTGGTCGACTTTGTAGGGGCCATCGACATCGACGCCGATATAGGCAGCTTGCTCGGCGGTCAGGGTGGTCAGTTGAACACCGAGCGCGTCGAGGTGCAATCGGGCCACCTTCTCGTCGAGCCGCTTGGGCAGAACGTGCACCGCCGTGTCGTACTCGGCCCCATTCGTCCACAATTCGAGCTGCGCGAGCACCTGGTTCGAGAACGAGTTGCTCATCACGAATGACGGATGCCCGGTGGCATTGCCCAGGTTCATCAGTCGGCCCTCAGAAAGCACGAGAACGCTGCGGCCATTCGGCAGGCGCCACTCGTGCACTTGGGGCTTGATCTCGACCTTCTGTGCGCCTTCGAGTCGCTCGAGCCCCGCGACATCGATCTCGTTGTCGAAGTGCCCGACGTTCGCGACGATCGCGAGGTGCTTCATGCCGCGCAGATGGTCGACCGTGATCACGTTGGCGTTGCCGGTGCACGTGACAAAAATGTCCACCTCACCGACCACGTGCTCGATTTTGGTCACTTGGAAGCCGTCCATTGCCGCTTGCAGGGCACAAATCGGGTCAATCTCGCTCACGATCACGCGAGCACCCTGCCCACGCAGGGCTTCCGCGGCGCCCTTGCCGACATCCCCGTACCCGGCGACGAAGGCGACCTTGCCGCCGATGAGTACGTCGGTCGCCCGGTTGAGGCCATCGGGGAGCGAGTGACGAATGCCGTACTTATTGTCGAACTTCGACTTGGTCACCGAATCGTTGACGTTGATTGCCGGGAACAGCAGATTTCCCGCCGCCGACAACTCGTAGAGCCGGTGCACGCCGGTCGTGGTCTCCTCAGTGACGCCCTTGATCTCGGCGGCGATACGAGTCCATCGATCAGGACTTGCCGCCAGCGAGGTTCGAAGCAGCTCCAGGACGACATTCCACTCGTGGCTCGCCGCGGGGTCTGCCGCTGGCACCGCCTTCGCGAGTTCGAACTCGCGGCCTTTGTGCACCAGCAGGGTGGCATCGCCACCGTCATCCAGAATCATGTTGGGGCCGAGCGCACCTTCGGCACTCCAGTCGAAGATCTGCTCGGTGCACCACCAGTACTCCTCGAGCGACTCGCCCTTCCACGCGAAGACTGGTACGCCCGCCGGTGACTCGACGGTGCCCCGTGGACCGACCGCGATGGCGGCCGCGGCGTCATCCTGAGTCGAGAAGATGTTGCAGCTCGCCCAGCGAACCCGGGCGCCGAGCGCAACGAGGGTCTCGATCAGCACTGCTGTCTGCACAGTCATGTGCAAGGAGCCGGCAATGCGCGCACCGGTCAGCGGCTTGGCGGCGCCGAACTCCTCGCGCAGGGCCATGAGTCCCGGCATTTCGTGCTCGGCCAGGCGAATCTGGTGACGGCCCGCCTCGGCGAGCCCGAGGTCGGCAACTTTGAACGGAACGGATGTGGCGCTGGTTGCGGGCATGCGCCAATTCTCCCATTGCCGGGATGCACGAAGAGTGCATGCTCTCACGACTGGGGCATGGAAGGATACTCCCATGCCCCCTGTGAAACCCGACCTCGGCGAGCGCGACGTCGCCACTGTTACCCCCGCCGGCGAGTCCGTGCTCAAGACCATCGATGGTGTGGAGACCAGGTCTCCGGTCATCCATGTCGACCATCGCGGAGCGCTCTTCGAGGTGTACAACGGCGATCCGGACGAATGGCGCGAGCCCGTCGTGTACATCTACCAAACCTCGGTGTTCCCAGGTCAGCTCAAGGGCTGGGCATGCCACGAGAAGAAGATCGACAGGTACACGATCAGTTCGGGCGAACTGCTCGTGCTGTTGTACGACGCGCGCGCCGACTCTCCGACCAACGGAGTCTTGCAGCGAGTCGGTCTGAGTGCTCGGGCGGTCACCCAACTCCGGATTCCCGTCGGCGTGTGGCACCTGATCATCAACCTCGGTGACGTTGAGGCGCAACTCGTCAACCTGCCTACTGAGCGCTACCAGCACGACAAGCCCGACCGCATCCTGCTGCCCTGGGACACCACCGAGATCCCGGTGGATGTGCGCAGCTATCTGCGCAAGTTTTGATCCGTGGGTGAGACCCGCACAGGCGTCGTCGCAGTCGTTCCGACGATGGGCGGCGATATCGCTCGATTGACAGCGTGCATCGGATCGCTGAAGTCGAGTCTCTTCGAACTCGATATCGTCTGCGTTGTCAACAGCTCCACCATCGACCCCGCTGAGTTGTCTGGTCTCGGCGTCCGGGTCGAGATTGCGGGCGTCAACCTCGGGTGGGCCGGTGGCATGATCTTCGGTGCTGAGGTGACAGATGCGCCCCTAATCTGGTTCGTGCAAGATGACATGACTGTGCGGCCTGAGACCCTGGGCGAACTGGTTTCAGCACTTGATGCTGACCCCTCGCTCGGAATGGTCGGCCCTCTTTCGGTCGGCGAGGACGGACAAGTCCCCGCCGGATCGAGCGGCGGCCTGATCTCCGACGATGGCAAAGTAATCTCGTGGTCGTGGTACCCGGTGGAACCCTGCTCTCCCGAGGACCCGGAGGCGGCACCCCCGCTGAGCTACCTCCCGAACCGAGGGACTTTGGTACGTCGAAGCGCCTTCGAGAAATGCGGTGGCACTGACCCGCGACTCTATCCGGCCCAATATGTGGACGTCGACTTGAGCATGCGCATGCGCGCGAACGGATTCACATTTGCGCTCGTACCGCGAGCGCTCATTTCTCATTCAGGTAGCGGCTCGACACCTCGAGCGTTTGTGGAGTTTCTGCACTCGCGCAACCTGCAACGCTTCATGATGTCGTGGTTTCCTGGCAGGCCGACGCCTGACGAACTCTACTTCCCTGTGTACGAGACAAGGCCGGACCCGGTTGCACGACCACCCCATGGATTGCACCCACGGGTCTCCGACTCGCTGGCGCTCGCCGTGCTGCAATCGGCAAGTGACAGCCTCACCCACCTGGCGCGGGTCTTCACTGCCACGCACATTCCCATCGCGCGGGAACGAGATCGCCTCGTCGGGGAACTCGAGGCGGCGAATCAGAGAACCGCCGCGCAGGCGATTCGCGTGGCCGAACTCGAAGCAGCCCATGCCGAGTTGCGGCGCTCAACATCGTGGCGCCTCACCGGGCCGTTGCGTCGAATCTCGCGACTCGCCGCGCGCGCTCTCAGGCGCGGATGATCGCCAGCGCGAGATCGCGCACGCGCTGCATCTCCGCGGGCGTTTGCGCTTCCACGTTGAGGCGCAGCAAGGGCTCGGTGTTCGATGGCCTCACGTTGAACCACCAGAACGGCTGATTCTCGACCGCCCGACCTGCCACGGTAAGACCGTCGAGCTCGTCGAATTCGGCGGCCTCCGAGAACGCCTCGACCAGCCGCCCGTAGGCCGCGGGAACGTCGGCAACGGTCGAGTTGATCTCCCCGCTGATCGCGTAGGGGGTATACCGCGCAGAGAGACCGGAGAGCGGGCCCGGCTGCGAGCCGAACTCGGCGAGGAGGTGCATGGCGGCGAGCATCCCGTTGTCTGCTCCCCAGAAATCGCGGAAGTAATAGTGCGCCGAGTGTTCGCCTCCGAAAATCGCTCCCGTCGCTGCCATCTCGTCTTTGATAAGTGAATGGCCCACCCGGGTGCGTACTGCTCGTGCCCCCACCGATTCGATGGTCTCGTGCACAATGCGTGAGGTGATCAGATTGTGCAGCACCACGATCTCCCCCTCGGGCTGAGCGGCTCGCACGCGCTGAATCTCTCGCAGTGCCACGATCGCAGCGACTGCGCTCGGGTTGACCGCGTTGCCCATCTCGTCGACAACAAAGCAGCGATCCGCGTCGCCATCGAAGGCGAGCCCCAGGTCGGCGCCGGCCTCAAGGACGGCTTTCTGCAGATCGACGATGTTGGCCGGTTCGAGTGGGTTGGCTTCGTGGTTGGGGAACGTGCCATCGAGTTCGAAGTACATCGGGATGATCTCGATCGGCAGTTCGGGCAGGCCGGCGGCCGTGCCCAGAACGGCGGGCACGGTCATCCCGCCCATGCCGTTACCGGCGTCGACAACGATGCGCAGCGGGCGAATCGCAGTGAGGTCGACGAGTGAGCGCAAGTAGGCGGCATAGTCGGCGAGCACATCGACGTCGCGGAACGAGCCCGGGGAGTCAGATTGCGGGATGCCCTCGGCCAAGTACTCAGTGGCCCGGTCACGAATGCTGCGCAGCCCGGTGTCGAAACTGATGCCCTGCGCTCCAGCGCGGCTGAACTTGATGCCGTTATAGGTGGCGGGATTGTGGCTCGCGGTGAACATGGCGGCCGGGGCGTTGAGCGAACCGGAGGCGAAATACGTTTCATCGGTCGAGCAGAGGCCAATCGAGACGACGTTGGCCCCGCGAGCGCGGGCTCCCTCGGCGAAAGCGGCGGCGAAGCCGGGTGAGGAATCGCGCATATCGTGACCGACGATGACATCCTGGCCTGCCGCTTCGACCTCATCGACAAACGCGGCAGCAAGGGCCGTGACCACTTCGGCGGTGAGTTGAGTGCCGACTAGGCCTCTGACGTCGTATGCCTTAACGAAGGGTGACAGGTCGATTTGGCTACGAGTACTCATACCCTAAAACTACATGGCGCACGACCTGCCACCCGCGCGGAACGGAGAGGCGGTCGGCGTGACGCTCGCACAGATCGTAGCTGTGCGGCTCCGCATGCTGGCTCAGCGGCCCGAGCACCGCCATGGAATCGGCGTAAACGAACGTGAGCGTATCGGTGGCCTCCTGGTTACAGGCCACCTTGCTGCACGGTCGAGGGCTCATCGGGGAAAGCATACGACTCGGTCCAGTATCGACCGCAAGCCTCGCCGGTAGAATGGGCAGCGTGGCCAAAGCGTCGAGAGGCATCCCGCCGTCGGCGCGGCTGAGTTGGCGCGATCGCCACGGCCGAGGAATTCGGGCCGCTGTCACTGGGCCCCACCTGCCGCTGTTGCGAAGCCGGGCCGACACATTCGACGCGACAGTCGCGGCCACCGCGGAATACCTCAAGGACCTCTGGCCGAGCGAGCTCGCGAACGTGAGCTTCGAGGTTGCTGCGCTGCCGGCGGATTTGGGGTCAAGCCCCGTGGTCAACCGCTGGCGGGTAATTCACGAGCAACGACGTGTCATTCTCTACCGCTTGCCCATCGAGCGACTTTCGCGACTGCATCGCTATGACGAGTTGCACAAGCGCATGATGGTCGAGAGTTGTGTCTTCCGCGCGGTTGCCGAGTTGCTTGGCAAAGACCCGTGGGACCTCGCCCCCGAGCGATTCCGGCATCTGTAGCTAGCTGTAAACGCGAATCGGGGTGGAGCCGGCGCCCGGCGGGTGGAGCCCGTAGCGCGCGATTCCGCCGTTCCCGTCAGTGAAGGTGACCGCGCCGAAGAGCTCCTCAAACCCGGTCAGCTCATATGTGGTCGAGGGGGTGACGGCCACGGCGACCGAAGCGCCGGCCGGCACCGTGACATCCATTCGCCCGCCCGACCTGGCGGTGAGGCGCACCGTCTCGTCGCTCTTGCCCGGGTTGCTGAGGTGCAGGATCGGGCCCGGCCCGGGCGCGACCGTGAACTGGGCGCGAGCGGAGAGGTCGGGCGTTGCCGCCAGCCAGGCGAAGTCATTCGCCGCCCCCTTCGCCGAAGAGACACGAACGGCGGCGACGAGCGGCTGTTTGGAGCTGACCTTGACCGTATAGCTGCCGGTATCGAGATCGGCGATCGGCAGGTCTACCACGCGCCCCGCTTCGACATCGAGGGAGAGGGATGCCCCGGTGCCCTGGCCGTTCTCCGGAACAACATTGACGGTCGTCGCGACCGTGCCCTCACCGGGCGCGAATAGTCGCAGCGATGGCGGAAGGTCGTTGAATGACTCCCCGCCGACCTGGAGGTTCTGCACCTCGACGACATCGGTGACGAGTAGTCCAGGAATCACGTTCTCGGTGGAGGGGCTCGTGGTCGGGCCGAAAATGTCAAAACCACCAGGGGCGAGACCCCGCACCGTGGACTGCTGCAGATTCGCGAGAATCTGACCGCCCGTGCTCATCACGTGCACGACCGGCGAGGCCACGTCTCGCTTGAAGCCAGCAAGCGATAGCACGCGCTGCCCGTTTGGCGGAACGATTATGCCGCTCGTGCCGGGGGCGACGATCGGGCCCGACTCTCCGAAGAGCTCAAGGGTGACAGTCGAGGCGACCTCGCTGGGATTGTCCAGGGTGAGCAATGTCGTGCGACCGACAGACGTGGACCCGCCGACGAGCCACGCGTCCCCATTGGCGACGGCGCAATCGGCGGCAGCGAGGCCGACGAATTCTGCCTCCGAAACGGATTGGGCTTGCGCGCCGGAAAGCAGAATCTGCTTGCCCGCTTCGGCCTGGTTGGGCGGCGCGCTGATCGTGGAGGGTGCCGCCGCAGTGTGGCCGGTCGAGGCATCCGATTGCGTGAATGCCCGCGAATCGATTGGTCCGGAACTCGAAGCGAATTGCGTGGCAGGCGCGCCAATCGGAGACGGTTCAGTCGCGCGCTGCCCGAAATCATTGGCAAGGCGGAGCGCAGCACCCGGGCAGACGAGTTGTTGGGCGGTCGGCACCGGGGTGATGCGTTCGCCCGGTGGCACCGCCTTCACCGTCGGGAGCGGGAGGAAGGTCGCCGCCAGCACCAAGACCACTGCGATGCCGACACCGATCAAGCCAGCCGCAGTGCGCGCACCGATCAGCGCGGCGGCGCGTGCCGAAATCCGCTGTTTGGGCGCCGGGGCTGCCACGTCGATGTCGTCGTCGTCAATCATCATCCGGCTCCGCTTCGGTCTGACCCAGCCGCCTTGTCGCTCCCGGTGCGCGGAGCCTGGCGCGCCGCGTCGTCGGGATCGCCAGGAGCACCGTCATGAGTACAACAAGGGCCTGCACCGCGAGGATGCCGATGCCCAGCGGTGTGCCGATCGCCGAAGGCCCCCGGGGTGGCGTGCCCGCGCCCACGTCGTAGTGCCACAGATAGCCGTCAGCGGTGTTGCCGATCGGAATCAAGCTTCGGTTGCCATCAAGCGCATCGACCAGGCGGTGACGCATCCCGACCGCGCCGTCAGAGGCATCGGGAACGAGCACGAAGCCGATCTGCAGGGCATCCAATTCGCTCGCAACATCGAAGCCGCTGCGCGAGGAGATGTTTCCGGCGAGAACCCCGAGTCGGCGGTCGGCTCTGTCGAGTCTCGTGTCGGTGGCGGCGAGCGTCGACTGCTCGTCGAGCGTGGTGCCCTGGCCCCGGTGCACCGCGGCGGCGACACCATCCGATTGCGCGGTCAACTGCAGCGTGCCGAGGTTGCCGCGACTTGCCGCCTCCGCAGAGACGAACGCGGGCAAGAGCCGGCCATTGCTTGCCTCAACAGCGCTCGTGCCAGACGCAGCCGAGGTGAACGCGGGAATCCCGATAACCACCAGGCCGATCGCCGCGAGAAACGCCGGGAGAGCGGATGCCCGACCGAGCGCCTCGACGGCGACAATCGCCGCCCCAGTCAGCCCAAGCCAATACAGGCTCAACCCAGCCCCGGGCCAGACCCCCGTGGTTTCGGCGCCGAGGATCGTGACCTGCAGGTGCGTACCGATGACTGCCGTGACGAACCCGAGCAGCGCGATCAGGAGCGCGGGAACCGAGCGCGCTGTGCCGGGCACGAAGAGTGCGAGCAGCGCGAGCACCAAGAATGGCGCGAGAGCAACGATCGCGACCACCGGCGCGACACCCGCCGGGGCGCCCGCGGCGTCGAGTGCCGCGCTCCAGCCGTTGAGCCCCAGATCGCTTGAACCGAGAGCGAGCTGCCAGCCGGTGGACTCCTGGCTCAGAACCGGCACGCCCGGCTCGGCGATGAGGCCGAGCGGGTTCACCCGTCCGAGTTGCTGCACGATGAGAGGAGCGAACAACACGGCAGCTGGAATCGGGATGCCCGCGAGGCGGTGCGCGCTCGTCGGTCGCGCGAGTATCCACACCACGAGAACGAGCAGCAGGGCCGGTACGAGCACAGGAGTGCACGCCGCGACCACGGCGAAGAGCAGCGCAGCGACCGCCGCCATCGACCAGCTGCGCGCCGCGTTCACCGCGGCAAGCACGAGCACCGGCAGGAGAATGTGCGTCAGCACGACGCCGAGGCGCCCTTCGTTCAGCGCGCTGATGAACGGCGGCGCGGCCGTCCAGGCGACTGCGGCGACAGCCGGCGCCCAAGCGCGGGCCGAGAATCGCGCGGCGCAGTACCAGGCTCCGAGGGCCGCGAGCGGCAGCGCCGCGAGGTAGACGATGACGACGCTCGTGGAGGGCGACCAGAACGTGAGTGAGCCAAGCACGGCGAGCACGTAGCTGAACGGGTCAGCGGCCCCGGTGAATCCGGCTCCCACGTCATGCCAGCCGTAGCCGACGTGAGACCACAGTTCGCCGACCGTGCTGCTCAGCGGCACGAGGCCGCCGCCGGTCAGTGCCTGCGCATCGGAGAAGTGGCCGAAGGCCACGAAACCGACGATCGCCGCGACGAGCACGACCCACGCGCCGCCGCCGACGAAGAATCCCGGTCCGACGCGCGAGGTGGGCGCGGTGTGCAGTACTGCTGCACGCTCCTGCGCTTGGCGTTCGCGCACCTCGGCCCCGGGCATCCGCAGCTCGCCGATCGCGGCCCAGCCGAGCTTGCGAGTACGGGCCAGGTTGGCGCGGGCCTCCCAGACCCGGCCGTCAAACACCGCGCCGAGGGCGGCACCGAATTCGCCGGCGATAAGGGTGGGCTGTTTGGTGAGCACGTGCATGAACGAACGGCCCAGGGCGATCGGCAGCAGGCCGAGCCAGTGAAGGGGCACAGCGGCTCCCGCCGCGTAGACCAGTCGGCGGTGCAATTGCGCGAACCGGCGGACCTGGTTCTGGGCGGCGGGCGATAGCGATCGCCGACCGAAGAGCTCGGCTGGCCCGACGCTCGCGACGCGTGCGGAGGGAACGCCGATCACCCGGTGACCGGCCAGCCGAGCCCGGATCGAGAAATCGAGGGCGGCATCCGCACTCGTCAGTGAGCGATCGAAACCGCCAAGGGCGGCGAACACACTGCGGCGCACAAGCATGCCGCCCTCGGCGACTCCCAGAAAATCGCTCGCCGTGTCGTGCTGCGCCTGGTCGAGTTCGTCATGGATGACCGAGAGCGAGCGGCCGAACCGGGTGAGGGTCTCGCCGAAGCCCGCGATGACATCCGGCTCGTCCCAACGCATCTGCTTGGGTCCGGCGATGGCCACCGAGGGGGCGACTTCGACAGCACCCAGGAGAGCGGCGAGAGTGTTGGGTTCTGGAGCGTTGTCGTGACCGAGCAGCCACAACCATTCGTTGTCGTGAGGTTCGCCGAGTGAGAGTGCCCGCGCGATCGCGGCACCGAATCCCTTGTGGCGCGGGGCCGAGACGAGTTCTGCGGGATTGGCGGCCGCAAGCAGTTCGCGCGTACCGTCAGTCGAGCCGGCATCAACGGCAATCAGTGCATCGGGGCGCCGAGTCTGCGTGGCCAGCGCGGCAAGGGTTCTCGGAAGGTACTGCGCGCCGTTCTGGGCGACGAGAACCGCGATGACTCTGGGCTGCATATCGTTCGACCCTAGCGCGCGCGTCTCGGCACGGGCCGACGGCGCGGCTGACAACTGAGGGTTAGGCGCGCTTTCTCAGCTTGCGGCGCTCGCGCTCGGAGAGACCGCCCCAGATGCCGAAACGCTCGTCGTTCTCAAGCGCGTACTCCAGGCAGCGGGTGCGCACCTCGCAGGAGGAGCAGATCTTCTTGGCGTCCCGCGTCGATCCGCCCTTTTCTGGGAAGAACGCCTCAGGGTCAGTTTGTGCGCAGAGCGAGTCGGATTGCCACGCGAGCGGGTTCTCTTCTTCGTCGACGAGCTGGCGCACACCGGGCACCCCGAGTCGGAGAGGGTCGACGAACCAGTCGTCTGGAACGCCGGTGCGATGCCCGTTGTTCACCATGCGTCTGTCTCCCCTCAAACGAGTGGCCACGTCACCACTTCGCGTTAGGGATAATTACACCGGTGTAGTTACCTCCGCGTCAAGTCACCGGATGATAATTGGGTCAATCTCTTTAGGAGAGTTGTGTCGCCCGGCGAGTCGCATTCCACTGCGCTTCGACCATCTCGCGCACCGAATGCCGCATCCGCCAATCGAGGTCGCGCGCTGCCAGATCGCCAGCCGCCACGATGCGTGCAGGATCCCCTGGCCTGCGCGGGGCGATTTCGGGCGTGAACGGGATGCCCGTGGCCTCTGCCACCTTCGCCATGATCTCGCCGACGGAGAACCCGGTGCCGCTGCCGAGGTTGTAGGCGGGCTCGAGGGCATCCCCCGCTTCAAGGCGCTTGGCGGCAGCAACGTGCGAGACGGCGAGATCGCCGACATCGATGTAGTCGCGCACGCACGTGCCGTCGGGTGTCGGGTAGTCGTTGCCGTTGATGCGCGGCGTGCGCCCCTCGACGAGCGCGGTAAACACGAGAGGCAGTAGGTTGTGCGGGCTGGAGTCGTAGAGCCCGGGGTCGCCGGAGCCGATCACGTTGAAGTAGCGCAGCGAGGTGTGCTTCAGGCCCGAGGCTCGCTCCTGGTCTTTCAGGAGCCATTCCCCGATGAGCTTGGACTCGCCGTACGGCGATTCGGGGGTCTTCGCCGTCGACTCGGTGACGATCTCGTCGGTCGGCGTGCCGTAGACGGCCGCACTCGAGGAGAACACCATGCGGTTGACCCCGCTCTCTTGCATCGCGGCGAGGAGCCTGGTTGTGCCGGTGACGTTTTGGTCGTAGGTGTGCAGCGGCTTCGTCAGCGAAACGCCTGCGTACTTGTAACCGGCGACGTGGATGACGCCCGTCACGTCGTGGTCAGCGATGGCCCGCAGAATCAGCGAGCCGTCGAGAATCGAGCCGAGCACGAACGGCACGTCATTCGGCACGAAGCCCTCGTGGCCGGTCGAGAGGTCGTCGAGCACAACCGGCCGAAGACCTGCGCTCTGGAGGGCCCGCACCACATGGGAGCCGATATAGCCCGCGCCACCGGTAACCAGCCAACTCACGACGCGTTGCTCGCAATCTCGAGGTCGTGGTCGACCATGGCGGCGACGATGGCCTCGAAGTCGAGGGTCGGCTCCCAGCCGAGTTCGTTGCGCGCTTTCGTCGCGTCCCCGAGGAGTTCCGGCGCGTCGCCCGTGCGGCGCAGGTCATCGGTAATCTTCACGTGCGCTCGCCAATCGTCGATGCCCGCGCGCGCGAAAGCCAGTCGCACGAAGTCCTCCACCGAGTGCGCCGAGCCGGTCGCGATCACGTAGTCGCCGGGGGTGTCGGCGAGTGCGGCCCTGTGCAGGGCATCCACGTAGTCCGGCGCCCATCCCCAGTCCCGGCGCGCTTCGAGGGTTCCGAGGGCGAGGGTGTCTTGCTTGCCGAGCGAGATGCGCGCCGCAGCAGCAGTGATCTTTCGCGTGACGAAGGTCTCGGGCCGGCGCGGCGATTCGTGGTTGTACAGGATGCACGCGGAAGCCGCGACTCCGGCTTCCCGGTAGACCCCGACCAGATGATGCGCGTAGGCCTTGGCAGCGCCGTAGGGCGAGGTTGGGTGTATGGCGGTGCTCTCGGTCTGCGGCACGGCTGCGGGCATCCCGAATATTTCTGCACTGGAGGCTTGGACGAAGCGGATGCTCTTGCCGAGCGATTCCTGCGCCTCGCGCACCGCGGCGAGCAGCTCGGCCACCAGGGCGCCATTCACGCGGGCCGTCAGCGCCGGCTCCTGCCAGGAACGGAACACCGAGCTCACCGCCGCGAGGTTGTAGATCTCGTCGGGGGCGACCGCGGTCACGAGGTCACCGACACCGGTGCCGGCGAGGTCGACCTCGTGGGTGGTGACCCCGTCGATCGCCGCACCGCTCGGTCGCACCGTGCCGTGCACCTCGTAACCGAGCGCAAGGAGGCGCTCGGTGAGGTAAGAGCCGTCCTGGCCGGTGATTCCGGTGATGAGTGCGCGTGTCATGCCAGGGGGGCGAGGGCTTTCTGCTCGGCGACGTCGGCTTCGACCATCATCGTGATCAATTCGACGAAGCTGACTTTGGGTTGCCAGCCCAGCTTCTCATGCGCTTTGCTCGAATCGCCGATGAGCAGGTCGACTTCGGCCGGTCGCACGAACTTTGCGTGGTTCTCTTCGACCAGGCCGCTCCAGTCGCTGATGCCGACTGCGCCGAACGCGACATCGAGCATGGTGCGGATCGTGTTGGTCTCGCCGGTAGAAATGACATAGTCGTCGGCCTCGTCTTGCTGCAGCATGAGCCACATCGCCTCGACATAATCGCCCGCGAAGCCCCAGTCGCGCTTCGCCTCGAGGTTGCCCAGGGTGAGGCTGTCTTGCAGCCCCAGCGAGATGCGGGCGACGGCGCGGGTCACCTTGCGGGTGACGAACTCGGGCCCGCGTCGCGGCGATTCATGATTGAACAGGATGCCCGAGGAGGCATGCATGCCGTACGACTCCCGGTAGTTGATCGTCATGTGGTGGCCAAAGGCCTTCGCAACACCGTAGGGCGACCGCGGCCAGAGCAGAGTCTCTTCGTTCTGCGGAACGGCCTGGGCCTTGCCGAACATCTCTGAGCTTGATGCCTGATAAAACCGCACCTCGTGATCGCTCGACGCCGAGTACAGCCGGATCGCTTCGAGCGCGTTGAGCACTCCCGTGCCTGTGACTTCGGTCGTGAGGTGGGCGTTCTCCCAGGAGTAGGCGACGAACGAGATTGCACCGAGGTTGTAGAACTCGTCGGGGCGCGAGGCGTTGAGCGCCCGCACGATGCTTGGGAGGTCGGTGATGTCGCCCGTGACGATGTGCACGCCCGGAACGATGTGTTCGAGCAACGCGCGCTTCGGGTTGTTCTGCCCGCGCATGAAGCCGTAGACCTCGTAGCCCTTGGCCAGGAGCAGCTCGGCAAGATAAAGGCCGTCCTGCCCGGTGATCCCGGTGATGAGCGCGCGCTTCATTCTCGCTTCCGTCCAAGCTCTTGAGCTGCTCGTGCGGCTCCGCGGCAACATTCGCCAGCGTCTCAACGGTAGTGCACTCGGCTTCCCGCCGGGCCGCTGCAAACCGCCGGGTATCCGTGGCTGGCTTGCGCGATGGAACCGGTGTCGTGCTCGGCGAGTCGCCCCGCTCCCCGCCATTCACGCCAGCCCCGACCGCGGTGGCCATGGGCATCGAGGTCAACGCCTCCCATAGCCGCGCTGTCTCCTCCGGCATCGTGACCGCGACCTGCGACGTAATCTCCCTCGGCCGAACGCTCGCCACTTACGAGATCGTAATCCGGGTGACCAGGACGCAGTCTCTCCCCGGTGCGGATTACGAACTGCTCGCGGGATCGGTAGTGGACCGCTCAGCTCATCGGTTGGAGCCCACCGCAGTCGACCGGGATCATCAGCCGAGAGCCGAAACCTGAAAAAGAGCGGCAGCAAGATTGAGGCGCTTCAGGGTGAGCAATGTGCTCCCATTCGCAGGTCAACTCAGCGGAAACCAAAACATAACGGAACACCCGATAGCTTCGCCAGTGGAGACTCCTACTCCCCCCGTAAGTACCGGGCCGGCACTTGAGGGATTGACCTCGTACCCCAAGGGTGCAATCTTGTGCGGTGCGGCAATGTCCCGAGGGTCAGAACTCATTGTTCCCTCGAAGTAACCCCCACCAACCGCGGTGGCTATACAAGAAACGGTCATGGTTGGGCCAGATGTCTCCCCCGCGATTCCCACGCTCGTGACACCGCCCTCTTCGGGGCCGAGTCCAATCCCCCATGCAGTGTGAACCTTACCGTTGTTATCGGATATGAGGCTGCCGCCGCCACAAACCACAAAGCACAGCACGGTCGAATTTGTGAGGGTCTGTCGGGATTTTTGTGTAACTGGTTCGGCGTGATGCTGCAGCTTTGGGGCTGTGGCGTGGAGATGATCACGTATGAACGAGATTCAGAGTTATCGGCAGGTTGATCCTCAGACG